>DCHQ01000017.1:0-6312 GCA_002314855.1 Lachnospiraceae bacterium UBA1748
GAGAATGCAATCTCAACTGGTGTCTCACGACCAAACATCTCAACTACGATTGTAGCTGTCTGCTTGTTTTCATCAATACGTGTAACAGCACCGATTGTATCTTTCCAAGCACCGTCAATAACACGTACTGTTTCGCCAACTTCGAAGTCAGCATGCATTGCCTGCTCCTGCTCAAGGCTTCCTACCTCGTAGTCCTCAAGTGGAACTGGCTTGCTTCCTGGACCAACAAATCCAGTTACGCCTCTTGTATTACGAACAACATACCATGCGTCATTATCGTCCGCATCCATATGAATAAGAACATATCCTGGAAGAACCTTCTTCTGAACATTCTTCTTGCCTGTTGCCTTAACCTCGACAACATCCTGCATAGGAACACGCACCTCAAGAATCTTATCTTCAAGATGACGATTCTCACGTGCCTTGTCTATGTTGATCTTAACTTTTTTCTCATAACCTGAGTATGTGTGAACAACATACCAGCCCATTCCACGGCCGCTCTTGTTGTCACTCTGACCTATATCGTAATCCTCATCAATTGCAGGCTTATCATCAGCTGCTGCTCTTGTTGGTGCATAAAGCTCTTTTTCTTCTGTATCGCCAAGCACCTTCTGAAGATCGCCAAGTCTTTTAACCTTAACAGTCTTTGAATCTGCCATCTTTTGCTCCTTTAAAGTGTCGTGATAAAATCTACGCCATACTGAATAATAGTGTCTAAGAATGCTATTATAAGTCCAAGAATAACTGAAACTACAACTACAGCAACTGTCTGCTTAGCTGTATCTTCCTTACTTGGCCAAGTAACCTTCTTAAATTCTTTCTTCAATCCCTTAAAAAAACTAGGCTTTTTCTTAGTCTCTTTATCGTTAGTCGAACTACCCACGTCTGTACCTCCATGGATCTACTTACTATCACTTTAATGAAAGGGATTACTTTGTCTCTTTGTGTAATGTATGAGCCTTACAGAATCTACAGTACTTCTTTGTCTCCATACGATCTGGATGAGTCTTCTTATCCTTTGTTGTGTCATAATTGCGCTGCTTGCACTCTGTACATGCTAATGTAATTCTTGTACGCATTTTCTTTCCTCCAAGTATGTTTCTTTATCTTTTATATCAATATGCACCACGGGTGCACAAAAAAAAGAGTTCAAACTCTTTTGCGAAGACTAGAATATCACGTCTAGTTATTTGTGTCAACTTATTTTTCCATATAATTTATATCATAAATATCCTGCTTTCATCAAGATATTACATATTTCTCTATTATGTCAACCAAAAAAACATATTATATAGAAGAAACAGCTATTATATTCTTTATAATATATTGTAAGATAATATTCTTTGTAGTAAAATTGTATTAAGTATAACTATCGATGTAGCAAAGGATTGCTACCATTTCATATGTTGATGCTCGATTCACGGAAGAAAGGAGGGCTCATATATGTCATTTTATAATTCAATTTATAATAATGTCTACAATTTATATCGTTCTTCGTATGCGCCTAAGTCTTCTTCACGTTCAGACGCGCATAACAAATCCGATTTAAAAAATATTTATAATTCTATCGTAGAACACAGCAAGGACGAGCCAGTATATCTTTTCAAGCCTACAAGCGATATTGAACGATACACTATTGCCATGAAAGAAAGTGCCATGAAATTTGGTCACAACATTTCTTCGATGGGTGGTCAGGATGCTGAGCAGCTTTTTGAAAAGAAAGCTTTATACTCTTCTTCTCCTGACAATGCCGAGGTTTCGGAACTACCTGGAAGTCCGGCCAGCGTTTCTTCTAATATAGATCTTACAATCGAAAGCCTTGCAATGCCTCAGGTCAATAAGGGTGTTTATCTTCCTATGGATGAAAAAACTCTTGTACCTGCCTCGTATTCTTTCGATGTTACAACTGCGAGTTCAAGCTACGAGCTTCAGCTTAATATTTCCGAGAATGATACCAATCATTCTATCCAAAGCCGTTTGTCCAGACTTATCAATAACGCTGCTATCGGTCTTTCGGCCACAGTATCTCAGGATCAGTATGGAAACAGTGCAATTATGCTGTTCGGCAACTCGACCGGAACAGGTGACGACAGTGAACCATCATTTATTATATCGGACGATGATACCTCTCAGACAAGAGGTCTTGTCGATTATCTTGGAATAAAAGATATAACCAGCAATGCAAGCTGGGCAAAATACACTATTAATGGCGAGAGTAAGACAGCTCCTGAGAACGAGATTACGTACGATAACAAATATGCCATTACACTCAAGAAAACAACGGAGCCAGGGCAGAGTGTTAAGATAGGCGTTATGACAGACTTTGACTCTCTGAAGGATAACATTCTAGGAGTCGCCAGTTCATATAATCAGTTTATAAAGACTGCGGCTGAATTCATTGATAAGCAGCCACGTACTTCACTACTGATTGATTCCATGAAACGTATGAACAGCAGTTATGCTGCTGCCATGGATCATCTTGGAATCGTACGAAACGAAGACGGAACGTTAGATGTTGATGATAGTAAGCTAAGTAACGCCCTGTCAGGTCAAGCTACCGCTTCCGACATCTCCGCACTTAAAGACTTCACTAAGTCTGCTGCCAAAAAGATATCGGATGTTCAGCTTAATCCTATGGACTATGTGGACAAGCGTATCGTTGCTTATAAGAATCCTAATGTAACCCATTACGCTAACCCGTATATCACAAGTGCCTACAGTGGTATGTTATTTAATTCTTATATGTAAAAAATCCATTTCATCAGCAATGTGAAATGGATTTTTTTATATGTTTATATTTATATATCTTTATTCCGAAGAAGCCCTTCGCCGATTCCTATTATCATGAAAATATATGGTGTACACAGACAGGTCTGATAGCAGAAGAAATTGTAGCTTATGTATGCCAGTATAGCCGCAAGGCAAGGTATTGCCAGTTTATTCTCGCTAGCCTTTGCTCCAAGCCTACGAGCCGCCGTTATAAATATACCAAGGTATGCTACTGCGCCAAGTATTCCTTCTGTGATAAGCATATTAAGCCATTCGTTATGAGCACAGGCAAGCTGTAATCCATGCCAGAACTCTGCAACCTCTTCTTTACAATAAGCATCCATACTCCATGCAAATGAATCCGGTCCCACACCTATGAGCTTATCTTTCAGTCCAGCTTCCGAAAATGCCCTGACTGCCATTCGCCAGTTGAAGCCTCGATAATTACCCCAGCTCTCATCAAAATTTAGAAAGCCAATATCATAAAATCTGGATAACCATTCTGGCAATGTGTGCTTAGTCACCATAATCATAAGTAGGAGAACCAGCCATACAGCCACTACAAAAGCCCATACCGCAACATCTCCCAGGAAAGCTACCCTACTAATATCAAATGTCGCTCCCATTATGCCTTCTTCACTCATTCGCCATCTGATAAACAGGTAGATAATCAGTATCAATACAAAAAGGAATAGCACTATAGGAGAATGATTAATAAATCTTGTAAGCTTCTCTTCCCCTGATATAAGATGAACCATTCTTTCCGGAAAAAGATTCTGTAGCAGTCCTATTATTCTAAATGTACCTATAAATAAGAGAACGATTTCCAAAAATCGTAACATGCTTTCGTTCTTATTAAGAGCGAACCAGAAAAATACCAGGAATATAAGGAATATTGCAATATACGCACTATCACTATTAACAGTACAAAGGGAAGCAGCTCCCAGAATGAGGAACAACGCTGAAAGTATTCCCTGTTTTTTGGATTTTGCAAAAATGTATGTATACATTCCAAATGGCAATATAAGAACTGCATAACTCGAATACCAGGATGTCTGCCCAAGAGTGGATACAAATTTCTCGATATATATATCATCCAGTCTGACATATTCACCATTCTCATGTCTATTGGAGTACAAATTCAGTATATCAATATCAAATCTTTGGAGAACTGCTATAAGAAATACGAAACCGCCAACGGCAATGGCTACGTGCATAATCTTGTCATTCCATTTATAGAAGCGCGCGATAAAAAAGAAAATAAGAACAAATATAAGCTGTGATATAAGTCCCATATTCCAGCCTGAATAGCCAAATATCGCATAACGCTTATAATGAGCAAAGATACATGATAGTACAGATATTACTGCAAATGCCAAAACACACCAGTCAGTAGCCGATAGAGTTTTTAACATTTGTTTGTTATACACATTATCCTTTGTATTGATATAAACAAGCTGGGCAGCAAATACAATAAGAAAGCCAAGCATCGCTATACTCACATACTGGAAGAAATGATACTTGGCATCGCCCATATTCAGGTATTTTCTTTCCATATATAATGGAAGTCCACACAAAAGAGCTATTACATAAACAGATGCTGCATACTGCATTATCTTCATTATGCCAGCCTTTAATGACTGTGTGCTATTTACCTTATTATTACTAACTGTTTTCTTTAATTTAGATGACATGTTCTGTCGTCCTCTTTAATCTTTATCGAATTTCGTCGCCATATTCGCCCAGGAAAATTCTTCTGTATTTATCAAAATTCCACTGAGTAAACTGACTGCTTTCATCATGTGCCACCCATGGCTTTTTCTGAACAGGAACTACTATATTGTACCCTCTTCGTCTAAATTCAAAGCTTTGTGATGCATCATAGAAATACCAGCCATCGAATAAATCCGAGCGCCAAGGCACATCCTCCTTGGTAACCATTATAAGGCCGTCAATAGCTTCGACCTCATGTATGCCATGCTCCTTGTTGAATTCATAACCATTATAATCAACATTCTCATTGTCGAATTCATAAAGGTTACCTACGCGCTCCCCATGGCTCATAACACCTGACGCAGGCATAATCATTGAACCAATAACACCTATCATAGCTGTCTTGCGGTCCTGTGCAAATACTTCAAGAATATCCACCAGAAAATTAGGATTAAGAATAAAAACATCCTGATGCATATATACCTTGTATCTTGCATCAGTGCGCGTCATGCCCTGGTTATAACCATCGCACATACTCTTAGCACCACGCACATCTATTATTTCTACAACAAACCCTTCTGGGACACTAAGCTGATTAATATATAATTGGCATTCCTTGAAAAACAGATCATCATTAACACATATGATGAACGCTATCTTTCTTTTATTCTTACCCATCTATACACTCTCCGCAATCTTACGTCTTTGCATCTCAAGATCATAACGGTATTCTGAACGGCAATGCTCCTTGGCCACACCAAGAATATAAAGGGCCTGCTTGGTCATTCCCTGCTCAATATAAAGATCCGCAAGTTTGGAAGCTATACGCTCCTTACTTCCAAGATCACAGTCAAATAATATTTCAACAACTGTAATAACAGATAATTTCTTACCTCTTATGTAGGTCAGTATCTCCTTTTGAACAGGCTTCGACATAGAAAGCTGAATTCTTCTAAAATAAAACGTCAGCTGTCTATATACCTTTTCAAAATCATCAACATACTGAACCTGCTCGTATATATTCATATCAACCCCAAGACTCATCTCAAGGTCAAATATCTTAGTCGCAACCTCAAAGCGCTTGAGTTCAAGATCATAATCCTTGGCAACCTCGAACTCCTCGGTAGCAAAGAACTTTTCAATAGCCTTGTACGATGGCATACGGTCATCCTCAAGTTTTTGATTGACCTGTCCCTTAAGCATACACACGCATATATTTATAGCCGATTTCTTCCCTGCAAGCGACTCATAGTAACCATCGGCATAGGCGCGAAGCTTCTGCTTACTTTCTTCCGTGAACTCACCATTGGCATCATTAAATTGTGATAAATCTATATCCGGCTTTATTTTCATAAGTTCTCCAAATCATCATTTATCTCAAGCTATTATACCACTATTTATGTAAACTTACCAATTTATAGCATTGCATATATTGCTTTTATCATTTCGGAAAATCTCTGCTCATATGTATGATATTTACAGACTTTCTCGAAACCAGAACGTGCGATTTTCTCTCTGGCATCATCATTCTGAAGATAATAAGCACACTTATCTACTAATTCTTCCTCCGATGCAAATGCCTCAATATCTTCACCTATATTAAAGAAATCAGGCAATTCACTTTGATAATTAGTCATAAGAAAACCACCACAACCTAGTACATCAAAGATTCGCAGCGACAAACCAGTCTGTATAGGTCTGATTGTAATATTCAAATTAATCTTTGACTGGTTAAATATAAGTGGCATCTCTGTGAGAGTCTTAGCACCCTGATGAACCTTAATGCTGTTATCAAGCTCCGAAGTGTCACTAAATGTATACAAATCAAGC
>DCHQ01000017.1:6379-9500 GCA_002314855.1 Lachnospiraceae bacterium UBA1748
TCTCCATTCCAATGAAATTATTGGCCATCACATATTTCTTGGAAAGATTCTCCGCATATGGCCCTGCCTTTAAGTCTGGAACCTTTTCCTCAAATTCCTGCATTAATCTATCGTTAAGTGCAGTTTCTATGATGTTATAGCCAAATATCTTCATTTGGCTCTGGACTATACCATCAACATATCCACGGGCCCAGTCGGATAATCCTTCAATCTTTCTATATGGATTCTTCTCACTGTATAGCGACCCTACAAGTGATATATCTGTGGCGAATCTGTTTTTATCAGCCTGTGATGCCTGGCTGACTACCAGCTGCCAACGCTTAACATTAGTGGCTAGTGGCATATAAAAGCAATTCTGCAATTCCTTACCAAAATATTCATACTGTGCTTTATCAAAGAAAAACACTCTGTTCACACTGTTTTTTAGTGAAGGAGAAAACAACTCCATAACAGGGCTGTCAACAGTCCAGCATACATATGGAACCTTGTATACCTGACATATCTCTGATACCGCCGGAAAGAAATTGAGCGAAAATACAAACAGATATGTATCTGATGAAAATCTTTTTGAAATGCGCTCTACAACTTCTCCTGGAGTACACTTTTTCTTCTCAAGCTCCAGCTTTTCCTCAACCACTTCTATCCCAGCAGCCTTGAAACACTCTATTAAATCTGGCTCACATATACTTCCGTATCTATAAAATAGTATTTTCAAATATATCTCCCCCGACTAAGAAAGTCCTGATATTCTTAACATATCGTTAACTCTATCTCTGTATGAAAATTCCCTACTTACCTTTTCAAGGCCTCGCCTTGCTATATCGCACCTAATATCATCATGTGCTAAGTAGTAGTCAGCCTGAGCATATGCATCCTCCACGCTGTCATACATAGCTATTTCTTCACCATTTACAAAATATTCCGCTACCTCTGGCTGATAGTTAGATAAAACAAATCCGCCGCAGCCCATGATATCCAACACACGAAGGGGTATACCAGACTGCAGTATTTTAAGGGTGATATTCATATTAACCTTACTGCACTTAAATACTTTAGGCATCTCAGACGAATAATCAACTGCTCCCTTTTGCTTAATATCCGCAAGCCCATCAATCTTATCGCGACTATACAAACTAACATCATGATGCGCGGATAATAATCCTAGTATAGACAGCCTTTCTTTTCTGGTTATTTCTGCTGCCATTGCATATGATAAAGCTTCCCTTGGAAGCACAAACTCTGTATCTGGCTTCACCTTTTTATAGGTCTGATTGATTTCATCCATGAATGCATCAGTCAGCATATCGTCTACCATGTAGTATCCATATACATGACTTTGAGCAGTGCATATTCCATCAATATAGCCCCTCTGATATTCCTCAAGTGGATTGATATATGCTCCAAGCATTGAGTTATACAAGTTTCCTACAAAAGATATATCGGACATATATCTAGCCTTATCCACTGACGACAACTGTATTCCATTCAGCCTCTGTACACTAACCGCCAGCGGCAAATGGTACACATTATCAAACCCAAGGCCCTGATATTTACTGGCCTGTACCTTGTCAAACAAAAATACATAGTTGGTCGATAGTCCGAGAGTCTCCTCTATATTGATAACATTAAGAGGGTTGTCATAGCTCCATGATATGTATTTAATGTTATTCTTATGGCACACCTTGGCTATTACTGGAAAATAGTTAACACTAAATACCGCATCATAGCTACTATTCTTTATTTTACTCTCAAGCTCATTCTCAAATCGCTCGTCTTCATTTTTATCAGTTAATATATATTGATATATATCGGTCGATATCCCAGCTTCCTTAAAAGCACTGGCAACATCGCCTGCTGTATATGAACCCCACTCATAAAAAAGTATATTCACTCTAACCTACTCCATTCTTCTCAATCTAGCATAGCTATATTATACAATACATAACAAGCAAAGAAACCCATTATGAATATCTGTAAACAAAAAAAGTTCCCATGCTGACACACGGAAACTTTATACCTTATATTTATTATTATCCTTTGATTCTTAGCTTTATTAATATACCATCAACCGCGAAGCATATTATGCCCATTATACTCGAAGCAATTCTGGACTTTTCTATTTGCTCACTTGTTGGATACATCTCAAGGGAGCCATTTATAAAAAGGAATACAGCGGCTACTAGCAAAAGTGTTACCAGCACAATCCCTATATTAAGCATCCATCTTTTCATTGACTTTCTTCCCCGTAACAGTTGCTCCAATAACAGAACCTATGAACAGTCCTACTCCAGCAAGCATTGCAACCTTGCCCACCAGGATCTCTGTTGCCTGCTTTACAATTGCGTTGTCAGGTACATACTGCGGATCCTGAAAAGGAATTGATGCTACGCTAAAATATAAAAATCCGAAAATGAATACGAATACACTTATTACAGCAAATATGATAAATAAAACTTTTTTCTTGTTCATAATATTGCCCTCCATTAATTAATATACGTATTAACTAATAGTATTTATGGAGTAATCTCGTTTTTTATTTTTTTCTAAGCCAAGCCACTGAAAAATAGTGTTTTATCAAAAACTCATCTGGGTATTCTTTCAGCATTTCCAGGTGCTCTTTCTCCCAGGCTGCAAATACATCCGGCGACATAGATGCACTTGTTCCTCGACATGCACGCATTCTTCCATTCCAGCTCTCTCTTGTAAATGGAATATCAACTCTGATTTCTTCTTGCTTTTCTACTACAAAATAATCCAAATACTCTTCTGGTACCCATACCGGATGAACCGTATCTCCACAACCAGTCCACTCAGGATTATATTTCAAAATCAGATTTTCACTTTTACCTGCAATCTCATCCTCATATGGCAGCCAGCCCATATACAAAATCAGGAAGCTTCCATCATCCTTTAAAAACCTGGCGAACTTAGGTGCCGTAACACTATGGTTTAAATACCATATACACTGACATGCTGTAATCACATCGAATGATGAATCATTAGCTGCGACATCCTTGGCATCACAAGCGTAAAAATCTATATTCATTCCTGCTTCTTTGGTTAGTTCCTTAGCTTCAACAATCTGATTCTCAGAGATATCTGTACCAGTCCAGGCACCACC
>DCHQ01000064.1 GCA_002314855.1 Lachnospiraceae bacterium UBA1748
ATCGGAATAATATAGTCCTAAGTGAAGACGTAATAACCTCGGTTATTATGTCTTTTTTTGTGCTTATAGAGTCAAGAAAATGTAAATGTTTTGAAAAATTGTGTTTGGTTATTATAATAACCTCAAAAAACAGGAGGTATTTATAATGACACAAGAATCTAATAATTATGTTTTGCAGAGGATGGCCTTATATCTGGATAATAACCAGATGATGAAACTGAAAAATGTATTGGATGAACTAGGACAAGCGGGTGAGGATGCAGATTTTGTGAAAGATTCCTCGGAACTTTTGGCGGAATTTTTAGCTACGAAAAGGCTGGAGGGACGATCTGAAAGGACATTGCTTTTTTATCGTGTATCTGCGGAGAAACTAATAGCTGCAGTTGAAAAAAATGTATGTTCAATAACAACAGAAGATATACGAGAGTATCTATCTAATTATCAAATTGATAGAGGTGTTTGTAAAGCTTCAATCGATAACACACGGCGCAATTTATCAAGCTTTTTCAAGTGGCTTGAGGATGAAAACTATATATTTAAAAGTCCACTTCGCAGAATACATAAGATAAAAACTTCGCATTCAGTTAAGGACACATATGCCGATGAAGATTTGGAAAAATTAAGAGATGATTGTGATGAAATTCGTAATTTGGCAATCATAGATTTTTTGAATTCTACTGGAATGCGAGTTGGTGAATTAGTTAACCTTAATAGAGATGATATTAATTTTAACGAGAGAGAATGCATTGTGCTAGGAAAGGGAGACAAAGAAAGAGTAGTATATTTTGATGCTAAGTCAAAACTTCACTTGATTAATTACCTGAAAAGTAGGAAAGATGATAATCCAGCATTATTTGTATCACTAAGATATCCGTATAATAGGCTTCTGACTAGTGGTGTTGAGACTATGCTTAAGAAAATGGGAGAAAAAAGTAATGTTAGCCATGTTCATCCGCACAAATTCAGGAGAACAATGGCAACGACTGCTATTGATAAGGGGATGCCAATCGAGCAGGTACAGAGGTTACTAGGACATGAGAAAATAGATACTACTTTACACTATGCTATGGTTAAGCAGAATAATGTGAAAATCTCACATAAGAAATATTTTGGATAATTCAGGGTCGCTTTCAAAGCGACCTTATTTTTACGCCTCTTTAATATAATGGGCTCATAAGATAAATCACTGATAAAAAGTGATAAAAAAAGAGCAATTAAGGAGGAAGAAGATATGCGTAAAGGATTAACAGAGGTAATATTTATTTTAGACAGAAGCGGCTCTATGAGAGGTCTTGAGGCTGATACTATTGGTGGATTTAACTCAATGATAGAAAAACAGCAAAAGGAGGAGGGAGAGGCATACATCTCGACAATTCTTTTTGATGATGCTAGTGAGGTGCTTTATGATAGAGTGCCAGTGGACAAGATCGAGCCGATGAATGATAGTCAGTACTATGTAAGAGGCTGCACAGCGCTTTTGGATGCTATAGGTGGTGCTATTCATCATATTTCCAATGTTCATAAGTATGCAAGAGAAGAGGATAGACCAGAGAAAACATTTATGATTATAACAACTGATGGTATGGAAAATGCAAGTCATCAGTATTCATATGATAAAGTGAAGGACATGGTTGAAAAAGCCAAGGAAAAGGATGGATGGGAGTTTTTATTTCTTGGGGCCAATATTGACGCCATAGAAGTAGCAGGGAGATTTGGAATCACCAAAGAACGAGCATTGAACTATGAGTGCGACAGCAAAGGAACTAAGCTGAATTACAGTGTACTAGCTAATGCGGTTTCTGCAGTGCGTAGGTCTAAGAGTAAGGCTGAAACTGAAGTTATGCTTGAAGCATGCTGCGCCCCAATAGTAGAGGATTATGCTAAGAGGCATAAATAAATTGTATGACTATTAGCCCTATGTTATTATTGATGTAGTGAGGTAATAATATGGAATATAATGGTGAAAAAGTATTAAAGTCTATCAGGGCTATTATTTGTTCATACGATGAAGATGAAATACCTACGTGTATCTGTACGCTGTATTTAACAGAGCATCATGTATATGCTTCAGAGAGGCATTATGATGGAACACAGATCAATCATATGATTATTGCTATTAATAAGATAAAACAGCTTATAATAGAAAATCCGTATATGAGTAGCTATGGTAGCGATATGAGAGATGAAGGCGAAGCATCAACAAATAAAAAGGGATTCGGTTTATTTAGCATGTTGTTCTCAGCACCAGGAAGTCGAGGGATATTTGGAATATCTGATCGAAATGGTGAGAACTATGGTGTTGCAAGATGTAATGAGTATCTTTTAATAGAGTATGAAGATGATTCTGGAAAAATAGCTAAAATGTATTTTGAACCTGTTGAAGGGTATTCTATTAAGTCATTTGTCAATTCATATAAAAAGTTGATGAAAAAGAATAGTTAAAGCAATCGGATACAGAATAATAGTAAAAGAAGGCTGAGGTTAACGCATATTTGCGGGCTGAAACCTTCTTTTTTTCTGTCGTTGTATTTGGAATAATGTTATAATTAAATGTTGGATATGAGTGTTTTAGTAGCTGATATTTAAAAGGAAAAGCTAACCTATTATGAAAAAGTTAATGTTGATTTTAGACAACTTAATAAAGTGTTTTGCATATGGGGCGCTATTATGTACTTTTGTGATTGTAGGAATCGCTCTTTTCGGTGATTTTGGCAAAGGTGAGGCTAATATTGGATCTTTTCAAACAGAGACATTTAATGAGGGATGGTTACTTGAATACAACGATACAAGTAGTGACATTTCTTTACCATTTGTTTGTGATGCAAGCGTGGGTGATTTTATAACCATAAAAAATACATTACCTGCAGATCTTACTGATAATAGTAGTATTATGACAAGAAGTACGCTCGAAGATATGTATGTCTATGTTAATGGAGAACTTAGGGAGCATTATGGTTCGGAGGATTCCAAACTGCTTCCATATTTCTTGCCAAGCGTATATATGGTTACTAGCCTTACAAGCGATGACGCGGGTGCTGAAATAGAAATCAAGTATAATGTTAAGTCACGAGGTGTAATTAATGAAATTGGTCTTGGACATGGTAATAATACATGGTTTGCTATACTGAAGAAAAATATATCAGCAGATATAACTACATTTGTCGTTTTTGTGCTTGGTTTTTTACTTATTGTTATTGCTGCAATAATGCAGCGCTTTGTTTCAGAGTATCGTCCACCTTATTATCTGGGTCTTCTTATGGTGGATATTGCTATATGGATGTTTAGTGAGTCTTCAATGAAGCAACTACTGCTTCAAAAGCCATCCTTATCTAGTATTTTTACTTATATTTCATTTGAATTATTAGGAGTATTGACCTGTTTATTTTTTGATGCAGTTCAGAATCGCCGGTATCACAAAATTTATCAGACTATTGAAGCTATTGTATGTATTCAATTAATGGTTAATACAATTCTTCATATCACTCATGTTTTGGAGTATCATCAAACACTTATTTCTTCCCATATATGGTTAATTGTTGAGCTAGCATTTGTTCTTAGAAATGTTGCAATTGATATTCGAAGTAAAAGGATACATGAGTACAGAACAACTGCCATAGGTATGATTGGCTTTTTGATATTCTCACTTACAGAGCTTGTAGTGTACTATTTATCTGACGTACCTGTATTTGGAAGATTTGTAAGTGTTGGACTAGTTATACTTACGATAGCAACTGTGATCCAGGTATTTGTCAGTCAAATAAGAGTTTCTAGAGAACATACTAATGAACAGAAAAAAATGCTGATCAATCTTATTGAAACTGTTGCTGGAGCCATAGACGCGAAGGATGAGTATACCGGTGGACATTCTGAGAGAGTAGGCCATTATGCTACTGTACTTGCGAGGGCTATGGCGAAGGACTATGATTTTTCAGAAGAGGATATTCTTAGAATTCACTATATTGGTAACATGCATGATATAGGTAAAATAGGTGTTGCTGATTCCATATTAAATAAAGCAGGTAAGCTTACTGGTGATGAGTTTACCCTTATGAAAAAGCATGTAGATATTGGCGCAGAACTTGTCATTGGTATGGAAGGAAGTATTGCTGGTTTACTAGATGGTATTCTTTATCATCATGAAAGATATGATGGAAAAGGCTATCCAAGTGGTCTTTCAGGGGAAGATATACCACTTGTGGCGCGAATTATATGTTTGGCTGACTGCTATGATGCAATGACATCCAACCGTGTATATAGAAAAAGACTATCAAGCGAGGAAGTTAGGACAGAGATAGGAGGTGTAAGGGGAGTCAGTTTGACCCTGAGCTTGCTGAGATATTTATAAAGCTTATGGATAAAGGTGAGATGGTTCCGCAAACAGTAGATGGGATGACTATCTCCAAAACAGGAGAAGTGACTAAGGCAGCTCAGCTGGAAAAATATTTGCAGATAACATCTGAAAGCGAAGAAAGCAAATCCAAGAATCCTAGTTATATTAGAATGCTCAGTTATTTTATAAAGCTCAAGGAGAATAATGGGGAGCAGGTTAATATTTTTATTCTTAGCCTTAAGGATAAGAGTTTTGATGTGAAAAAGATAATCGCTTCGATAATAAAATCCGAGGATATAAGTATCTGTTTTAACGATAACCAATATATTATTACTTTGTTTGGACGTACAGATGAGCAGATAAAGGAATTCATGAGTATTTGCAAGGAACATGAATCGAATGCTCATATCGAACAGCTTTTCGCTTAAAGCGACTATTTTAGGAGAGAGGACATGAAGCAGGAAAGGACTAAAGCTGAAATTTTAATAAAGTGCTTTGTTGCAATAATGCTTATTGCTAATTTCATATTACTTGGCTATGCCTTTCTTGTGCCTAATACAAATGGCGAAGCAGAAAGGGGTTCATTTGAAACAATTGGTTTTAATGATGGATGGATGCTTGAAACTGATGACGGGCCAGAGAGCATTTCGCTTCCAACATATACCGGTGCTGAAAAGGGCGAGCTTGTCACTATAACGAATTTGTTACCTGAGAAGCTTTCCGATGACAATTGCCTAATGATTAGAGCTACCATGGAAGATGTATATGTATATATAGGCGATGAACTTCGAGAGCAGTATGCATCAGAGAATCTGTGGATATCAACATATTATTTGCCTAGCGCATATGTGGTAGTTAATTTGACGTCTATGGATGCGGGTGAGAGCATAGCCATTCAGTATAGAGTAAAGGCAACTGACAGACTAGAAGAGATTCAACTTGGTGCAGGTAATAATGCATGGTTCAAGGTAATACAGGATAATCTGGCAGTTAATGCAGCGGCAATAGTTCTTCTTGTCCTTGGTATTGCTCTTATAATAGCTTATGGTATTATGCATCATATCTATAATAATAATAAGACTGCTTTTTATCTTGGTATTCTTATGATAGATATAGCGGTATGGATAAGTAGTGAGTCGAAGCTTAGACAGATAATCTTTCCCAATCCATCGTTATCAGGTTTATTTGCCTATTTGTCAGTAGAACTAATATGTCTTTTAACTTGCTTTTATTTTGATGAGGTTCAGCATAAAACTCATCATAAAAGCTATATAGTTATAGAAGCAATTGCAAGTGCGCAGCTGCTAATCAATACAGTTCTTCATTGCTGTGGCATAGTTGATTATTACGAAACCTTAGTATTTTCTCATATTTGGATGGGAATTGGTCTGGTAGTTGGTTTTGTTCATATTGTGTTAGATATAAGGGCTAGGAAGTTAAGGGAATACTTTATCATCATTGTAGGTATGCTTTGCTTTCTTGCTATGGCGATGCTTGAGATAATCGGTTTTTATATTTCCAGAAATCACGTGTTCGGCCTATTCCTTTGTGTAGGACTTATTATGCTGATGGTGGCCACTATTATCCAGCTTTTTAATGACCAGATTCAGGCTTTAAAAAATCGTGAAAATTATCAGACTCAGATGACTATTAATACCATAAAAACAATTGCGGGTGCCATTGATGCCAAGGATGAATATACAGGAGGACACTCCGATAGAGTAGGACATTATGCGGTGGTGCTTGCCAGAGCGATGGCTGATGATTATGGCTTTACAGAGGAAGATATCCTACGAATTCACTATATTGGTACATTGCATGATATTGGCAAGATAGGGGTGCCTGATCCAATTCTTAACAAGGCTGGTAAGCTTACTGATGATGAATATACGCTTATGAAAAAGCATGTTGATATAGGTGCTGAGCTAATGAAAGGTATAGGCAAAGGTGTTGACGGGCTTTTAGATGGTATTCTCTATCACCATGAAAGGTATGATGGAAAAGGATACTCAAGTGGTTTGGCTGGCCAGGATATACCACTTATCGCACGTATTATATGTCTTGCTGACTGCTATGATGCTATGACCTCCAATCGTGTATACAGAAAACGACTGTCAAGTGAGGAAGTCCGCGAGGAATTTATAAGATGCAGGGGCTCTCAGTTCGATCCAGAGTTAACAGATATATTTGTGAAGCTTATCGATACGAAAGAACTGGTTCCGTATACAATAGATGGAATGGCAACTACTCAAAGCGGCGAGATATTAAAGTCAGCCATGCTTGAAAAGTATTTGAAAGAATTATCTAAGTTAGATGATATGGAAGCGAAGAATCCTACCCATATAAGAATGATGAATTATATTCTTAAGCTTAAGGAAAAACGAGGCGAAAGCATTAATGCTTTTGTTCTGACTATTCTTGATAAAGACGAATTATGGGATACTGAGAATAGGTTCGTGACTCCATACATTCAGGCGGATGATATGAATATAGAGTATAATGATAAATCAAGAATCATTGTACTATTTGGAAAATCAGATGAAGAAATCGAAGACTTTGAAAAAACATTGGAGGAGATTCCAGTGAATTTTAAGGTTGGTAGAATATAGGTTAATTATTAAAGAAGGGAAGAAGAGAAATTGATTAAGAACGTTATTTTTGATATTGGAAATGTATTGGTCAATTTTAGATGGAAAGAATATCTTGTAGAAAAAGGATTTGAGCCTGATATTATTAAGCGTATCGTTAAGGCATCGGTTGCTAGTCCTTACTGGGATGAATTTGACAGAGGTGTTCTTAGTGAAGATGAGACTATGAATTTGTTCATAGGTCTTGATCCTGGTATTGAAAAGGAACTTCATGAAGCATACGACAGTATTGTAGGTATGATCACAAGACGTGATGATGCTATTCCATGGGTGAAAAGCTTGAAGGCAGCAGGTTATAATGTTTACTATTTGTCTAATTTCTCGGAGAAGGCATACAATGAGTGTCGTGATACTTTAGATTTTATGGATTATATGGATGGCGGTATCATGTCATTTAGAGAGCATGTTATAAAGCCTGATAAAGCAATATACACGATGCTTCTTGAAAGATACAATCTTGTGGCAGATGAGTGTGCATTTATTGACGACACTGAGCGTAATATAGTGGCTGCTAATCAGCTTGGAATTCACGGGATTATTCATAATAGCTACGAAGAGACTTCTGAGGAACTAAAAAAGCTTGGAGTATGTTAATATACCTTGACAAAAGCTGTGCTGAATGTAAATATAATCCTTGGATTACATAACATAGGATGGATTTTACGTTGAAAAAATTAATAATAACAGCAGTGGCAGGCCTTTCAGTTAGTTGGGCTGCACTTACTGGTTGCAATAACTCGGCTAATACTAATGTGGTGGCTGTAAGTGAAAATACTGTTTCGGAGAATACCGTTAGCGAGAACGAAGTTACTAAGGAGATTGTTCCAGAAGAACCTGAAGTACAGCTGGTGTACGAAACAAGACTACTTAGACAGGTAACATATTTTGGTGATAACAAAGCCTTTTATTATGAGTATAGATATGATGATAATGCCCAGCTTATAGGCGCTGATTACTATAATACGGATGATGCGCTTGAGAGAAGTGAAGACTACGAATGGAACGAAGAGGGCTATAAGTCCAAAATAACAGGACAGACCTTGGATGGTGGTACTTATTCGAATGTATATGATTATGATGAATATGGAAACTGTATCCTTGATGTAGAGACATGGGAAGATGGCAGTGAACATGAATTCAAGCATGGCTATACTTATAATGTTGATGGTCTTGTTACTAAGGAAACAAGTTATGATGCAGATGGTAATGTTAGTGCATCAGAAACTATTGAGTACAATGAAGCTGGCCTTGATGTAAAACATTCATTTTACAACAATCGTGGTGGACTTATCAGTACAAGTATTAATGAATACGATGAAAACGGTCTGGTGGTAAAGTATACTAATACCAATAATGATACAAGATATACTTGGTCCAGTGAGAGCGAATACAATGATAATGGACAGGTTATTAAAATAACATTCTACAATAATGTAGGTAACTATTCTGGTGAGACTGTTCTTGAATACGATGAGGAAAATCGTATGATTAAGGAAACTCATTATAATACAGATAGTTCAATCGGCGTAATCAATGAATATGAATACGGTGACGTGGCTATCGGAGCCCAGTAGTATATGCAGGAAACAACTAAGAAAAAAGAAAGATTTATATTAGCAGGTATTGGTACTGATGAGGATACTATAAGTGCCAGTCTTGATGAGCTTGCAGAGCTTGTTAAGACAGCAGGTGGCGAAGGCATTCTTAAGATTATGCAAATCAGAGAGAACAGGCATCCTCAGGTTTATATGGGTACTGGTAAGATAGCTGAAATAAAAAGACAGGTGGAAATATCTGAAGTTGATGGTGTTGTATTTGATGATGAACTTACAGCATCGCAGCTCAGTAATATAGAAGGAATGCTTGGCTGTAAGGTTATGGACAGGACCATGGTTATCCTTGATATTTTTGCGGCACATGCAGGTAGCGCTGAAGGAAGCATTCAGGTAGAGCTTGCCCAGCTTCAGTATAGGGCTACGCACCTTGTTGGTATGGGTAAAGTGTTATCCAGACTTGGTGGAGGTATTGGTACAAGAGGCCCAGGTGAAAAGAAACTCGAGATTGATAGAAGACGTATTCATGACAGAATTAGTCAGCTAAAGAAAGAACTTCGCGAAGTTGAAAAGCATCGTGAGCTTACAAGGGCTAAAAGAAGTCGAAATCACGAATTCTGTATTTCGATAGTAGGATATACCAATGCTGGTAAATCCACGCTTCTTAATAAACTTACTAATGCAGGAATTCTTGCAGAAGATATGCTATTTGCGACACTTGATCCTACAACAAGAGAGTATAAGCTTCCTGGCGGTGGAAAAGTTCTTATTACAGATACTGTAGGCTTTATTCGTAAACTGCCTCATAATTTGATAGATGCTTTTAAGAGTACGCTGGAAGAAGCGGTATACGCCGATTTAATTCTTCATGTTGTTGATGCTGCTGATGAAAGCAGAGATAAGCATATGGATACTGTATACAAAACTCTTGATGAGCTGGGTATAACAGGTAAGCCGATATTAACGTTGTTCAATAAATGCGATTTACTTGTTGGACGTGACAAAGTCATCGATTTTAGAGCGGATAAAACGCTTAAGATAAGTGCCAAAACAGGAGAAGGTATTGATCAGCTTGATAAGGTTATAGAAGATTTTATGAATGCTGACAGGGTATACATTGACAGGCTGTTTCCTTTTTCAGAGGCTGGTCTTGTGGCAAGAATGCATGAATCAGGAAGTATTAAAGAGGAATACCGAGAAGACGGTATATATGTTCAGGGATATGTTAAAAAGGAACTGGGACTAGAGTAAGGAAACAATCTGGTCCCAGTTTTTTACTCTAATATAATTATCTGACGGAAGAATGGCGTCTTTATTCCAGGGTCTGTCAAAAACTGCAACCTTACAATTGCCAAAATGCTCAAGATGCTTGAAAGCAGCTGGAGAATCTTCAATGGCAAGGTCAAAAGACATAGCATATAAATCATTAAGAGTCATATTGAAAGTGCTATTTTGATTAAAGATTTCACGTCCATACTTATCAACGCAGTACAGTGGAAGCCTTGAAAGGTTATGATTATCAAGCCACTGTCTTGATGGCTCATAGGAGTCAAATGGACGACCGGTTATTATTTTTACGTCATGTCCTGCATCAACAATCTTGTTAATTGAAATCGAGGCTCCATCAGTTTCTTCATATGATAGAAGGATTTCAGGAAGATGACCTTCTTTCATAAGTGCATCATATTGATTATCAGTTAATCCAAAACTTTGCTGCAAATTAAAAAAGTGGACTTCATTATAAGGTTTTTTTATACCAAAAAGTCTGTCGGCTATTTGACAGAAGCTTTTGGCGGTTTCACATATAACATCATCAAAATCAATATAGATATTCATTCTTTTCCCCGGTATTTAGTGTGATATAAATTCTAGCTTAAGGCTGCACCAATAGCAGTTATGTATTTGCCATTATCGGTGCTAATAAAATTGGTGTTAGGATAGAGCTTTCTAAAGGCATCAAGTGTAGGAGCAAGCTCCTTAGCTCCGCTAAGACCGCCTATCATTACTATGTTGTTCACTCCCATATTATTGGCCATAAGACATCCTGTCTGGATGATATTTTCAAGCACAAGGTTAATAAGGCCTGAAGCCAGGTCACTTTTAGAGGCTTCGCTGTATATCTTACCGAAGTTTGATACCGTAAGATCCATATTTAGTCCCTCAATACGATTGGTAGCAACATCTGAAAGCATAATATTGACATTGCCGTGAGTTCCGCCCTCAGCAAGTTTATAGATTTCATTGTAATATACAGTGCCAAGAATGTATTTGGACAATCCAACGAGGGTGCCACCACCAAGGCCGAGTCCACCAACGTGTGTAGGAATCTTGTCTTTAACATGAATATATGTTGTTCCTGTTCCCATGCTGATTAGTAGAAAATCATCAAGATTTGGAGCAAAATATCTTGCGCCATTTGAATCAGCATCAAACTCATGGATATATTTTGTGTTTATATTCATTATTTTGCTGTCAAAACCAGAAGCACCTACACCTGTTAGCTGAATTGATTCGATATCCGAACTTTTTATCTCATTTTTCTCCATGAATGAATTGAAAATATCGTAAATATCGCCATCGGTTGGAACTGATTTTACTTTTAATAAATCCAATATTTTATTGTCTTTAAGTGCAGCAAGCTTTGTAGATGTGCTTCCTGCGTCTATACCTATTTTAATTCCCATAAGCGTATTATAACCGAGCTTTATAGTTAGAGCAATGTTGTTGTATAATTAATGAAAATGTGAATCGGAAGGATACATATATGAAAAAATTGTATTTTGTAAGACATGGAGAAAGCGAATGGAATGTTGCTGATAGAATATGTGGAAGTACAGATATTCCACTGACCGATAAGGGAAAAGAACAGGCAATGGAAACAGGCAGGCTAATTAACAGTATGAATATTAAAATTGATCAAATCCTCTATTCGCCGCTTAGCAGAGCAGCCGATACTGCCAAGGCTATATCAGACCTTACAGGTATACCTGCAGTAGTAGAACCAAGGATAACCGAGCAGTGCTTTGGTAAGTATGAAGGTATATCTCCTCGTTCTCGTGAAGATTTTAAGCTGGCTAAGCAGCAGTTTGTTAATAGCTATGAGGGCGGTGAGTCTATGCTTAGACTTGCGCAGCGAATATATAATGTTCTCGATGAGATAAAAGCATCTGATAAGACATATATGCTAGTAGCTCATAATGGTATTGCAAGAGTTGTGAAGTCTTATTTTGACGATATGACCAATGAAGAATACGGAAGTTTTGGCGTGAAAAACTGCGCTGTTACAGAATTTGAATTTAAATGATGGCGATATAATAAGATATGTTATTCAATGATGTTTTATGGGAACAAAAATTAAAGATTAATACCGAGGGACGCGATGAAAGCTGTAGCGATGAACATCATCAGCCATATCAGCCCACTTATTATGCTGTGCTTGAGCATATAGCATCAACAGGAATCATTAATAAGAATTCTGTACTAGTTGATTATGGTTGTGGCAAGGGCCGGGTACTATATTTTATGTTTCATTCATTTGGGTGCAGGTGTATAGGCATAGAGCGTGAAGATAAGTTTATTAATGCTGCAATCAGGAATATGACCTCTTATGTGGATAGAAGACGCGTGGGTGATAGTATTAGCTTTATTCAGACTGATGCTGAGAAGTATGAAGTCCCAGCCGAGGCTGATACGTTTTTCTTTTTTAATCCGTTCTCTGTAAATATACTTATGGGGACAATGCAGCGAATTATGGATTCGTATTATGAGAATCCTAGAAGGATTAAGTTTATTTTTTACTATATCTTGCCAGAAACAGACGTGTATCTTTCGTATATACCAGAGCTTAAGCTTGTATATGAAATCAATATGCATGAGGCTGTAGAAAGTAGAGATAAAAGGCATCTTCTTAGGATGTATATGATTGATTCATGACTCGTCGAATTGACATATATTAGAATTAGCAATTATAATTAATTAAGCAGGTTAAAACCACATATTTTGATGCGGATGCCTGCTTTTTTTATGAAATGTCCGAGTTGGAGGAAGAGAAGTGAAATTAGCAAAAATAACTAGATTATTAAGTGCAGTGCTTATTAGTGCAGTGTGTTTGGTGGGGTGTGCAGGACAGAGTGAAAGAATGATGTTTGGTACAGGTGGTACGGCAGGTACTTACTATGCTTACGGCGGAGTATTGGCCCAGTATATGCGTACAAATGCTGATATAAAAGTGACAGCAGTGTCAACTGGAGGCTCTAAGGTTAATATCCAGAGTATTCAGGATGGCGATTACCAGCTAGGCTTTGCCCAGTCCGATGTTATGACCTATGCTTGGGATGGTATACGAGCTTTTGAAAAGGACGGTCCAACCCATGATTTTAGGGTGCTCGGTTCTTTATATAATGAAACAGTTCAGCTCTTTACTATGGATCCTGATATTAAGTCAGTATCAGATCTTAAAGGTAAAAGAGTATCTATTGGAGCAAGTGGTTCAGGTGTGTATTTTAATGCTCTTGATGTATTAGAAGGTGCAGGAATGTCAGTAGCTGATATTCTTCCACAGTATCAGTCATTTGAAGACTCCAAGGAAGCGCTCAAGGATGGACGTATTGATGCTGCATTTATCGTGGCAGGTGCTCCAACATCAGCTATTACAGAATTAGCAACAACTAATGGTGTATACCTTGTAAATATTGATGGCGAGATAAGAGATAAGATAATGGAAAAATGTCCATACTATGTGGCTCTTGAGCTTCCAGCAGGTACATATCCAGGTCAGGATGAATCAATACAGACAATTACTGTTAAGGCGGTGTTATTAGTTTCGGCATACGCTAGCGAAGATGATGTATATAAGCTTACTTCAGCTATATTTGATCACACAGAAGAGATAACTCTTGAAAATGCCAAGGGCGCAGAGCTTTCAGTTGAGAATGCTACCAGCACCAATACAGTTCCATATCATGCAGGTGCAGCGAAATATTACGCTGAGCATGGTATTACAGTAGATACTTTAGAGTAAGGAGGTCAAACCAGTGAGCGATAGCAAAAGAAAAGAATTAGAAAAAGAATTGGTTGAACGCGAAGTGGAGTTTGACATCGAAGAAGAAAAGAAGCTTGATGATTACAACTCATTTGTGGACAATGCTGAGCATGAGGTTCATGAAGATATTGATGTTGTTATGCGTAAATACGACAGAGAATCTAATGTTCGAGTATGGGCAGGTAAGCCTAAGGTAGTAGTTAGCTTAATACTTGGTGCATTTTCACTTTGGTGTATATATGTAACACTTTTTGCTACTTTCTTAGAGGAAATACGTCTTACATCATTTATGGGACTCGTAGTACTTATGGGATTCCTTATTTATCCAATTAAGAAGGGCGAGCAGAAGGTTAATCATTTACCTTTCTATGACATAATAATGATGATTTTGGGATCGGCGGCATTTTTCTATTTTACATTTAACGCTAACACCATTATTAATCAGGGTACAAGGTTTCAGTGGTATCAGATAGTTATTGGTATTATTGGTATATTGGCACTTGTTGAAATAACAAGAAGATGTGTTGGTATGCCGATACTTGTTGTGGCAGCATTTTTTGTTATATATGCAATGACATATGGACTTACCAATCCTGACTTCGCACTTAGAATTCGTTATTTTGTGCGTAATCTTTTCTATACTAAAGAGGGTATTTTCTCGACGCCGGTTAATGTGTGTTCGAAGTATATAGTTGTATTTATTATATTTGGAGCTTTTCTTGAGAGAACAGGTATATCTAACTTCTTCATTGATCTTGCTAACTGTCTTGCGGGAAGATTTGCTGGTGGCCCAGCCAAGGTTGCTGTTATTTCATCAGCTCTTTGCGGTATGGTATCAGGTTCATCGGTAGGTAATACTGTTACAACAGGTTCAGTAACTATTCCGATGATGAAGAAGAATGGATATAAGCCAGAATTTGCAGGTGCTGTAGAAGCGGCATCATCCACAGGTGGACAGATTATGCCTCCTATTATGGGAGCTGCGGCATTTCTTATGGCTGATTTCGTAGGTCAGCCTTATTCAAGCATTATCGAAAGAGCTATACTTCCAGCAATACTTTATTTTGCGGGTATATTTATTTCTGTTCATCTTGAAGCCAAGAAGAATAATCTTAAGGGTATTGCTAAGGAAGAGCTTCCTAAGTTTGGACATCTTATTAAGAAGATATATCTGTTATTACCATTAGTTCTTCTTGTTATCTTCGTATCCGGTAATTACATGACTATGCAGAAGGCTGCTTCTTATGCAATTCTTGCATCAATAGCGGTTAGTTTGTTCAATAAAGAAAACAGAATTACACCAAGTAAGATATTTGACGCTCTTGTAGCAGGTGGTAAGAGTTCTATCACTGTAGGTGCTGCGTGCGGTGTAGCTGGTATTATATCGGGAACAATTTCGATGACAGGTCTTGCTAATGATCTTATTAATGCAATTGTTGGTGTGGCAGGAGATAAGCTTATTATTGCGCTTGTTCTTACTATGCTTTGCTGTATCGTACTTGGTATGGGTGTTCCTACAACTGCTAATTACTGTATTATGGCAGCTACAACAGCTCCTATTCTTATAAGAATGGGTGTTCCTGTTCTTGCGGCTCATTTCTTTGTATTCTACTTTGGTATAGTTGCTGATATTACTCCTCCTGTAGCGCTTGCTGCTTATGCTGGTTCAGCTATTGCGAAGAGTAAGCCAATGAAGACTGCGTTTAATGCATCCAAGTTGGCTATAGCGGTATTCATTGTTCCATATATGTTCTGCTATAACCCTGCAATGCTTCTTATAGATACAACAGCGCTCCAGGTTGCTCAAATAGCAATAACATCTTTTGTTGGTGTGTTTGGTATAGCTTCGGCACTTGAAGGATACTGTGTTTCTAATATGAATATTGTTATCAGGGTTCTTATGGCTGTAGGTGGTTTGTTACTTATACATCCAGCATTTATAACTGATGTGATTGGTTTTGTAATTGTGGGTGTATGTATGGTGATTCAGTATATGATTGCCAAGAAAGCAGTAGTAGCTTCTTAGAAAAATATGGATGTAGAAGTTAATTATTTCAAAAAACTAGATAGAAAAATGGTTCGTGGCAAAGTGTTTTGCGCCGATGGTAAATTTAGGCAAGGCACGGTCATATTAGAGGATAACGAAATTGTAGATGTTGATTTCTCCTTAGCCGATCTTAATGGTGGAATAATCGTTCCTACAAAGTATATTTTGCCCGGACTCATTGACATACATATGCATGGTGCGAATGGAATAGATGGAAGTGTTGCAAGCATAGATGACCTGGTGCGTCTTGATAAATATGAAAGAGAACACGGTGTAGTATCTTATCTTCTAGCAACCATGACGCTTCCACTAGAGCAAATAGATGATGTGTGCCAAAATATTGCAGGTGCTATGGCTTCTGGTGAGGTTTTTGGACTTAGAGGAGCGTATATAGAAGGACCATTTATTAATAAAAATAAATGTGGTGCTCAAAATAGTGAGAATGCTCTCATACCAAGTGAGGAAAATGCCGATAAATTAATTAGCATTATTGATAAGTGCAGGCGTGTGAGATGTGTTGCACTAGCTCCAGAGCTAGGCGGAAGTGAGCAGCTTATTAGGACTCTTTCTGATAAAGGGGTTATTGTATCGATTGCTCATACCGAGGCCGATTATAATCAGGCAATTGCAGGATTTGAAGCTGGAGCAAGTCAAGTTACTCATCTATATAATGCTATGTCTTCATTTAACCATAGAAATCCTGGTGTTGTAGGGGCGGCATTTGATAAATCAAAGTATGTAGAGCTTATTGCGGATGGCTATCATGTTAATGATGCAGTGGTACGAAGTACATTTGCGATGTTCGGTGACGATAGAGTGATATTAGTCAGTGACAGTACCATGGCTACAGGACTTGATGAAGGAAACTATTGGCTTGGAGACAACGAAATAATAGTAAAGGGTAATAAAGCTGTTCTTAAGGATGATGAAAAGGTCCTTGCAGGAAGTGCATCTAATTTATTTGACTGCATGGTTAGTGCAATTAAAATGGGAGTTGATCCAGCCAAAGCGGTGAAGGCGGCCACAATTAATCCTGCCAAGAGGCTTAACATTGATATGATGTATGGCTCCATTGAAAAGGGGAAGATGCCAGGACTCATTGTTACCAATGATAAGTGGGAGATAGAGCAGGTTATATTGTAGGTTGGTGTAATAAATATGAGCACACAGATTGATAACTTTCTTCGTAAATCCAATGTTGTTGTTACAGAAGTAATGTATATGACGCATGATGAGAGAAAAACCTGTCTTCATCTTACCGATGGACGTAAGGTTGAGACTTTTCATCCGTTAAAAAGAGTGATAGAAGCGTTTCCAGTAGGGAACTTCGAGGTTATTAATAAGGGGATAGCGATTGCTCCCTGCTTCGTTGAAAGAGCGCAGTACAATGTGTTTAGGATGAAGGATGGAGTAGAATTCCATGGCAGAGCTCGAAAGAAAAAAGATGAGCTAGGTAGTCAAGTGCTAATGAATGGAAAGAGAGGTCTTGAGTGGGCTCAGTTTAGTATACTTGATAATTTACCAATTGCTTTTTGCATAATAGAACTTGTTGTTGATGAGAATAAACATGGAATAGATTTTATTTTTAGATATTGCAACAAAGAAATGGAAGTCCTTGAGGGTAAACCAATTAGTGAGATGATTAATAAATCATTTTATGAAATCTTTAAGGATGGTGATCAGAAGTGGCTTGTTATATATGCTGATGTAGCAGTTAATGGTGTTACCAAGGTAATAGAAGATTATAGCCCTGAGATTGGTGCCAAGCTTAAAATATATTGTTATCAGCCTAAGCCTAATTTTTGCGCTTGTGCATTAACGGTTATATAGTATGACGAATAAAAAAGGATTGATGCCTTAGCATCAATCCTTTTATTAATTTATATGTTTGAACTTGAGCTTGATTACTTAAGTCCTGACCACTTCCAGTTAACGATTTCAGGAAGATCCTCACCTGTTGAGTGGATGTACTGCTTATGCTCAACAA
Organism: Lachnospiraceae bacterium UBA1748; assembly: GCA_002314855.1. Classification (GTDB taxonomy): domain Bacteria; phylum Bacillota; class Clostridia; order Lachnospirales; family Lachnospiraceae; genus NK4A136. Next base: position 17,607 of record DCHQ01000064.1, read on the forward strand.
GCTTGTCACTCATCTTCTGGTAGAGGTAAGCACCACGGTTACCAAGTTCAGGTAAGTACATAAGTGCAAGCTGTACAAGATGGAATCTATCAACATCATTCTGTACACGTACATCGAATGCTGTTGTGATTGTACCCTCTTCCTTGTATCCACGTACATGCATAAGTCTGTTGTTGTGACGTCTGTATGTAAGCTCATGGATGAGTGATGAATATCCATGGAAGTTGAAGATTACTGGCTTATCTGTTGTGAAGAGCATATCGTACTCAGCGTCTGTAAGTCCGTGTGGATGCTCGTTGTTTGGCTGAAGCTTGAATAAGTCTACAACGTTGATAAATCTAATCTTAAGCTCTGGTAACTCCTCGTTAAGGATTGAAACAGCTGCAAGAGCCTCAAGTGTAGGTGTCTCACCAGCACATGCAAATACGATGTCTGGATCCTGACCTGCATCGTTAGATGCCCAATCCCAAATACTAATACCCTGTGTACAGTGCTTAACAGCCTGCTCCATTGTGAGCCACTGTGGACGTGGGTGCTTAGAAGCTACGATAACGTTAACATAGTTACGGCTCTTGATACAGTGATCAAAAGTTGAAAGTAAACAGTTAGCGTCTGGTGGAAGATAGAGACGTACAACGTCTGCCTTCTTATTAGCAATATGATCCATGAAACCAGGATCCTGATGTGTAAATCCGTTGTGATCCTGCTGCCATACTGTTGATGCCATGATTAAGTTAAGAGAAGCAATCTCTTCTCTCCATGGAAGCTGATTACATACCTTTAACCACTTAGCATGCTGAGCTGCCATTGAATCGATGATACGAAGGAATGCTTCGTAACTTGCAAAGAAACCGTGACGACCAGTAAGAAGGTAACCCTCTAACCAACCTTCACACATATGCTCTGAAAGCATACCATCCATGATACGTCCATCAAGTGCAAGACCTTCATCTGTATCAATGATTTCTGCGTTCCAATCTCTGCTTGTAGCTTCGAATGCATGGTTGAGACGGTTAGACATTGTCTCATCTGGTCCGAAGATACGGAAGTTTCTGCTTTCCTCGTTAAGCTTGAAGATATCACGAACGAACTTACCAAGCTCGATCATATCCTGACCTTCAATCTTACCAGGATACTGTACATCAAATGCATAATCACGGAAATCTGGGAGTCTAAGATCTCTAAGGAGAAGACCACCATTAGCATGTGGGTTAGCACCGATTCTTCTTGTACCTGTTGGGCAAAGAGCCTTGATTTCAGGAATAACCTTACCATCCTCAGTGAAGAGCTCTTCTGCATGGTAGCTCTCTAACCACTCCTTTAAGATATCAAGGTGATGTGGCTTATCCATCATGATAGGTACCTGATGAGCGTGGAAGCTATCTTCGATTCTTACGCCATCTACTACCTTTGGACCTGTCCATCCCTTTGGTGTACGAAGTACAATCATTGGCCATACTGGACGAGTAGCATCGTTGTTTTCACGAGCTGTCTTCTGGATTGTCTTAATCTCTTCGATTACAGTATCCATTGTCTCGGCCATAAGCTTATGCATTGTCATTGGATCAGAACCTTCTACATAGTAAGGCTTCCAACCATTACCCTTAAAGAATGCATCAAGCTCTTCCTTAGAAATACGAGAGAAGATTGTTGGGTTAGCAATCTTGTAACCATTGAGGTGAAGAATAGGAAGAACTGCACCATCAGTGATTGGGTTAAGGAACTTGTTTGACTGCCATGAAGTAGCGAGAGGACCTGTCTCAGCCTCACCATCACCTACTGTTACAGCAGCGATAAGATCTGGGTTATCAAAAACTGCACCGAAAGCGTGAGCGATACCGTAACCAAGCTCACCACCTTCATTTATAGAACCAGGAGTTTCAGGAGCACAGTGGCTAGGAACACCGCCTGGGAATGAGAACTGCTTACAAAGCTTCTGAAGACCATCCATATCCTCGCTTACGTTTGGATATACTTCGCTGTATGTTCCTTCTACGTATGTATTAGAAATGTAGAAGTTTCCGCCGTGGCCAGGACCTGATAATAAGATAAGGTCAAGATCGTAACGCTTGATAGCACGGTTAAGGTGTGCATATACGAAGTTCTGTCCTGGAACTGTTCCCCAGTGACCAACGATCTTCTTCTTAACCTGATCCAATGTTAATGGCTGACGAAGAAGTGGATTCTCTAATAAGTAGAGCTGTGCAGCAGATAAGTAGTTAACTGCACGGAAGTACTTGTCCATGCTGGCAAGTAATTCATTAGTAATGTCTGTATCATTGCAGACTACGTAGTTATTACTCATGTAAATAACTCCTTTCAGGATATTTCAACATCTATAATGTTCTGTTTAGCATTTTATCAATAGGAAAAATCAAGTTCAATGTAAATAAAGTTAAAGATATTTTAGAAAAAGAGCGTTTTTATAGTGTAAATTGTTAAAAAGCGTGCCTCTTGATTGGTAAAACTGTATAAAAATATGATATTTGATATGAGATATTAGTGAAGCACGATGGCATAATTCACATATTTATAACGAGAAATAATAGCAAATGCTACAAATAAATAATTGCCAAACAAAGATTTTAACTATATAATCTAACGTAAAATGTCAGTATTACGTGTTGTGACATTACTTATATAAGAAAGGATGTATTACTATGAAGGCATACAAGGATATGACAAAAGAAGAGCTTCAGGCTCTCAAGGATGAACTCACAAAAATGTACGAGGATGCCAAAGGCAAGGGGCTTAAGCTCAATATGGCCAGAGGTCTTCCATCAGCAGAGCAGCTTGATATGGAAGCTGATTTCTTCAACACCCTTAATCCTTCAGTTAATTTTAAATCAGAAGCAGGTATCGACTGCCGTAACTATGGTGAGTTAATTGGTATCACTGAGGCTAGAAAGCTTATGGGCGATATGCTTGAGATTCCAGCTGATAATGTATTTGTATTCGGCAACTCATCACTTAATGTTATGTATGATACAGTTGCTCGTTCAGTAATTCACGGTGTATGTGGTTCTACTCCATGGTGCAAGCTTGATAAGGTTAAGTTCCTTTGTCCAGTACCAGGATATGACAGACACTTCGCTATTACAGAGCAGTTTGGTATTGAGATGATTAATATCCCTATGAAGGCTGATGGTCCTGATATGGATATGGTAGAGCAGTATGTTAACAATGATCCAGCAGTAAAGGGTATCTGGTGTGTACCTAAGTATTCTAACCCACAGGGTATTACATATTCTGATGAAGTAGTTCTTAGATTCGCTAACCTTAAGCCAGCAGCAGAAGACTTCAGAATCTACTGGGATAATGCATATGCAATTCATCATTTATATGATGATAAGCAGGATCAGCTCATCGAGATTCTTGGTGCTTGTACTAAGGCTGGTAATCCAGATATGGTATTTAAGTTCTGTTCAACATCTAAGGTAACATTCCCAGGTTCAGGTATTGCTGCACTTGGTGCTTCTACTAACAACCTTGACTTTATTAAGAAGATTATGACAGTTCAGACAATCGGTCATGACAAGCTCAATCAGCTTCGTCACGTAAGATATTTCAAGGATTTCGCAGGCATGAAGGCTCATATGAAGAAGCATGCTGAGATTCTTCGTCCAAAGTTTGAGCTTGTATTAGCAGAGCTTGAGAAGGGACTTGGCGGTCTTGAAATCGGGGAGTGGACAAAGCCAATCGGTGGTTATTTCGTATCATTCCAGGCTGTGGATGGATGTGCTAAGAAGATTGTTGCTATGTGTAAGGATGCAGGTGTAACACTTACAGGTGCAGGTGCTACATATCCATACAAGAATGATCCACAGGATTCTAATATCCGTATTGCTCCAACATTCCCACCAATCGATGAGCTTGCTAAGGCACTTGAGATTTTCATTCTTTGTGTAAAGCTTGCAAGTGTTGAGAAGCTTCTTGAGGCATAATTATTTATAATTAGCTAATATAGTAATATTAAGCCAGGCTGTAAGGCCTGGCTTTTTTATAAGCTAGAGGTAGTATTTTAGCCAAGATATATGTACAATATATATGTATATGAGATGAAAGGTAAGGTTACCAGTCGTGGCATTTGATGGAATAACTATTGCTTCCGTAGTACAGGAACTTAATGAGAAAATCGTAGGCGGAAGAATACTTAAAATAGCTCAGCCAGAGAAGGATGAGCTTATAATCACAGTAAAAAATGAAGGCAAGCAGTATAGGTTACTTATAAGTGCTGATCCTTCATTACCACTTATATATCTTACAGAGGACAATAAGCCAAGCCCTCTTACAGCTCCGACATTTTGTATGCTTCTTCGAAAGCATCTTCAGAATGCCAAGTTTATCAGTTTTTCACAGCCTGATTTTGAGCGAATTGTGCGTATTGAATTTGAACATCTTAACGAGATGGGCGATTTGTGCACCAAGACTCTTATTGTAGAGCTAATGGGCAGATACAGTAATATCATCTTTGTGGATGATAAGGATGTGATTGTAGACAGTATTCGTAGGGTTTCTAGCGCGGTTAGTTCGGTTCGTGAGGTTTTACCAGGAAGAGAATACTTCCTTCCTAAGGTTCTTGAGAAGAAGAATCCGATGATTGAGACTAGAGAGAATTTCCTTGGTATGATGCGCGCTGGAGATGAGGCGAAAGAAGCTGACGGCAAGCTTATAAAACCAACGCCGGTATTTAAGGCTATATACATGGAATACACTGGAATAGCTCCATTAGTAGCAAAGAGTATGTGCCTTAATGCGGGGATTAGCCTTGATTTATTAATTAGTGATATTGATGATGCGAACCTCGATAACTTGTGGAAGATATTTAATGAGACATTTGACAAGGTAAGAAATGGTCAGTTTGAACCAACTATCTATTATGAGGATGGTGTGGTATTAGATTATGCCAGCATTGATCTTCCTGATATATCAGAGAAAAAGAAATATGATACAATCTCAGAGCTTCTTTTTATTTTTTACTCTGAAAAGAATATTGTATCTAGAATCAGACAGCGTTCATATGATATAAGACGTGTTGTTCAGAATGCTATTGATAGAACAAAGAAGAAGATAGATATTCAGGAAAAGCAGTTTGAGGATACAGCTAAGCGTGAAACGTACAAGATATATGGTGAGCTTCTCAATGCTTATGGATACAGCCTTAAAGATGGGGAGAAGAGTGCGGAAGTCCTTAATTATTATGATAATCAGATGATTACCATACCTCTTGATCCCATGTATTCTGTAAAGGATAATGCTAGAAAGTATTTTGATAAGTACGGCAAATTAAAGAGAACTTATGAGGCTCTTACTACTCTTATGGAGGAGAACAAAAAGGAACTTATGCACCTTGAGTCTATAATGACTTCTCTTGATATTGCCAGAAGTGAAGATGATTTAGTTCAGATTAAGGAAGAACTTATTGATTCTGGATATGTTCGTAGAAGACGTAATCTCAAGAAACCAAAGATTACATCTAAGCCATTTCATTATATTAGCAGTGCCGGATATGATATTTATGTTGGCAAGAATAATTATCAAAATGAGGAGATATCGTTTAAGTTAGCTAGTGGTAAAGATATGTGGTTCCATGCCAAGAATGCTCCGGGGTCCCATGTAATAGTAAAGGTGGGTGATGGAGAACTTCCAGACTCAGTTTACGAAGAAGCAGCTTCACTTGCAGCTTTTTATTCTAGTGTGAAGGATCAGGACAAGGTAGAGATAGACTATACAGCCAGAAAGAATCTTAAAAAGCCAGCAGGAAGTGCTCCAGGATTTGTTATTTATCATACCAATTATTCCATGATGGCAACCCCATCTACTAAAAATCTTAAGCAGGTATAATTGGCGCATTTAATATAAAAGCAGAAAGGCAAGACAATGAGTAAAGGTAATGCAACTGAAGAAGAAATGAAAACTAAGCGACTTGGCAGAGAACTTGTGGCTAAGGGATCTATTATTTCTTATTATCATGACAAAATACAGGTTCCAAACGGTAAGATTGTGACTTATGATACTATTCTTCATCAAGGGGCGGCAGCAGTACTTCCAGTAACTAATGAAGGAAAGTTAGTGATGGTTCGTCAGTATCGTAATATTCTTGATAGAATAACTTTGGAAATACCAGCAGGTGGACTAGATGGCCCGGATGAGCCAACTATTGAGGCCGCAAAACGCGAACTGGAAGAAGAGACAGGATATGTATGTGATTCAATTGAACCGCTTATATCTATTTTTCCTACAGTTGCTTATAGTAATGAGAAAATTGATATATACGTAGCAACTGGACTTAGTAAGACAGAGCAACACCTCGATGAGGATGAATATCTTAATGTTGAAGAGTGGAATATAGATGACATAATTCCATTAATATATGGTGGCATAATTCAGGACTCTAAAACCATTTCTGCCATACTAGCATACAAAGAAAAATATCTAAAATGATATAAAATGAGCAAATTTAAAAATTTTTTAAAAAAATTTTTTTACAAGATATAGTGCAGTTAGCTGACACGTCTGTCGAAATCTTGTGGAAAAATGCCCGAAACCCCAATAAATACAAGGGTTTGGGCATTTTTTTATATTTGCTTTATATAAAAAATCTGCTTATAATGTTACGTAGACCAGCCATGAATGACATAACAACGTGGGGGAAAACGAAAAGGGAGACTTTGTCAGATGGAAAATACTATTGAAGAATTCTTAAATTATCTTAGAGAGGTTAAGAAAACATCTGCCAATACAGAGGCATCATATAGAAGAGATCTTACTAAGTTAGTTAAGTATCTTTCAATGCAGGGAGTAGATGACATAACTAAGGCTACTACTGTTAATATTCAGTCTTATGTATTATATCTTGAGAAGAATGATTTCGCAGCAGCTACTGTTTCAAGAAACATAGCTTCTATTAAGTCATTATTCCATTATTTATTTAAAGAAGGACGTATTCAGGAGGATATTTCTGAGAAGCTTCGTGCTCCAAAGATTGAGAAGAAACTACCTGAAGTACTTACAACAGAAGAGGTTAACAGACTTCTTGATCAGCCACGTGGTGGTTCGCTCAAAGAGATTCGTGATAGAGCAATGCTTGAGCTTTTATATGCTACAGGTATTAGAGTATCAGAGCTTATCGGTCTTAATGTTAATGATGTTAATCTTCAGGTTGGATACATCATTATAAGAGATGCTCATAAGGAAAGAGTTGTACCTTTTGGTGCACCTGCTAAGCGTGCTCTTGTTGAGTATCTTAGAAATGCTAGAGTTCAGTTACTTTCAGATACAACAAGTGATGTATTATTTGCTAACTGCCAGGGACAGCCAATGAGTAGACAAGGATTCTGGAAGATCGTTAAGTATTATGCTAAGAAGGCTGGTATCACTTCAGATATCACACCTCATACACTTAGACATTCATTCGCAGCTCACTTAGTTGAGAATGGTGCAGATCTTAGAAGTGTTCAGGAGATGCTTGGTCACTCTGATATTTCTACAACACAGATTTACGCTAATATGACTCAGAACAAGATCCGTGAGGTTTATGTAAAGAACTTCCCACGTGGATAATTGTTTGTAAGTCGTAATAAAGACGATTATAAAAAGAATTATTTGTTGGTCAGGGCCGGATGCTTTGACCAACTTTTTATTTATCATACTATAGCGAAGTGAAGTGCTATACGATTGAAGGAGGAGTTATTATGTTTAGACCAATACGAAGAGTAAAAAGAGAAATAGACATAAAGCTTGCCAAGGAACTTTTGGTAAAAGAAAGAAGAGGTGTAATAGCTGTTAATGGTGATGATGGTTACCCATACGCAGTTCCTATTAATTTTATATATGCCTCGGAAGAAAATAAAATATATTTTCATGGAGCAAGAGTGGGCCATAAGATAGAATCAATCAAATCTTGCGACAAAGTGTGCTTTACTGTATATGGTAACGAATGTATAAGGGATGAAGAGTGGGCGCCATATGTTAGTAGTACAGTGGTATTTGGCAGGTGTCATCTTATAGAAGATCAGGATTATGCAATTAAACTGGTGAGGAGACTGGCTATGAAGTATTATCCAGATGAGAAGATTGCTGATGAAGAAATTGAAAAATATGGTCAGGCAGTTCAGATGTTTGAAATTGAAATAGAGCATATGAGCGGCAAAGAGATTAAGGAAAAATAAATATTTGGGCAAATATAAAAGGGAATAGCAGATTTGCTATTCCCTTTTGATTATAAAGTGAACATCTCGGGCATTCTTTGCATATATACCGCGTAGTATTTGTAGCCGAGCTCTTTTAATATAGCTTCAACCTTGTCGTAATCGCCAGCGATACGGTCAGGTGTATGAGCGTCGGAACCTATTGTAATAAGTTCGCCGCCTAGCTCCTTGTATCTTTTTAATATCTCGATATTAGGATGAGGCTGACCAAGGCCATATTTTGGTGAAAGACCGCTTGAGTTAACTTCAAGAGCTTTTTCGTTATCGATGAGAAGCTTGAGTATTACATCGATATCATCGCCGTATTCGCTCATTGTGAATTCAGCATTTTTATTTGGACCATATCGAAGTACATAATCAAGGTGGCCAAAACTATCGAAGTTTCTAAAAGCTTTAATACATGCAGCTTCGTACTGGAAGTACTCATGGTAGCCCTCTTTTTCTGGTCTTCCTTCGAAAAAGCTTGTAAGGTATGGATCCTTGTGGTTGCATAAATGGTTCGAAGCTATGATGAAATCAAAATCGTGATTCTTGGAATATACAGCAAGCTTTCTTGCGATATGATCCTGTATACCAAGCTCAATACCAAATGATACATCAATTTTTCCAGCAAATTTTTCTTTGGCCTGAATAAGGTCGTATAAATACTGATCAGTATTGACCTCAAATAAATCATTAGGCTCGCCCTCCTGATATATGAAGTCGAAATCCTGATGCTCTGTAAAACAGATTTCCTTTAATCCCTTATCTACAGCAGACTGGATCATAGCTTCTATTGGAGCATCGCTGTCACCTGAAAAGCATGAGTGAAGATGTGTATCACATATAATAGACATATAATATTTCCTTTCATTTACAATTGCTTATATAGTGTACCAATTAAACATATATGATAATATATGAGCATAGGTTGATTATAGCATAAAGAAGCCAGTAGTGTTATAGATGATAGAGGTGTGGTCTTACGTTATGAAGATTAACATTGTATGTGTTGGGAAAATAAAAGAAAAATTCTACGTCGATGCAATCGCGGAATATGCCAAAAGACTCAGTAAATACTGTAGTTTTGAGATAGTAGAAGTGGCTGATGAGAAAACTCCAGATAAGGCAAGTGAGGCACTGGAAGATCAGATAAAAGAAAAGGAAGGAAAGCGTATTCTTGCCAAGATAAAGGATGATGCTTATGTTTGCACACTAGAGATAAAGGGTAAGAAACTTACGTCACCAGGATTTGCTGATCTTATTGAAAAAACTACTGTAAGTGGTAAAAGTAATATTACATTTGTAATAGGTGGTTCGCTGGGACTGCATAAGTGCGTACTTGACAGATCGGATTATGCAATAAGTTTTTCGGACATGACATTTCCGCATCAGCTTATGAGAGTGATTCTTAGTGAACAGATTTACAGAGCTTATAGAATAATTAATAATGAACCTTATCATAAATAGCGAGGAGATAATAGTATGATTACATGTTCGAGATGTGGTGAAGTGTCGGATGATGGTGCTGAGGTATGTTCTTTTTGTAAACATAGATTCACAGCCAGTGAAAAGGAAAAAGCAGATAGGATAGCTGCGGAATTTAAGCCTGTAATTGGTGCTATGAGAGAACATAAGAAGAGAACCAGAAGAGGCATTATGGTTATGGCGATTTCTGTTATACTACTTTTTGCCATTGCATATTTGTATGTGTGCGTCGAAATACCGCATGCCTTAGAAACAGTAATATTTGTGGTGTGGTTTGTAGCTTCTGCGATTGGAATGATTTGGAGCAGGTATAATATATGTCCATGGTGCGGTTGCTATATGAATCGTAAACATATAGTTGTTGATGGGGATGCTCAATATTGTCGTTATTGTGGAAAGCAGATAGCGCTTTATGGCGTGGATTGGGATAAAGAGGTATAAAAAAACTGAGCAAATTTGCTCAGTTTTTTGTTTGGCTAGATGGAAAGCTTTTGCTTTATATTGTTAAGCCTATTATAAAATTGGATATAGAAATCCTTGTCGCTCGTATAGGCTGTTAGATAGAATGTATTTAGTATTAACATATTCAGTGTTTTTACCAGGTTTTCGTCATTACATTCATTAATGAAATTTTGCATGTCCTTCAAAAAGAAATGCCAGTCTATAATGTACTGTTCATATTCTTTTAGATTAGGAATGCCAAGCCATGGCTTTATTTTTACTTTATATTTGTTAGGGTATGGGCATTCATTTATCTGATGAAAATAGGTAAAGCTGCCGTCATCATATATTCTTCCGAGCGGGAACAATCTACAGAATCCAGGTCTGAAGGAATGAATATTGCAACGTCCTGATTCTGATAAGAATGAACACTGATTGCTCTTGCCTTGCATTTTTATATGAGGCTGTATTATGCCATCAACAACACCAAGTTCGAGAGCATTACTTAGTAGGGACTCTACGCTTTGGTTAAGCCCTTTAGTAAGCTCATAAATATCATATGGGTCTAAAGTGATAGAATCGCCCATACCAGTGCAACACTTATGACAGCCATCGCAGTCGTTGCATCCCATACATACCAAATCATCTTTGGTATATCTTTTTCCATCTGAAATTTCATTAATATCAATATCTCGTAACATAACCTTATTATATGTTATTGTGGGGAAAATGGAAAAAAAGATGTAGTTTTTTACAAATATTTATATATTAGAGCTTTTAATGTAGGTATTTAGGATATATTATTTTAGCTCTCAAAATAGTATTATGACAGTGTAGGAATCTATGTAGAAGAAAGGACGGTATTATTTATGGCACAAAAGATTCTTGATCCAATGGCCGAAGAAATGGCCAGGAAAATAAAAAAGGGGATTAGTATTGTAGTTATTGTTTTGCTTGCATTAATAATAATAAGCTCAAGCTTTTATACAGTAGGCGAAACAGAGTCAGTAGTTATAACAACATTTGGAAAGGCATCTTTAGTTGATGAGAAGGGTCTTCATTTTAAGATTCCTTTTGTTCAGAAGGCTAATAAGGTTGATACAACAGTCCGTGGTGTTGCAATCGGATACGGAGAAGATGCAGCGGGTAATACATATACAATAGAACATGAGTCTATTATGATTACTTCTGATTTCAACTTTATCGATTGTGATTTCTATGTTTCTTATCAGGTAACTGATCCAATTAAGTATTTATACAATTCGGATCAGCCAGATCTTATTGTAAAGAATATTGCAATGTCATGTATTAGATCTACAGTTTCAGCTTTCAATGTTGATAATGCTATTACTACAGGTAAGTCTGAGATTCAGAGAAATGTTAAGTCAATGATTGTTGCAGAACTTGAGCAGGAAGACATAGGTATAACACTTATCGATGCAAGTATTCAGGATGTTGAGCCACCAACAGACCTTGTTATCACAGCTTTCACAGCAGTTGAAACAGCTAAGCAGGGTAAGGAGTCAGCTATCAATGAGGCTAATGCATATAGAAACGAGCAGATACCTGCAGCAGAGGCTAGTGCAGATAAGATTCTTCAGGATGCTAATGCAACTGCAGTAGCGAGAGTTAATGAGGCGACTGGTCAGGCAGCTCGTTTTGAGGCTGAGTACGAAGAGTATATTAATTATCCTCTTATTACCAAGCAGCGTATGTTCTATGAAACAATGGCCGAGGTACTTCCAAGCCTAGAGATTATCATCGAGAGCGGGGATGGTGAAGTTCAGAAGTATTATCCGGTGGGTGGCGAAGGCAAACTTGCACCAGCTGTGTTAGATGGTATTAATTAGGAGGTGGCTAGAATGAAGAAAACTAAAATATTCTTAATTATATTAGTTGTTGTAGTATTGATTGTAGGATTTGAGTCTATGTATACAACAAAAGAAAATGAATACAGCGTTGTTAAGCAGTTTGGCAAGATTGTAAATACCAATGATTCTGCAGGACTTCGTTTTAAGACTCCATTTATTCAGACAGTCAACTATGTTCCAAAGGCAACACAAATCTATGACCTTCCAGCATCAGAGGTTATCACATCTGATAAGAAGACTATGATTGTTGATGCTTACGTATTATGGCAGGTAACAGATGCTAAGACATACACGCAGACACTTAATGCAAGCAGTACAACTGCTCAGGGGCGAATAGATGTTATTGTTTATAATGCAATTAAAACAACTATCTCATCAATGAGCCAGGAAGAGCTTATCGCGAGCCGTGACTCAGCAGTTATTATAGAGGCTAGTGAGTCAGAGGTTGAAGATATAGAAACCAATGATATTCAGGCTAGTGATACTGATGAAGAAGGTAATATTATTGATGCTGGCGAGGAGGTCGAGGTTATCGTTATTAACGACAGACTTATCCAGTGTATAGGTGATCAGTGCAAGCAGTATGGTATTGAAATTACTGATGTTAAGATTAAGACTCTTGACCTTCCTAATGAGAATAAGGAAGCTGTATATCAGCGTATGATTACAGAGCGTAATAATATTGCTGCTGCTTATAAGGCTCAGGGTGAGTCAGAGGCCCAGATTATTCGTAATACAACAGATGCTGAGGTTTCAATTATGATTTCTGAAGCTCAGGCCGAGGCAGATGCAATAGTTGCTGATGGTGAGGCTCAGTACATGAGTATTCTTTCCGAGGCATATAATGATGAGGATAAGGCTGATTTCTATTTATTCTCATTACAGCTTGATACACTTAAGGAATCAGTCATGAATGGCAATACAACAATATTCCTTGATGCTGATAGCCCAATAGCTCAGATTTTTGAAGGCGCATGGTAATAAGCAGAGGACGGCTCTTTTAGGGCCGTCCTTTTTCTTTTTTTGTTGCGGGCGATGCATAACGCACGGTATGTTGGTAATAGTGAATATATGGATGGGACTTCAGTTGGTAATTGTTAACAAATGTCGTTGAAATTCATAATTTGTTCATAAAATGTCCATAAATTATAAAAAACTCTTCGTGTCTATAACATGAAAGCGGTTAAGGCTGCTTGTAATAGGGAGAAAAAAAGTAAAAAAACGGAGGTTTTATATTATGAGAAAGAAAGCATTTATTATGGTAATGGCTTTATCAATGGCATTTGGAAATCTTGTGGGTTGTGCTGGAGCTTCTTCAGACAATGCGGCATATTCGCCATCGATTGCAGATGATGGTGGTAGTTGTGTGGTGGCCGAAACTGCTACGACCAATTCGTCAATTTCATATAGTGCGGAATATGCGGACTGTATGGATGGAATCGATGTTATGAATACAGAAGAATACAGCGTGGTTGATGAGAACGGTTTTAAGTCAGTTGCAAAGTCTCCATTATCAACTTTTTCAGCAGATGTTGATACAGCTTCTTATTCGAACATTAGAAGAATGATTAATGAAGGCTATGGAGTAGATGATATTCCAGATGGTTCTGTAAGAATAGAAGAGATGGTTAATTATTTTAGCTACAATTACAACCAGCCTGAAGATGGCGAGCCATTTGGTGTTACTGCTACAATTAGCAGCTGCCCATGGAATGAAGACAATGAATTACTTGTATTAGGACTTCAGACAGAGGCCATAGATTTTACTGAAGCTGCTGATTCAAATATCGTATTTTTAATAGATGTATCAGGTTCTATGTATACAGATAACAAGTTACCTCTTCTTAAAAAGTCATTTGAGCTTATGCTTGATAGCCTTGGAGAGAAGGATAAGGTTTCCATAGTAACATATGCTGGTGGCGATGAGGTTATTCTTCGTGGCGTACCTGCAAGTAATAAGAAGACAATATTAGATGCATTTGATTCTCTTGAGGCAGGTGGTTCAACCAATGGTGCAGATGGTATTGTGACAGCATACGAGCTTGCTGAGAACTATTTCATAGAAGGTGGAAATAACAGAGTTATCCTTGCTACTGATGGTGATTTCAATGTGGGTATTTCAGACCCTGCTGATCTTGAAAAGCTTATTTCAGAAGAAAAAGAAAGTGGTGTATTCCTCACAGTTCTTGGTTTTGGTATGGGCAACTATAAGGACAATAGAATGGAGACACTTGCTGATGCAGGTAATGGTAACTATGCATATATCGATGATATCAAGGAAGCTAACAAGGTGTTAGTAGAAGAGCTTGGCGCTAATATGGTAACAGTAGCCAAGGATGTAAAGCTTCAGGTCGAGTTTAATCCAGCATACATTTCAGAATACAGATTAGTAGGTTATGATAATAGAGTGCTCGCTGATGAGGACTTTGAGGATGATACAAAGGATGCCGGTGAAGTTGGCGCAGGTCATTCGGTAACAGTTATTTATGAGTTGGTTAAGGCTGATGAGGATTCGACTGAATCAGGTCTTAAATACCAGGATTCTGCTCCTAATGATTTTGCCAAGGAAACGGATGAGTGGTTAACATTATCAGTTAGATATAAAGAGCCAGATGGTGATGAGTCTAAGCTCCTTGCGTATCCAATTGGACAGGGTGATTATACAGATGATCCTTCTGATGACTTTATCTTTGCATCATCAGTTGCTGAGTTTGGTATGATTCTTTCTAAGAGCGAGTATGTCAATGAAGGAAGCCTTAAGAGGGTAATTAAAAAGCTTGATTCCATTGACCTTGATGATGAGTACAAAGAAGAGTTCCGTGAACTTGTTGATGCTATAAGACTTAACGACTAGTCGAAATTACCTATTTTACAGACTGCCAGTAATAAAAAAATATTATATTTTATCTTGAATAAACGCGTAGAAACTAGTAAAATGATTTTACTGCGATTATTAGACGTAATGTCTATTAAAAGTTTAATAAATATTTTTAGGAGGAATTGCAAAATGGCAGTTAAAGTAGCAATTAACGGATTTGGACGTATCGGACGTCTTGCATTCAGAC
>DCHQ01000026.1:0-16151 GCA_002314855.1 Lachnospiraceae bacterium UBA1748
CATATAAGGTATCGTCACCTTACCTGCAATCGACTGCAATTTACCATAAACACCAACGCCCTGCATATTGGTATAGAACCTTATCGCACTATCTTTATCACATTCGATAGCATAACCGTACTCAGGGTGAGGAGCCTTCAGCAAACTGTTAATCTCACCATTCCACACAATATATAATCCATAGCTTGAAGACTGCCCATGATAACCACATGGTCCAAAATATGCATATCCAACAAGCAAAGGGTCATAGCCATTTATTCTATTGTCATAGGCATCCAGTTTTTCTACGGATTTTCTATTAAGTTCATTATAAATTGTGCTCATATAACCCCTTCATCATATAGATAATTGACAACAATACTCCACAATGAAACCTATCTTATAATATACTCCAAAACGCCCTTATTATCAAGAAAAAAAGAAACCTGTCAGAACAGGTTTCTTTGAAAAAACATACAATATATTGTAGATTATTATCGATCACACTGATTATCTATGGTCTGCCATAAAGCAAAGAGCTATTGCACCAGGTCCTGTGTGCGAACCAATAACTGGACCAATATAACTGATAAGAATATTATCAAAGCCATACTTCTCTTTCACGCATTCAGCAACATACTGAGCGTCCTCTAGACAATCACTATGACTAATCATAATAATCTCATTCTTATCCTTTGTTTTATAATCGCCAATACGCTCTTCCATCATTTCGAGAAGATTGTTAAGAGCCTTCTTACGGCCTCTCATCTTGCCAACATTAATAAGCTTACCTTCATCATTAACATGAATCATTGGCTTAATATTAATCATAGAACCAAGCACTGCTGAAGTCTTAGAAATACGACCACCTCTATGAAGATGATTAAGATCGTCAACAGTTACAACATGAGCTACATGGCACTTATTTTCCTCGAGCCACTTAGCTGTCTCTTCCATACTCTTGCCTTCATCACGCATCTTAATAGCATAATGAAGAATAACACCTTCACCAACAGAAGCACATACTGTATCAACAACTACTACGTTAGCATCAGGATTTTCTTCATTAACTTCATTGGCTGCAATAACACCACTCTGGTATGTACCACTAAGACCAGAAGAAAATGCAACATATAATACGTTCTTATTTTCCTTTAACGCATCCTCCATAACAGCTTTCGCCTGCTCTGGATTTACCTGAGAAGTTGTAGGAAGTGCTCCGCCTCTAATCTGCTTATAGAATTCTTCCTCGCTAATAATATTATTAATGCCATCATAGATAACATCTCCAATATGACAAGAAAGATGAAGCAACTTAACATCATGCTCCTTATAATAATCAAGCGGTAAATCGCATGAACTATCAGTAATGATAACAAAATTAGACATATTGTCCTCCATAAAAAATAATCAACCATAATTTACAACTAAAGTTATGCAAATTATAGCATATGATGCATCTAGTTTTCAATACTACTTAGAATGTTTTTTTATTCTAGATGCTTTTAAGTTTCATTTTAGCTTTCTTCTGCCGATTAGCAAAAAAATAGCCTGAAGCTAGTGGCTCCAAGCTATTAAATAAACTATTTAAGCTTTTCCAGTACTACCAAAACCGCCTCTATCCTGCTCACCAAGCTTCTCAACTTCATTAAATTCGATGGCTGGCTGATTCTCCATAATACGGAACTGACATATACGGTCATTAACGTGAATCTCTGTATCTCTCATGGCAAGTACAGGCATAAACCACTGATCATTATCACCAGAATATGTGTAATCAATAACACCCATATGATTAGTCTGAATCACACCAAAATTCTTAAATGTTGAACTTCTAGGTACAACATGGGCCTCGTAGCCCTTTGGAAGCTGCATACCTACTCCAAGAGGTATAAGCTTAAACTCACCCTGTTTAAGAACAACATCCTCAGCTGCTCGAAGGTCAATCCAGTCAGACTTTCCATCAATATAGCAGAGTTTTTCTATTTTATCAGAAAAATATTTAATCTTAATTTCCATAACTACTCCTGTTATTTTAATGCACTAATCACATTGAATGACTTATAATCATCGCAATATAATATTGGTTCTATTGACTCGTTACTATGAAGTGTAGCCTTAACATCAATTACCTTCTGATTCTTAGAACCCTTCCACATAAGGGTATTGTCCTTTTCCTCTATCTTGAATTCGCCATCAATAACTACATCAAGATATCTCATGAGTTCCATTTCATATATCTCATTCCAAGAATAGCCTGTATAAAGCCACATAGTCTTCTTAGGATATTTCTCCTTAATCTCTTTGGCAAGAGCAAGGATACCATCCTTATTAGCATGGTGAAGAGGATCTCCACCTGAAAATGTTATTCCTGAAATATATGGCTTGTCGAGTTGGTCAAAAATCTCTTGTTTAGCATTATCATCAAAGAGAAGTCCACCATCTGGATCCCAGGTAAACTGATTCTGACATTCCTTACAACAATGGGAGCAACCTGCAACCCATAAAACTACACGGAGTCCATCTCCGTTATTCATATCGTCTTTGGTTATATTATGATATCGCATACAAATTATCCGCCCTAACTTACATTGATTTACGCTCAGCTATCTCAGCCATCTTCGCGTCATTTAATCTCGTATCACCGTGAACTCGTGAATACGAAAGATAACCGTTCATACGATCAATCTTTGTAAGATTTCTACTACCACATACTGGGCACTCATCCATCTCAAGCTCTTCATGACCACAATCATCACAATAAGCAAGAGAAAGATTGACTCCTTCATAAAAACCGAAGTCCATAGCACGACGAATAAGTGTCTTAACTGCTTCTGTATTATAATCGATTGGATACTTTACGTACTGAATCTTTCCACCATTTAAAAGCTCCCAGAATCTATACTCAAGATCCTGCTTCTCGATTGGTGTAATATCCTCTGATACATGACAGTGGAATGAATTCGATACATATTCTCTATCAGATACACCCTCAACAATACCGTATTTCTTACGGAACTGCTTAACCTGAAGACCACAAAGGTTCTCAGCTGGTGTTCCATATATAGCATAAAGATTGCCATCTTCTGCCTTGTATTCATTAACTCTCTTGTTAATATGCTCCATAACCTCAAGTGCAAACTTACCATCTTCAACAAGTGACTTTCCGTTGTAAAGCATCTGCATTTCATTAAGAGCTGTAATTCCAAAGCTTGCTGTTGCAGCCTTAAGGAGAGGCTTAATTTTATCTGTAAGCTTGAGGTTACCATAAAGGAAACCTCCCTCACAATAAGCAAGTGGATTAGTTGAAGCTCTCATCTCGCCAAGGTATGCATATGTACGAATATGAAGCTGACGAATAAGTTGTAAATAATAATCAAGAACTTCATAGAAGTCTCTGCTTTCTTGTCTTGACTTGGCAAGAATCATTGGCAAATGAAGGGAAACAGCACCAATATTGAAACGACCAACGAAAATTGGAGCATCGCTTTCATCTGCTGGATGCATACCACCTCTCTCGTACCAAGGTGAAAGGAATGCTCTACAGCCCATAGGTGAGATTACCTTACCATACTGCTTGTACATAGAAGCGATATATCCCTTACCTGTAAGTGATAGCCAGTCAGGATACATTGTCTTAGATGAACACTCTACACCAGCAAGGAATACATCCTCAAGCTCACCACCTTCACCATGAAGCTTTTCATCATATAAGAATACAATCTTAGGGAAAAGAACTGGCTTTTTATGCTCTTTCTTACCCTGTCCTTTGCGACGAACATTAAGCATAGAAATAGTAGCCTGCTTTTCAAAACGTCCAGTACCAATACCTGCTGTAACTGTAATGAATGGATAATCACCTCTTGAAGAAGCTACTGTATTGAACTTGTACTCCCAGCCCTGGAAGCCCTGCTCAAATTCCTTCTCAACATCCTTAAGTGCCTGTTCCTTGGCCTTCTCTTCATCGATACCAAGTCCCACATATTTATCTACATACTTGGCATATGACTTCTCAGCATATGGAGCAAGAATCTTATCAACTTCTGGTACTGTAAATCCACCGTACTGCTGACTTGCTGCCGAAAGAACAATATCACCAATAACGTCAAAAGCTACATCAAGAGTCTTAGGCTCGTTATACCAGATGTTACCCATCTCAAAGCCACCTTTTAATACGCTTTCAACATTGAATAAGCAGCAATTCATAGTATCACGACGTGCTGACATATCATGAATATAAATATATCCATCACGAGCAGCCTGAAGCTCTTCTGTTGTAAGGAAGAACTTCTGATAAAGCTCTTTATTAAACTGATTGAATATAAGACTTCTCTTAGTAGAAACAAGAGCTGAATCTGTATTAGCATTCTCCTTATCACCTACATACATGATGGACTGAGACTTCTTATAAACGTCATCCATCATGCGGACAAAGTCCTGCTTGTAATTACGATAATCGCGATAACTCTTAGCAACGATTGGCTTAACCTGCTCAAGGGCACTCTCAACTATGTTATGCATAATAGGAATAGGGATACGGTCAACGCCCATCTCATCAACCTTATCAACTACATATTTACAAATCTGATGCTTCTCTTCCTCTGTAAATTCTGTTAATGCTCTGTAAGCACTCTTTCCAACTGCATTGATAACCTTTTGAACATTAAACTCCTCAAGACAATTGTCCTTTTTAACAACCTTGACAGTATTTTTTGTCTTGTATAATTCCCCAAAATTCACTTCAGACATAGTTTCGACCTCTTCTCCCTTAAAAAAATATATACTAAATAAAGAAAACATAAAAAGACATTACCACTAGATATTGTGGTAATGTCAATTATAAGATTACATAATATCAATTGTCAAGAAATATCCATCAGAAATATTACAAAAATATTAATAGAAAATAAGAATCCTTTAACGGTGGGAATCATCGATAAAATCAAATCATAAATATATTAAACTAGGATTGATTATATAATTCTCCCAGGTACTCGTGATACGCTTTTTTTATTGAAGAAGGGCTTTCTATTTGCACGCCTTTTCCTAGCCCTGCTATCCAGCCATAAAACTGTCCTGACGCAGCCACATCCATGGTTGCAAGAAAATAATCTCCAGCGCCACGTATCGAAACATCTTTACCAAATCTGTCAATCACAACATCTAGTAGTGGCATTGGGAACTTAATGGATACCCTGGTCATATCACCATTAAACATATTAAAACTGCTCTTAGTATATTCAGCGATATCAAAATTCTTAAACAAATCACCAAACTGCCTTGGCTCATTGTTTATTTCTATATTTTTCATTCTATCCACACGATAATGGCGAATAGCACCATATTTATGATCTACAGCAATAAGATAATAATTTTCATTATTCCAGGTAAGATAATAAGGACTAACAGTATAAACTGCACCATCATTCTTATATTCCTGCTCCTTATTGACCTTATAACGAGTAAGCTTAAAACTTATGGAATTGCCCTGATTAATTGCTGTGTGAATATCATCAACATTGTAGAATACGTTCTCATTCTCACTTTTGGCTCGGCCTATAACATACACATCACGGGAAAGTTCCTTGGCACTATGCATATTAGTCAAGGTCTCAAGCTTTTTTATAAGGCTTCGAGATTTTTTGGTAGTGATAAATCTTGATGCCTGAACCATATCAACTAAAAGCTTAATCTCGGCTAGCTCAAAATCATCAGATATAAGATAATAGCCACCATTATTCTTGGTTTTGGTAAGCATTATTTCCATACCAAAATCGCGTAAGCTCTCTATATCACTATAGATAGTCTTACGCTCTACACTTATATCGTATTCTGATAAACGTCTAATTAATTCAGATGCTTTGATCGGATGATTCTCATCCGTCTCTTCTTTAAGAATTTTAGCGATGTATAGAAGTTTTAATTTCTGATTTTCTGATTTTGGCATAATTAATATTTATTAACTACTGCTCAGACGAAGCTTCACCCTGAGATGCAATTACAACTTCCCCTGATTCCTTTTTGTTCTTATTCTTTCTAACTGAAAAACCAATAGCAAAAGCAATGAGAATTGCACCTATAAATACAAAGTAAACGACTGCATAAGATGCAAGCCAACTGAGAAATGCCATAAAATTATTCATTACTGTATCCTCCAATACTAAAAGTATCTGTGATTATGTTAACATTTCAATCCCATCATCGTCAAGAAGATTGGCTCCATCTGCAGCACTTGTTGCTAACATATCACATTTTTCGTTATATATATGACCATCATGACCTTTTACCCAGGTAAATGTCACTCTCTTATGCTTATCAACTGCAGCCTTTAGCCTCTTCCAGAGTTCCACATTTTTAACGGTCTCGTTCTTACCACGCTTCCAGCCCTTGGCAATCCAACTGTCAAGCCAGTGCTGATTAAATGCGTCTGTGACATACTTAGAATCACTAACCACCTCAACGTCACATGGACGACTCAGCGCCTCCAGACCAACTATTACAGCCATTAACTCCATTCTGTTATTAGTTGTTTTCTTATAACCTGCACTAAGCTCCTTTTCATGACGTATCCCCTTACTATCAGTAAAGGTAAGTACTGTACCATATCCTCCAGGTCCGTCAGGATTACCTCTCGCAGCACCATCTGTATATATTGTTACCTCAGCCATATTTTCTCCTAATCCATACTCCAGTTTCCAGTTTGCTCGAAACGAGCTGCCATTGATTTAGCCTTTTCTACAAGACCACCATCTATACCAAGATTGGCTAGAAGCCTGATTGCATTTCTGCTGTCTGTAGGGCCATCCATCAGTTTATATGTAAATAATATATCTTCGCTGTCAGCCTGCTTAGCTTCTTCAAAATGATAATTATTCAAAATATCCTGAAGCAACAGACTAAGCTCCATATCATGGGTCGCAAAAACGCATACAACTTGATGCTCTATAAGATATCTGATAACCTGACTCGCCGCTGCAATACGCTCAATAGTATTTGTCCCTTTAAGTACTTCATCAACAAGACATAAAACCTTGTCACCTTCCATAGAAGACTCATCAAGGATTCGCTTTATAGACTTAATTTCTGTCATAAAGAAGCTGTCGCCCTTTGTTAGACTATCTTTAAGAGTCATCGAAGAAAATACTCGGTGGAACGGTAATTTATAGCTTTCTGCACACACTGTATTAATAGTCTGCGCCATAATAACAGCATTACCAAGAGCTCTTAGATAAGTGGATTTACCTGATGCATTGGCACCTGTAATTAGCATGCTCTTTTCCAAACTAACATCATTTCTAACTGGCTCATCTATAAGCGGATGGTATAGCTGTTTTATACAGCTATCTTCTATTTTAACATCAAACCAAGGCCTGCACCACTTAGTCTGGCTTGCTCTATAAGAATCAACTGCAAGAGCGGCCTCGATTAATCCAATCAAATCATAAAGCTCTAGTATCTCACTTTCTTTAGCTCTTACTCGCTTTTCCAAACTGTAATAAAGTAAAATATCGATATGGAAAAACAGATTAATATATAAAACAATTGATGAAAAAAATCCTGTATTGGCTGGCGCACTTAAAAATACATATCTTGATCCTATAAGAGCTTTACTAAGAGCCTCACTTTTCTCAGAAACTACGCCTAAAATTTCGCCAAGCTTTTCCGAAGTTTTAACATCTATGCCAGATAATTTACGTCCAATATCCACTAATTTTATGATATAAAACGCAGAATCAAGGAACATATGAATGGCTGTCTTTTCCTTGAAATACATGGATACGGAAATAATAATAAACAAGCCCATGCATACAGCACCAGGAATAGCCATTTTAAGTGCGAGCATTGCTATGGCCAAGGCGAATATTATATAGCACAGGAAATGCTTCATAATTCCATTATTTTTATTAGTCTCGCCTTCGAGGAATCGATCTATATCAATATTTCCTTTTTTCCCAAGGCTTTCATACTGATATCTGAACTGCTCTCTAACATTTTCATTGTCCTTAAAAAACATCATAAGCTGTTCAAAATCATCAAGCTCGCTTTGTGGCAAGCGCCCTCTCATTAGCTGGTAGTACAAATATTCCTGACCAATAGCTGATGAAGTATGATTAACAGCAGCAAATATCCGGTTAATTTCCATATCGCCAGCGGTAATATTATCTATATGATAGCCATTTTCCAAAGAAGCTTTATGATGACTAAGCAAAGAAACCTGCGCCTGTTTGGCCGTTCTTTTTCTACCATAATCCTTCTTTATCTTTTCAAATAATTCTCTTTTCGACCTTCTTGCTGATATTATTCCAAGAATAATAATAACAATTATGAAAAATAAGGTCATAAGCGGGAGTACCGCTCTTCCATCCTGTAACATATTCTAGTATACTCCATTACTGATCTGTAAAATCTGGTCCAAAGCTGTCCGGCAAAAGGTCTGCCAAAGTGTAAACCTTGTAATCATCCTTAGACCTGGCAACTATTACTATAAGTTTATCAGGATCTGAGAATTCCCTGAGTACCTGACGACATATACCACATGGAAATGCGAAACCTGGTAAAGGGATCTCAGCATCCTTAGGTCCTCCAACTATAGCTATTGCATTAATAAATCTTTCGCCTTCGCTGACAGACTTAAATACAGCGGTTCTTTCTGCACAATTGGTAGCTCCATAAGAAGCATTTTCAATATTACAACCCTTGTATATTTTACCACTGCCTGCAATAAGCGCTGCGCCCACCTTATAGTTAGAATATGGAGAATACGAACTCTCTCTGGCCTCCAGTGCCATATCTATAAGTGAACAAATCGCCTGCTCATCCATATGTTAACCTCCTGGTTACTATCCAAACATAAGAAAAGGGTACGCATCGCGTACCCCTTAACAAACATATTAACTTAACTCAATGCTTTACGGAATACTTCCCTTATAACCTCTTCATCAAAAGGCTTAGTAACAAACTCGAAGGCTCCTAATTTAATGGCTTCAACTACGTTACATTTCTGACCTGCAGCTGTTACCATAATAACTTTGGCCTTAGGGTTAATCTCCATAATATCCTTGAGTGCCGCAACTCCATCCTTGATTGGCATTGTGATATCGAGTGTTACAATATCAGGATTAAGTTCCTTGAACATTGTTACTGCCTCTTCACCATTAGTTGCCTCACCAACTACTGAGTTACCCATATCCTCAACAATAACTCTAAGAATTCTTCTCGATGTTCTAGAATCATCGACTATAAGTACGTTTGACATTGTTCTAATTCCCTCCTAACTAATTGCCAAGAACATCTTGACATCTCGCCCATCAATTGTGATTGGCATAACTGCTATCTTGGCAGCCTCGATCTTCTTGCTACCAGTAATAAGTTCTGGTGGCATAAGCTCCACATTAACCTTCTGGTAACTAATGCTTGTAGCATAAAGACCATTGATAATGTTAATAAACTCTGCTACTGAATCAAGAGCATCTTCATCTACTGCATCAAAATGCTCTCTGGCATATGCATCAGCGATAACCAGTAATGAGTCCCCCTGACCTACAAAACCAGTCTTAACATTGAAATCGCCAACAAGTGCCTGAATTGCGTAGTCTGATATATCAAGACTATCAACAACACAACCCTTAGAAATACAGATATTTGATGATACAAGTCTGTTAATAGTTCTAATACCAACAGCTAATATCTCTGAATACTTGTCTTCAATATCTGGAGTAAATAAAGGTATAATTCTATCGATATCATCAGACTTAATGTCTTCGATAGCTGCTTCTTCAAATCCACAAGAAGCAACATAAGCCTTTAACTGTGCTTCGATATCCTCCATAGACATAATGCCCTGCTCTGTAACAAGCTGACAAAACTTAAGGTAAGTATTGCCCTGAAGGCCAAGTAACTGACCTACCTGATCATCAGTAAGATATCCAAGTTCTACTGCTATATCACCAAATCTCTTATCCATAACAGCCTGCTTACGATTAATCTCCTCAGACTGTTTCTCTGTAATCATCTTCTCTGAAACTGCTATAAAACCAAGCTTTAATCGTGAACTTGCCTGAGCCTCTTTAAGCGAAGCAAGCTGGTCGCTTGTCATTTTATTATTATCTACCAAATAATTACCGAACAAATCAAAAAACATATAGTAACCTCCAATTCCAGTAATCTACTTGTTAGTATACATAAAAATCAGCTAAATTTCAAGCAATTTACACATATTTAGTGGCATTTTCGAGCCATTTTTGTTCACTTTTGTTTAAAAATGGACTGATTTTTCCTCGAACAAGCTTATGATACTCATTAAGATATTCTATGTCCTCACTAGACATATATTTTGTATCAATAGCCTCCAAATCTATAGGCACCAAAGTCAATGGTTTAAATCGCAAAAAGTCACCATCTGGAGTACTCATAGCCTTTGTAACAAGTAGTATATTCTCGATACGAATGCCATACTCACCTTCTATATATACTCCTGGCTCATCCGAAACAATCATACCTGCAACAAGTGCTGGTTCCATTCCATTTCTGGCCTTTTGCCATCCTATTCTATGTGGTCCTTCGTGTACATTAAGACAAAATCCAATGCCGTGCCCTGTTCCACATTTATAATCTGTCCCCTTACGCCACAATGGTCCACGGCTAAGTATGTCAAGGTTTCTGCCACTACATCCTTTCATAAATACGGCATTCATAAGTCTTAGCATGCCACATACCGATAATGTGTAGTCCTTTTTTACCTGATCAGATATTTTGCCCATAACTATGGTTCTGGTCACGTCTGTTGTTCCAGTTTTATACTGACCACCGCTATCAACAAGAAGCATCCCCTCTGGCTTAATAACTGAGTAATTATCTTCAGTAGCTTCATAGTGCATCATGGCTGCATTGGCATCATACGCTGATATTGTTGGAAATGATAATTCTATAAATCCTGGCAGTTTGCCTCGAAGCTTGTCGATATAAGCTGCTGCATCTAACTCTGTAAGACCATCTGCGGCATGTTCTTTTATATATTTTATAAAACGTGTTACAGCCACGCTGTCATAAACATACGCTTCTGTGAGATTTTTAATCTCCGTCTTATTCTTTACAGCCTTCATTCCTTCGATAATTGAAGCTTCTGCTTTTCCTTTTCCAGATTCATCTATAGTCTGGAATAATTTATAATTAAGCGATGCTTTATCAAATCTGATACAGCCATTTGCCATCTCCACATATTCTTTAAGAGATTCTTCTACTTTCGAGTACTCTCTTAGTGTTATACCTTGCTTCTCCAGATATTTTTTCACAGCTGGATTAACTGCAGTTTTATTAAGATAAATATAACAATTATCCTTATCAAGCAGTAAATACGAATAGCAACAAGGATTACACTCAATATCATTGCCTCGAAGATTAGTAAGCCACATGATATCATCAAGCTTTGATACAAACAAAGAATCCTTGCCAATCGCTTTTCTGACCTGTCCAATCTTTTTCGAAGCTGATAAACCTGTATATTTCTCTTCAAGTACAAATGCCTTAGTATAACTAATAGCTGGTCTATCCTGCCATAGACTTACTGCATAATTAATATCTGTACGAAGGTCAGCCTTTTTATTCTTACAAACTTCACTAATAAAAGCGCCAAAATCGCTGGATATAAGCATACCATCAAGTCCTATGCTTTCACCCCTACGCACAGTGTTCTTAATGAACTCTCTAACCGTTGGAACTCCCTTTTCGCCCATCTTCATAAGGGATATCCCCTTATACAGTTCCTTGGCTGCCTGAACAAAATATCGTCCATCTGTCCATAAATATGCTTTTTCCTTGCATACTAATAACAAGCCGTTACTGCCAGTAAATCCTGAGAAATACTGGCGCAGCTTGTAATAATCACATATATATTCGCTTCCGTGTGGATCAAAAGTATCGACAAGATAATAATCGATACCGTCAAGAATCATTTGTTTTCTGATAGATTTTAGAATATTCACTTTTTCCACCTATAAAAATCGATATAATTATCTATCTCTATAAATATGGAATGTAAGAAAATCAGTGTTTTTAACGTGGTAGAATGCTTTATCAGCCTTGGCAAGATACTCATCAAAGCTTCCTACTGAACATATAAGAGCACTTCCTGCCTTAACACTTGTAGCCAGCTTATTGCCATCCTCAAGATTAATCTCTCTTGAAAGATAATCTACAAGATTCATAAGTATACTGCTAAGCTCTGTCTCATCAACATGATCTGTAAGAGCTATCATATACTCACCATCAGAAATCTTGCAGGCCATACTGTTACCATATGAGCTGGAATTGAAATACTCATGAAGATAATCAAGATAAGCACTATATTCCTTGGCGCTAGCCTTCTCTCTCATCTCTATTTCATTTTCTATTGAAAATAGAATGAGTGCACCACCCTTGTTACCTGCAACATGACTGCTCATTGTCTTCTTAACATACTCATAGTTATAAAGACCTGTTGACGAATCTTTATCAGCCTCTTCAAAAAGTCCACGACGCATTTCGTCCATCATAAGAACCTTTTCAATACGGCTAAGCATTACTTCCTCTTCAAAAGGCTTAGTAATGAAATCAAGAGCACCTAGCTGCAAGGTTTTTATCTCACTTTCCCTTTGCTTGTCAGCAGTAAGGAAAATAATAGGTATATTAGCCGTTGCAGGGTTAAGCTTAATTTCTTCCATAGTCTGATAACCATCCATTTCAGGCATAAGAAGATCGAGGAGTATTAAATCAGGAATACTCTTCTTCAAAAAAGCCAATGCCTGCTTACCACTTTTAGCCATTGAAACCTGGTAATAAGGTTGCAACACCTGGCCAGCCATTTTCAAATTGGTTGTATTATCATCTACTAATAAAATATGTTTCATATTATATTCCAAGGAAAGAAGTTACTGCCTGCTCCATCTCATTCTTCTCGCACACATTGTTATGAAGAACTGGTGCATTACGAATGTCATCTACTGCCTTAGGTACAGCAACACTCGCAACCTTCTCAAGCTCATCAATAAGTGCGAAATCATCCATTGATGCATACTTATCATCAATAGCGCTCATTACAGAACCCATAAACTTATATGGACTTGCTGTTGAAGCGATAACTGTAATTGTATCATCACCTGATGCCTGCTTGTAATCTTCATATACAGCGCCAGCCACAGCTGTGTGTGTATCAATTACATAACCACATTTATCATAAAGATCTTTAATCATCTTGGCACATCTAGCTTCTGAAGCATAACCACCTACAAAGTCTGTAAGGTTAGCCTTCATTTCATCAGTAATTGTATACTTACCTTCGCTCTTAAGCTCTGCCATAAGTGATGCATTCTTTGTAGCATCATTACCTGCAATATAGTAAATAAGTCTCTCAAGGTTACTTGAGATAAGGATATCCATTGAAGGCGAAGATGTAAGTATAAACTCTCTGTTTCTATCGTACTCTCCTGTCTGGAAGAAATCGTAGAGAACCTTGTTATCATTAGAAGCACAGATAAGCTTGGCAATAGGAAGTCCCATATTCTTAGCGTAGAAAGCTGCAAGAATATTACCAAAGTTACCTGTAGGAACAACTACATTCATCTTGTCGCCAGCTGCAATCTTACCTTCCTTAAGAAGTGTTCCGTATGCATATACATAGTAAGCAATCTGTGGAACAAGACGTCCTATATTAATGGAGTTAGCTGATGAGAATACATAACCATTAGCTGCAAGCTTAGCCTTAAGGGCCTCATCACCAAACATCTCCTTAACGCCTGTCTGAGCATCATCAAAGTTACCCTTGATAGCAACAACTTTAACATTGTTACCACGCTGTGTAACCATCTGCTTCTCCTGAATCTTAGATACGCCATCCTTAGGATAAAATACAACAATACCTGTTCCTGGAACATCAGCAAAACCTGCAAGAGCGGCCTTACCTGTATCACCAGATGTAGCTGTAAGAATAATGATTTTCTCTTTAAGATTATTCTTCTTAGCAGATGTTGTCATAAGGTGTGGCAAAATAGAAAGCGCCATATCCTTGAATGCGATTGTTGCACCATGGAAAAGCTCAAGATAATAAGCTCCATCAGCATATACAAGTGGAGCTATCTCCTCTGTATCAAACTTACTGTCATAAGCATTGTTAATACAGTTTCTAAGTTCTTCTTCTGTAAAATCAGAAAGAACAAGCTTCATAACCTGGTATGCTGTTTCCTTATAATCCCAATCCTTAAGCTTATTAATATCAAAATCAAATGCTGGAATTGTATTAGGAACAAATAATCCACCATCATCAGCGAGACCTTTTAAAATAGCCTCTGAAGCCTTGTAAAATTTCGAACCATCTCTTGTACTGCTGTATAAAACTTCCATTTTATTACTCCTATTAATTGAAATATTTGAAAGCAAGTAAACTTACTTTAACAACTTAAATATAACTAACGAAAACTGTAAATATTAAGATCA
This sequence comes from Lachnospiraceae bacterium UBA1748, assembly GCA_002314855.1. Classification (GTDB taxonomy): domain Bacteria; phylum Bacillota; class Clostridia; order Lachnospirales; family Lachnospiraceae; genus NK4A136. The sequence continues at coordinate 14,446 of DCHQ01000026.1, forward strand.
TCACAATACCAACTAAAGCTACAATGCTCGTAACAAGTCCTGCTATACCCATGCCTTTACCGTTCTCGCCAAGCTCATCGGCCTGCTTAATACCTATTATTGATACAATAATACCCGCAATAGGTAAAATACCGCAGAATAATCCACAGCTAATGAGTGATAAAATACCAATAATCATACCGGCTACACAGCATGTATTAGTTTTTGTAGCTGGTGCTGTATTTTGATAATTGTAATTATTATAAGCTGCGGCATTATTAGCATTAGGATCACTGTATGAAGCGGTATTGCTATAGTTTCCCTGATTATTATATGAGTTCTGATTACTGATATATGATCCAGGATTGCTATATGTATTCTGGTTAGCTGAATAATTATCACTGTTACTTGAAGTATTCGAGCTATCAGCCTCAGGAACATATGCCTCATAGGTCTGACCATCAATCGTAACTGAAGGTGCCTTACCTGTACCACCAATTGGCTGTCCCTGCATCATTACAGGCTTTTCATAGTCAGTATTAACACTATCATTATATGAATCATTAAATGAATCATTTACTGCAAAGTCCACAGTATCATCTATATCAAAGAATCCATCTGGTATTCTTTCTCCGCAAAAACCACAGAAAATTGAACCATTAATAAGTTCTGTTCCGCACTTAGGACACTTAGCCATGTTCATTCCCCCTGAATGCTTATAAATAATCTGTTATATTATAACAAATCAAACATGAATCTACAATAAACGTATTAAAAAAAGCTCTGATGGAAAATCCATCAGAGCTTTAATTATTTTATGAAATTACAAATTATACAGGATAAGCACCATTCTTAGCATCAGCGCTCTTAGCGTCAACGCCTGTCTGCTGAGCTTCACGATACTTGAAGAAGTCTGTAGCAACCTGTGGGAAAAGTGCGTATGAAAGTACGTCCTCGTCCTGCTGCTTGTACTGCTTCATTTCTGCTTCGATTGCTGCTAACTCTGGCTCTATATGACCTGTAGCCTCTGCAGAACGAGCTGTAGAACGCTTCTCGCCTGGAATAACCTTAGCGATAACTTCCTCGTTCATAGGCTTAACTGTCTGACCATAGTTACCACGAAGAAGATCCTTGAACTCACCTGTAGCCATCTTATATCTCTCGCCCATAAGAACGTTGAAGATAGCCTGTGTACCAACGATCTGTGATGAAGGTGTAACGAGTGGTGGCTCACCACAGTCCTTACGAACTCTTGGGATCTCCTCAAGAACTTCATTGAACTTATCCTCTGCACCCTGCTCTTTAAGCTGGCTAACCATGTTAGAAAGCATACCACCTGGTACCTGGTAAAGAAGAGTCTTGATGTTAACACCAAGAACCTTAGTGTTCATAAGACCACTCTTTAAGCACTCTTCTCTGTATGGAGCAAAGTGGTTAGCAATCTTAGCAAGTTCATTCTGATCAAATCCTGGATCGTATGGTGTACCCTCGAATGTCTTAGCCATAACTTCTGTTGCTGGCTGAGATGTACCAAGAGCCATAGGTGAAATTGCACAGTCGATTACGTCAACACCAGCTTCAACAGCCTTAAGGTATGTCATTGAAGCAACACCTGATGTGTAGTGTGTATGTAACTGAATTGGAAGCTTTGTAGACTCCTTAAGTGTCTTAACAAGCTCTTCTGCCTTGTATGGAAGAAGAAGTCCTGCCATATCCTTGATACAGAT
>DCHQ01000026.1:16182-16677 GCA_002314855.1 Lachnospiraceae bacterium UBA1748
ATACAGATTGAATCTGCACCCATTTCCTCGATATCCTTAGCCATTTTAGCCCAGTAATCAAGTGTGTATGCATCACCAAGTGTATAAGAAAGAGCGATCTGTGACTCACCACGACCTTCTGTAGTCTTTACCTTATTTGTTGCATCAACTGCAGCCTTAAGGTTACGAATATCATTAAGACAGTCAAAGATACGAATTACATCGATACCATTAGCAACTGACTTCTGAACAAATGCCTCAACAACGTCATCAGCGTATGGACGATATCCAAGGATATTCTGTCCTCTAAATAACATCTGAAGCTTTGTATTCTTGAATCCATCACGGAGCTTTCTAAGTCTCTCCCATGGATCTTCCTTTAAGAAACGAAGAGATGCATCGAATGTAGCACCACCCCAGCACTCTACTGAGTGATATCCAATCTTATCCATAGTATCAACTATAGGAAGCATCATTTCGGTAGGCATTCTTGTAGCAATAAGTGACTGATGAGCA
>DCHQ01000009.1 GCA_002314855.1 Lachnospiraceae bacterium UBA1748
CATCATCCATAATCTTACGAAGCTTACCAAGATATTCAGCATTAGCATCATTTGATCCTGACTTGCCTCTAGCGCCTGTAAATTTATCAAACGAAAATCCGTATCCAAGGAATGATACATTCTTCTTATCAAAGCTTGAGGCATAAGTAGGATCGTAACCACTAGTAACATCACTTGAAAGCATGAAAGAACCTGCAAGACATCTTCTAACAGCAAGCTCTGAATATACTCCCATACCTTCTAATAGCTCTCTTACTACATTCTCAAAGAACATAGACTGCATACCAGTTGCACCAACAGAGCCAATTTCTTCCTTATCAACCAAGATACAACAAGTGGTTCTCTTGCAGTTTTTAGCTTCAAGCATACCACGAAGTGATGAGTATGCACATACTCTGTCATCGTGACCATATGCAAGTACCATACTCTTGTCAAAGCCAGCATGTCTAGCCTTACCAGCTGGTACTACTTCAAGCTCAGCACTGTTAAAGTCAGCTTCTTCTATGCCATAGTTATCAGCTAATATCTTAAGTACATTAGCCTTAACTGCTTCCTTTTCTTTTTCATTCTTAGAGGCCTTAAGAGGCATATTACCAATTATAATATCAAGAGCTTCACCCTCAATTACCTTATTAGCCTTCTTTTCCATCTGCTCCTGAGCTAGGTGAATAAGTAAGTCTGATACAAAGAATACTGGATCATCCTCATCCTCACCTATATTAATCTCTACAGTCGTACCATCCTTCTTGCATACAACACCATGAATAGCAAGCGGAATAGTTACCCACTGATACTTTTTGATACCACCATAATAGTGAGTATCAAGGTAAGCAAATGCATTATCCTCATAAAGTGGATTCATCTTCACATCAAGTCTTGGAGAATCGATATGAGCACCAAGAATATTCATACCACTTTCAATATTCTCGCTACCTATCTGGAACATTACGATAGCCTTATTCATATTGACAAAATATACCTTGTCACCCTTCCTCAGGCTACCCTTCTTAATCTTACCAGGTACAAGCTCCTTGTATCCCTCTTTTTCAATCTCTGTAATAATATAATCAACACACTCACGCTCTGTCTTACAGTTACTAAGGAAATCCATATAACTATCAGCATAAGTCATAACCTTTTTCATAGTTCTGGCATCATATTTTTCCCATGCACTCTTTCTTTCCATGATTCTTCTCCTAATTTAATAAAATATAGTTTAATCCTGTAATATTATTTAATATCCTAAAATAGAATTAGCACTATTGTAGTTCATATAACTATAATAATGCTAATATCTATAATTTTAAATATATTCTTTTAAATATATTGTTTCTAAACTACGAACGAAGGTCGATATCAAGGTGGAACTTGAGGTTCTTAAGAATCTTCTTAACGAACTTATCAACTGCCTCTCCTTCAAATCCTTCTTCTCCTGGAGTAAATGTAATAGTAAATGCCATACTCTTCTTATCAGCACCAATTGCTTCACTTTCGTATACATCGAAAAGCTTAATATTAGATACTGCCTTACATGAATCAGCAATTACCTTTTCAACCTGTCCGCAAGTAACATCTTTGTTCATAACAAGCGCAAGGTCTCTGTTCTCATCTGGGAACTTGCTCATTGGCTTAAATGAAGGACTCTTGTCATAGTTGCACTCAAGCGCGGCAAGGTCAATTTCCATTACATAAGCACTTGTACGAAGATCAAGCTTCTCAGCTACTTCATAAGCAACCTTACCAAGGTAACCAACTACTACGCCGTCACACTTGATACTAGCTGTCTGATATGGATGAAGGAATGTCTTGGTATCCTTCTCATACTCGAAATTAACAAGAAGATTATCTGCAATCTTCTCAGCAATACTCTTTAATGTGAAGAATGACTCATTGTCACCCCATACACCAACTGCAAGTGTATCACGCTCTTCTGGATACTCTGTAAGAGGAAGATCCTTAGCAATAAACTTCTTAGCGACCTCGAAAAGTCTGCCTTCAAGATTAGCCTTCTTCTGGTTTCTAGAAATAGCAGCAAGCATACTAGGAACAAGTGTTGTTCTCATAAGCGAGAGATCCTCATTAATAGGATTCATAATTCTAATAGCATGTCTCTCAGGAGCATCTGCTGGTAAATTAATAAGATCTAAGTCAGCTGGTGAGAAGAATGAGTAGTGGATACACTCATGAGCACCTGTAGAACAGATTGCCTTCTTAAGCTGTAATTCCTTTTTCTGCTTTCTGCTAAGACCACCCATTGTAACCTTGGCATCTGGCATGAATGTAGGAATAACATGATCATAACCATACATTCTGATGATTTCCTCAGCAACATCTGGATAGCTCTCCATATCTTCTCTGTATGCTGGAATCTGAATTGTAAGTTCATCACCGTTAATCACTGGCTTAAAGTCAAGGTTTGTGAGAATACGAACTATATCATCTGAAGGTACTTCAATACCAAGTACGTCAAGAACTCTCTTAATACTTACCTTCATCTCCTTAGGCTCAACTGAGTTACCTGTATTAACATCAATATGAGAGCTTGATACCTTACCACAATTAAGCTCTTCAATAAGATGAAGCGCTCTCTTCATGGCAAGAACTGTAGTATACTCATCAACACCCTTCTCATACTTAGCTGAAGCATCTGTACGCTTACCGTGCTGACGAGCTGTCTTACGGATAT
>DCHQ01000055.1:0-1761 GCA_002314855.1 Lachnospiraceae bacterium UBA1748
TTTCTAAAGAAGATACGTGCAAAAGACTTGGCAATAATACACTTAACGCCAAGTGCCTTTACAACCTCTGGAGCCTGCTCACGTGATGAACCGCATCCAAAGTTGTTGCCTGCTACGATAATATCGCCAGGCTGAATCTCCTTAGCCAAATCTGTACGAAGAGGTGAAAATGCATATGGCTTCATCTCTTCGATAGTCTTATATACCAAATATTCTGTAGGCATAATGATATCTGTATCAATATCATCGCCCATAAGCCAAACACGGCCAGTAAACTTTTCCATAATTACGCTCCTACAATCTCACCAGCGATAGCTGATGCAGTAACTGTTGCTGCTGATGCAAGATATACAAATGAATCTCTGTGACCAGCACGTCCCTTAAAGTTACGAGTACCTGTACTGATAAGCACTTCGCCTTCGCCAATAACACCCTGACATGACCCCCAGCATACAGAACAGTTAGGATTCATAACGATAGCGCCGGCTTCCATAAATATTTCAAGAAGTCCTTCCTTCATGGCCTGCTCATATACACCACGGCTTGCAGGAACTACGAGGAATCTTACGTTAGGACTTACCTTCTTACCCTTGATAATAGCTGCGCCAACACGGAGATCCTCGATACGACCATTATTACATGAGCCAAGGAATGCCTCATCAATCTTTGTACCCTTAGCTTCTTCTACTGAACATACATTGTCTACAAAGTGAGGCTTAGCTACGATTGGACGAATCTCGCTAAGGTCAATATCGATTACCTGGCTGTATACTGCATCCTCATCTGGAGCAAATACTTCAGCTGGCTTACGTCCAAACTGCTCAAGATAATCAAGAGCAACATCATCCACTTCCATAAGAGCTGTCTTGGCACCTGCTTCAACGCAAAGGTTACAGATAGAAATACGTCCAGCCATATCGATAGTCTTAAGACCATCTCCACCAAACTCCATAGCCTTGTAGTTGGCACCATTAGCACTAATCTTACCAATAATAGTAAGAATTAAATCTCTTGCATATACACCTTCTGGAAGCTGTCCATGAAGGTTGAAACGAATAGTCTCTGGAACGAGTACCCAAGAAGTACCTGTTACCATAGCATATAAATAATCTGTGTTACCAACACCTGTACCAAATGCTCCAAGAGCACCATAAGCACATGTATGACTGTCAGCACCAAAAATAAGCTGTCCTGGACATACATGATGCTCCATCATAACCTGGTGGCATACACCCTCACCTTCGTAGAACTTGATACCATTCTCTCTTGCAAAGTCACGCATCTTCTTGTGAGATTCTGCTGTCTTCACACTATCGCATGGCATATTATGATCCACGATCCATACAAGCTTATTAACATCCGCAATATGAGGATGCTTAAGTGCGTTATATTTATCAACTGTTAAATGGCTGGTTCCATCATTACTCATGAGTAAATCAAGAGTAACTGTATGTATATCGCCAGCCTTAACTACTTCCTTACCAGCAGCTCTGGCTATAATCTTCTCAGCAATTGTCATTCCCATGATTAGTCCTCCTTATCCAGTGAAGCGATGAGTCCGCCCTGATCAAGAATCTTCTGAAGATTTTCAGGAAGTGATGTACATGTAAATGTCTTATCCCCTACTGTAATCTTACCATTCTCCATATCAAGCTCCATCTCATCTCCTGCATTAACAGCATCATAAAGATCCTTGCATACGATAACTGGAAGTCCTATGTTAATAGAATTACGATAGAATATTCTGGCAAATGACTTGGC
>DCHQ01000055.1:1865-3502 GCA_002314855.1 Lachnospiraceae bacterium UBA1748
ACAACAAAATCACCAGGCTTAACATTACTTGCAAAATTAACATCTAATGACTCGAAGGTATGACTCTTCATCTCGTCAATAGTAGGATAAAGTAAATACTGAGAAGCAATAATCTGATCAGTATCTACATCTTTATAAAAACGAAAGATTTTTCCCATTTCTTACATCTCCTATAAATAAAATCTTTAAAAATTCTATCACAACTAAATTAAAAAATCACTTATTTTTAAGGCTTTCACCCATATTATTAATAACCTTAGCCAAAGTCTCGTTTTCTTTATACGTACTTTGAGATAAGTGACGTCCCTGCTCTCCTAGTCTTATTAACTCATCATTAAGTTCGTAAAGCTTGCCAATCTCATCTATCAGACTATCTAACTCAGAATTTAATCCACTGGTCATCTCACTGACAATATTACTATTATCAATAACCTGAGTCATTTCGCTGTTGCCTGCTTTTCCAGTATCGATACAATAATCGGCCTGTTCCTCGGCAAGTCTGATACCAGTTCTGCTTCGCATTGCAAGTGATGCTATTTCATCGGTTTTACTACCAAGCTTAATCGAAAGCCTTTTTATCTCATCAAGTCCATTGGTTACCACAAAGCTGTATCGACCAAGCCTTGCATTTTCAATGGCTATATGCGACGAATTAGCATTAACCTGTCCTAATGCATCCTGCATAACAGTAAGCTCTGTTAATAAAGTATCTATTAATTCAGTGCAGCTGACCATATTGTCCTGCATCGATTCTAGACTTTTAGCAAGTTCTTCATAGTCTTTATTTAAATCATGAGCGCTGCCTTGAATTCGCTTACTGACATCCATTAAATCAGCACTGCCAAGCTTGACCCTGCTTTTTATTCTGGCGATATTAGCCTTAGTTTTATTAATATTACTATATAATTCATCCTGTCTTGCGTGAAGAGCGGTTATTTCCTTTTCATTATCAACGATTGTTTTATTTGATTTGTTAAATGCCTTAACAGAATCAAATGCCGTATTTTTTATATTCTCATTATCTTTAATTGCAGCTTTTATACTGCCGATATTGTCATCATTTTCTTTCTGTAGTAAATCTAATTTCTGGTCATTGTCTTTAATGTATGAATCAACAGGCGCAAAAAGGCCATCTACCCTGCCCTTTATAATACGGGCACATACAAGATACATAAACAGAAAAATAAGTAGTAATAGTACCCCTTTGGTCCAAAGCACGCTACTATCATGCTCAGTCAATAATAGTAAAATACCGCATCCAAGAAACATGACAAAAAAGGCTATTGCAAATATAAGCCTTACTTCACCATTAATATCTTTTTTTACCTGCGTCACTCTATCTTCTGATTTGTTCATACTGTTATCTCTATAAATCAAAAGGCCGCCTTAATAAGGCGGCCCCTAAAATTAAACTCATGGAATTAGTTGTTGATGAACTTATCCTCTTCATTGTTCCAGCTGTAAAGCTTACGAACTTCCTCACCAACCTTCTCTGAGATATGCTCAGAAGCGAGCTTTCTCATAGCCTTGAAGTGAACCTGACGACCTGCTGGAGACATATCAAGTAAGAACTCCTTAGCGAATGAACCATCCTGGATATCAGAAAGGATCTTCTTCATAGCCTTCTTTGTATCCTC
>DCHQ01000055.1:3684-12756 GCA_002314855.1 Lachnospiraceae bacterium UBA1748
TAAGTGCACAAACACCACCACAAAGTACTGCCTGCTCACCGAAGAGGTCTGTCTCTGTCTCTGTTCTGAATGTTGTCTCAAGAACACCAGCTCTAGCTCCACCGATTGCAAGTGCGTAAGCAAGTGCCTTATCAAGTGCCTTACCTGTAGCATCCTGATGTACAGCTACGAGACAAGGAACACCCTTACCAACCTGGTACTCTGAACGTACTGTATGACCTGGTCCCTTAGGAGCGATCATTGTAACGTCAACATCCTTAGGTGGGTTAATACAACCAAAGTGAATGTTGAAACCGTGAGCAAACATAAGCATGTTACCAGCCTCAAGGTTTGGCTCGATATCCTTCTTGTACATATCAGCCTGGAGCTCATCATTGATAAGAATCATGATAACGTCAGCCTTCTTAGCTGCCTCTGCTGCTGTATAAACTTCGAATCCCTGCTTAACAGCCTTATCCCAGCTCTTAGATCCTTCATAAAGACCAATGATAACGTTGCATCCTGACTCCTTAGCGTTAAGGGCATGTGCATGACCCTGGCTACCGTAGCCAATAACTGCGATTGTCTTGCCTTCAAGTTCTGCAAGGTTACAATCTTCCTGGTAATAAATCTTATTAGCCATTTTTAATTTCCTCCTAGAAACCATTAAATTAAATATTATAATAAGCTATTAGCATTATGCTGCTAGCAAATTGTACTGAAAATAAAATTAATCATCAAGCCATACAACATCGCCATCGCCTCGCGAAAGACCTGTAAGACCTGTTCGAGCGAGCTCAAGGATATTGTATCCATCAATCATAGTAAGGAATGATTCTATCTTAGATGTGTTACCTGTGATTTCAAAAATCATACTGTTAGGCTGAACGTCAACTGCTTTACACTTGAATAAGTTAGCCACAGCGATGATGCTCTGTCTGCTTTCTGGAGTAACCTCCACCTTAACAAGGCAAAGCTCATAAAATACTGATGCTTCTGGCTCAAGAACCTTGATGCTACGAACATCAACAAGCTTCTCAACCTGCTTCTCAATCTGCTCGAGAACATCCTCATCACCTGAAGCCACAATTGTGATACGTGAATATCTTGGATCAGCTGTAACACCAGCTGTGATACTTTCTATATTATAACCTCTTCTGGAAAAAAGACCTGAAATACGGCTAAGTACACCAGAAGTATTGTCTGCTAATAACTGAAATACTTTTTTATTCATTGTAAGTCTAACCTTTACTATATAAATATACCAAAAAATATGTTACCACATTATTGTTAAAAGTCAATTGACCACCTATATTTATTCGCACTTACCAAGCGCAAGAGTGCCTGTTCTTGCAACTTCAGCTATACTTACTTCATTAAGCATGCTAATCATAAGTTTTATCTTATCAGGTGTATCACATATCTGAATCATCATCTGTGTTTTGCTCATATCAACTATCTGAGCATTCATGATTTCGCATGTCTCCATGATGTCCCTACGATTGTTTTTGTTGTATTTAACCTTAATAAGCATTAACTCTCTTGTTATTGCCTGATTTTCTTCAAAAGTTTTAACCTTAATAACATCAAGCTTCTTATTAAGCTGCTTCTCAATCTGTTCAAGAAGCTGAGGTGTTCCCGAAGATACAATAGTCATCACAGATACATCTTTTTCATCAGTCTCGCCCACAGCAAGTGAATCGATATTGAAGCATCTACGAGCAAATAATCCTGCTACTTTGTTGAGTACACCGCTTCTATTTTCTACCAATACAGAGAATATTCTATTCATATTCGGCTCCTCCTTATACAAGATCCATTGGATCAATGAGTACTTCCATGAGGTACGACTCATCCTTCGCAAGGAATTCTTCTATTGCACCATCTATTTCTTTATCATTAGATACTCTGACAAACTTCATATCATAAGCTGATACAAGCTTCTCAAGATCAGGACTTCCATCAAGATCAACTACGCTATACTTATCCTTGTAAGTAAAATGCTGATACTGACGTACCATACCAAGGTAGTTATTCTTAAGAACTACAATCTTAACATTAGCGCCATGCTGACGCATAGTAGCAAGCTCCATCATAGACATCTGGAAAGAGCCATCACCACATACTGCTATAACCTGAGCCTTTGGCTTGGCAAGCTTAGCACCCATAGCTGCTGGAATTGAATAACCCATTGTACCCATACCACCACTTGTAAGGAATCGTCCATTCTTTACCTTGTGATACTTACATGACCATATCTGATTCTGACCTACATCGGCCACATATATACCGTCGTCTTTCATCTTGTCAGAAAGCTTAGTAATAAGAAGGGCTGGATCAACGAAACCAGGATGCTTCTCTCTCTTAATAGCCATTTCTTTCTTATAGCCATTAAGTGTCTTAATCCAGTTACTAAAATCACCATCCATCTCGTACTCAAGAAGGTCTGATAATATGCTCTTGGCATCACCAACTATTGGTATATTAGGACCTGCATTCTTACCAATTTCAGCAGAGTCAACATCGATATGTACAAGTACTGTATTCTCAGTAATAGTTTCAGTCTTATTAACTGCTCTGTCGGCCACTCTAGCACCAATCATGATAATAAGATCCGCTTCCTTCATTGCTCTGTTAGCGCAAGGGAAACCATTGTTACCAACCATACCATAATATAATGGGTTGTCTGATGACATAGCACTAATACCCATCATAGTAGAAACAACAGGAATCTGGAACTCAGCAACAAGCTCACGAAGTTCCTTCTGAGCATGGCTAAGAAGAATACCACCGCCTGCACAAATAAGAGGTTTCTTGGCTGCCTCAAGTTCTTTAATAACCTTCTTAATCTGAAGAGCATTACCCTTGACTGTTGGCTTGTAAGTACGAAGCTTAATCTCAGCTGGATACTCAAAATCACGAATAGTAGCGTTCTGAATATCGAAAGGTATATCTATTAAAACTGGTCCTTTACGACCTGTGTTAGCAATATAAAAAGCTTCCTTGAAAACTCTAGGAATATCCTTAACATCCTTAATAAGGTAGCTGTACTTAACAAATGACTCCACTGCTCCAGTAATATCAGCCTCCTGGAATACATCGCTACCAAGCTGATCAGTCTTAACCTGACCTGTAATACATACAAGTGGAATACTATCAGCAAATGCTGTAGCAACACCTGTAATAAGATTAGTAGCACCCGGACCAGAAGTTACAGCGCAGACTCCGACCTTGCCTGTTACTCTTGCATAACCACTTGCTGCATGAGCTGCATTCTGCTCAGTACGTATAAGTATTGTATCGATACTAGAATCAACTATGCTGTCATAAAATGGACATATAGCTACTCCTGGATATCCAAATACATATTCAACCTTTTCTTTTTCAAGGCATTTAATTATCGCATCTGCTCCATTCATAAATATCTGCTCCTTATATATTAGTTACATCCTAACGATTAACATAAATCCTAAAAAGTATATACTTTAACTAGAATAATATACTATATTTTAAGGATTCACGCAATACAAAGGGCGTAGGCTTGAATATTTATACTAATTATGATAAATTGATAAACGTGATTTACATAATACTTGAGATGGTGGACTATGAAAAAGACTAATATTTATTCTATGACTATTAAGAAAATAACTTTAGCAGTTATGCTTATACTTACAGTAGCTGTTCTCACTGCTTGTTCCAAGCAGCAGCCTGTGGACGATAAGGCTACGTATAAGGCCGAGCTTACTGAGTACTATAACCAGATTAATACAGCAAGCGTCTCTATTAATAATATTGACGTTAGTCAGCCTGGAGGAGCAACTCTCCTACTTAGTTGCCTCGACTCTATGCAGCAATCGTTTAACGGACTTGCTAATATGAGCGTGCCATCAAGATATGAGCCGCTGCAGCCACTAACAAAGGAAGCAAATGAATCATTTAATCAGGCCTATCTCATTTATCACGAAATATATGGTGGCGAAAATCTTGAGAATTTTGATGCTGACAAAGCTATTGTAGCTGCGACTTATTATCAGGAAGCCATGAACAAACTGGTTCAGCTTGGCAAATCAATTATGTCGGATGAGAATCCTGAATCCGTAAGTCAAAATTAAATTAAAACACACTGAGAAAAAATAAAGCATATTCTATAAGGTAATTCCTTTTAGAATATGCTTTTTATTTACAGTATATAATCTTTATAGTACGTTCGTTATTCTTGCTCTAACGAGTCATCATCGTCATCATTATCATCCTGTATATCATCATCCTTACCTGATGATACAGCCTGCTTGATTTTATCAATAAGCTCACTATAGGTGGTTGACTTGAATATTGGATAAACCTTAAGAAATCTTGACTCAAGATCAACGAATTTGCTGTTAACACCCTTCATCTTAACAACTAATCTCTTACCACTTCTTACAATACGGAACTTGTCGAGTTTTTTCTTCTTTTCATTAAGTGTATCAAGCTTGCCGTCCACATAGTTATCCCATGCATCGTATATTTCCTTACATTTTCTGTTAAGGTTACACATACTAATAGTAGTAAATGCAGCGTCGCAAAGGAAAAATATCCATATACCGCAGGCAAGATAAAACTGAACTCGTGATGGAACCATTGAAACATATCCAAGTACAAGCGGATGTAATACCTTAATCATAAATAAAATGGCTATACCAAAGAAAATACCTGATATAACACTTATTCGACCGTTGATATTAAGTGGATAATAACTATAATCCCAGTATCTTGCATGGAACAGTTTCTCGAGAGTATAGCTTGTCACATACTCCACAAGACAGGTAACTAACGCTGATAAAAAGAATATTTTAAATGGACTATCAATACCCTGAAGCAGGTAGGCACTAAATAGTGGAACTACTGCGTATATTGGGCAATACGGGCCAATAAAACAGCCTCTGTTCATGAACTTACCCTGCTCTGCTAAAGAGAACACTGTAGATTCATAAAACCAGCCAATAAAGGCATATACTATCATGCATAAAGTTAATGTTGGGAATGTCATTCCCATAAATCGAAAATATGATAAAGAGAAGCTAGTCTCTGGTAAAGTACTTAATAAAATCATTTCTTAATCCTTCCATATACCGTTTCTTTCATGGCACACAGCTTATCAGCTGCGCATAATATCTTACCCTCTCTTGACCTTGGGAATCTTGGAGTAAGAGGGAACATATGATGCTTAATCATATCTCGCTCTGTTGCCGAAAGGTAATAATCCATCTTGGCATTCTTAAGCGCCTTGCCAGGATGTGTATATCCATGTATTGAATTAGCCCATGATTTTTCATGCCAGTCATACAGAAAATAGTCATGTAGAAGTGCTCCTCTTATAAGCTCTGCTTCATTGACCTCAATGCCGAGCTTGTATGACATATAGTAGGCTGTATATGCCACATTAACACAGTGATCCATAACAGACGTTGTGCCATGCATCATATATTTCTTATTGTCTTTATATCTAGGACCATTGTAGGTCTCTTTAAATATCTTCCAAAAAAGCTGTTCCTTATCCTCAGGTAATCTTCCGCTCATAATACGCCCCTAACTATATTATTTCTGCAAAATATCAACCGTGTGTGCCGCAGCGCCTATCATATCCTGACGCTCTGCAATACTTTCAACGTACTTCACGAATATGTCAAACTCCTGATCAGTCATATTCTTAAGTACTGGCCTAATATAATTGGCCGGACCATCTGGTGTAATGAGTTTAATTCGATGTAAGCCCTGCTTCTCATTCATAGAATTAATGTCATCCACTGAAACAAACTCGTACAAATCCTCTTCCTTAGAATGACAATGAAAATCCTCATCCAGCCTATATCCGTTATAGCAATCAAGAAGGTGTCCTTCTTTTAATGCGTACATAACTATGCCATAATCATTCATCAGGTAAGCAACCATCAGTATACCATCTGGCTTCATAACACGCTTTGCTTCTGCCAAAGCCTGAAGCTTCTCTTCCATAGAAAAAAGATGATACATCGGTCCGAAAAGAAGAACTATATCAAAGCTATCTGACGGATACTTCTTAAGATTAAGAGCATTGCCCTGCCTAGCCTTTATCTTGTCACACTTTTGCTTCATACGAGTAAGATTATGCTTAACAAGCTCTATAGCTGATACATCGTAGCCATCCATCGCAAGCGGTACAGAGTACGCTCCGGTTCCTGCACCTATATCCAAAATAGATACGCTGCTATTTGGAATATTTATGGTGCCAGTCTCCTTAATTCGTTTCGCCTTTATAACCTCTATCATCTCGTAAATGTATTTCAAGGTTATAATATGCTCCACCTGACCATGTCTCGACTGAAGCCTTTTATCCTCATTAAATTTGTTGTAATGTTCTTCAATTATATTCATACGGTGACAAGTATAACATAGAAGATTTTTATAAACAAATGTTGCATATCATTTAGCACATGCCCATTCAACAATGTCACTAATATCCATGATGGCAAGAACTTCTACAAAAGACTCCTTTTCTGCTGGCACAATAACATTCTCTGCCATAATCTTATTGCCTTCATCAAATGAAATGTCTTCGACCTCTTTAAAAGCCTCAAGTTCTTGTGAAAATACATCTTTCATCTTAACTCGTTCAGTCCAAAGCCTAAAAGGCTCTGTTCTTTTACTTATTTCTTATGTTTAACATAAAAATCTTCAATTTCTTTATCTTGATCGCATAAAACAACCTTAAGTATATTTTCGTGGTCAGAACCCCAAATGACTAAAACATATTTATCATCAACGATCCAATATGGATTAGAAACTCCACTTCCAACCAATCCATTACTCTCACCAACTTCATCAACTATTCTAGAATAAGAATATGTCTCATCGATTTTCCTAAAATAATCTAAGCAATAATCATCGTCTCGTTCTATTTGTGTATAAGAAGCAATAGCAGCCATCTCATCTTCTAGTTCTTGATATTTACACTCTAGCTGAGATATACCTTCATTTTCTCTATCTTCATTGGCCTTGCGCCTTGCTTTGGTGCTATTCAAAAAATCTTCCAACCATTCCGTTGTTACAGAACCATATGTGGAATCAGATAATATCTTCTCAATGTGAGCAACATCATCGTCATAGTCATCATCTAGACGATTGCTAATAGCATTAATCTGCTTTTGCATATCTGATACTTCTTCCAATTTCCTATATAAATCATTTTTCATTTCATATAATTCATCTTTTGAATATGACATATATTCTTTGTGTAAGTACTATTTTATAGAAACAATTTATATAATGCCGACCTAGTTTTATTATTTTTTCCCAAATTCTTCATTTATGTACAATATTTCTTCAACTTCTTTTTGATTGCATTGTTCAACTTTTAATATGGTTCCATCCAATCCATAACGAAGAAGAATGTATTTATCTTCAACTTGCCAGTACTCCCTAACGATTCCACTACCAATTCCGCCATTTGGCTCTCCGATATCATTTAGAACATCATAATATGTATAACTATCATCCAAATTGCGAAAATATTCTAAAGAATAAAAATCAGGTCTTTCAACCTCCCTATATGAAGCACACAAACCTAATATCATAGGCTGTCTTTCCATAGTGTCATCCTCCTCACCCTCATTATATATTCCTAAACTGTTTTCTCCATCTAGCGTATATATTTCATCCACCATTTCATTTATTGCCTGCGTAGAATCGTAGTCTGTAACATTTTGCGTTTCTAAATTCATATAATCATCTGATAAAACCTCCTCATTGCTATTATTAAATTCAACCTCTTGCGTACAACCAGTCAATAAAACTAGCACACACAATATAGCACCAAATAGTCTTTTCCTCATAGCGCAACACCTCTTTTCCTTACCTAATAAATATAAAATTCCCCAACAAAAACAGTATATCCTGTTCCATCACCAATATCTTTTTCATACCCTTTAGAACCTTCAAGTAATTCATCGGTATATATTAAATAATCAGTGCCATAATTATCCTTTTCGCCTAACACTTTTACATTTGTCACTTTTTCAGTCCCATGCTTCGAATACCAGACATCCGCATTATCATCATAAATATACCAATGAAAATCAACATTAGGTTTAACAAGCAATGCAACCCTTACTCCTCCAGACATATTCTCACTGTATTTTTCAATATGAAAACCTAGTGCCTGAATATCATTGGTCACTAATTCGACCAATTTTTCATTTGAACTGTCCGTTCCAGCTAATACTATATTGGCATAATCCTCTACTGCTGCATCACTCTCATACTGTTGCATAAACAAATCGTCTCCACTTAGCATACCAGGTTGATTACCTCCATTAGGAAAATAACTTGTACTATCCCTCGGAATATCAACCTCAATTGATCTAGGAAAATACAACATTCCTAATATATACGAATAACAATTCGTATGCGACAAAATGTACTCATTGTTATTATAGTAAGTAGGATCATACATAAAGAATGCACCTTCTGAAAAATCTCTAGCTATCGTCATACTATGTGGTGGCAAATCTTTCAGCATTGCATCCATTATCTCACTTAACGTAGCTTCATACATTACTTTATTATCTTTAATATCTTTCAACGAAAGAAGTCTGCTCGAATTATCTTCTTCTAATTTATTGACGTAATAGATTATCTTGTCTTTTGAATACAATCTTAAATTATTTGCATCTTTTAAATTGTACAAATAATCAACTTCATCACCATACTTTTCAAGAATATCATCTCTAAATAAATCTATTCGCCACTGCGAATCTCTAGCTGCACAATACTCACCATCGATAAAAGATTGTTCTATCGCTACTAACGCTACCCAAATATGCTCTCGCAATTCCTCTGATCCACATAGCAAGTTGGCTGTGTCAATTTCTATACCATCATAACGATGTTCCTTATTTTGAAATTCTTCTAGTACTTTTTCCCACTCAGCTTTATTAGTTTCAAGGCTAGTCACCGAATCACTTCCAAACCATGAATTGCAAAGGCCCTCTATCCATGACATATTATTTATTTCATCAATTCTATTCTCTATTTCCTGTATCTTATTTTTAGCTTCTTCTATCTTGCCTAAAA
>DCHQ01000055.1:12857-12988 GCA_002314855.1 Lachnospiraceae bacterium UBA1748
CATGGTCAGCCTTGTCTATTTCGTTGGCCTCAATTGCTTTATCCAACACAAGACAAAAATCTTCTGCATAATTTTTAAGTGAAGTTGCTGTACTACCTAACGAACAAGCATCGATAATGTTTGTTTGAAAA
>DCHQ01000037.1:0-275 GCA_002314855.1 Lachnospiraceae bacterium UBA1748
CCCATAGTACCAAGACCACCACTTGATAAGAATGTACGTGGCTCTGTATACTTGTAGAACTGAGAAGCCCACATCTGGTGCTGTCCCACATCAGTAGTAATAATAGCCTTTCCTTCTGTAACTTTATCAAGGGTCTCAATAATATATGGACATGTAAGCTTATCCTGTGAATATGAAAGTGGGAATTTCTCTTTCATATCCTTGATGTGAGCTATCCACTCACTATTATCCTGCTGATCAAGTTTGGAATTAATCTTAGTAAGTACTTCCTTAAG
>DCHQ01000037.1:361-4819 GCA_002314855.1 Lachnospiraceae bacterium UBA1748
TTTAGCATTCTCTGCAAATCTCTTTGCATTTGAAATAACTCGGTCAGAGAATCTAGCACCAAGCGCAATAAGAAGATCACACTCACTAACTCCTCTGTTAGATGTCTTTGTACCATGCATACCAATCATACCTGTATAAAGCTCATCATAACCATTAAATGCACCCTTACCCATAAGGGAATCACATACTGGAGCATTAGCAAGTTTAGCGAACTCAGCAACTTCCTTACTTGCTGCAGATATAATTGCACCACCACCAACATAGATATATGGCTTCTTAGCATCTTTAATCATCTTAACAGCTTTATCTATATCAGCTTCTGTATAGCTAACCTCTCTCTCAAGATAAGAATACTCAGCCATACTCTCTTCTATAGACTTATTCTGGAACTCGCACTTATTGGCTGTAACATCCTTAGTAATATCAACAAGTACAGGGCCTGGACGACCTGTTCTAGCGATTGCAAAAGCCTTTCTGATTGTATCAGCAAGATTTGTAACATCCTTTACAATGAATGAATGCTTTGTAATTGGCATTACTACACCAGCGATATCTACTTCCTGGAATGTATCCTTACCAAGAGCTGGAAGAACTACATTACATGTGATAGCAACCATAGGAACCGAATCCATATTAGCTGTTGCTATACCAGTAACAAGATTAGTCGCACCTGGTCCAGATGTTGCAAGACATACACCGACCTTACCTGTAGCTCTTGCATAACCATCTGCAGCATGGCTTGCACCCTGCTCGTGACTTGTTAAGATATGCTTAATCTCATCCTGATGTCTATATAATTCATCATATACATTAAGAATTGTACCTCCTGGATAACCAAAAACAGTATCAACTCCCTGTTCCTTAAGACATTCAACTACAATCTGTGAACCTGTTAATTCCATTACTAAAAACCTCTTTAAATCAAATTAAACTTTTATATCAATAATAAATACCAGATTTATTTTACAAGCTCATCTGGTCTCTTCATAACAGCACCCTTAGCACCGCTAGTAACAAGCTCCTTGTATCTAGCAAGGTATCCTGTCTTAACCTTAGCTTCTCTTGGCTGCCACTTAGCTTTTCTAGCTGCCATCTCTTCATCAGAAACCTTTACATCAAGTTTCATCTCTGGAATATTGATTGAGATGATATCTCCCTCTTCTACAAATGCGATTGGACCGCCATCTGCAGCTTCTGGAGAAACATGTCCGATAGAAGCGCCACGGCTAGCACCTGAGAAACGACCATCTGTGATAAGAGCTACGCTACTACCAAGTCCCATACCTGCTATTGCAGATGTTGGGTTAAGCATTTCTCTCATACCAGGGCCACCCTTAGGTCCCTCATATCTTATAACTACTACATCATCAGCCACAATCTTACCACTCTTGATAGCGTCGATTGCATCCTCTTCACAATCAAATACTCTAGCTGGTCCTTCATGTACCATCATCTCAGCAACAACTGCTGATCTCTTAACAACTGATCCATCAGGAGCAAGGTTACCCTTAAGTACCGCAAGACCACCTGTCTTAGAATATGGGTTATCAACTGTTCTAATAACCTCTGGATTAAGGTTTGCAGCATTAGCAATATTTTCGCCTACTGTCTTACCTGTTACTGTCATACAATCTGTATTAAGAAGTCCAATATCAGCAAGCTCCTTCATAACTGCCCATACACCACCTGCCTCATTGAGGTCTTCCATATAAGTAGGACCTGCTGGAGCAAGGTGACAAAGGTTAGGTGTCTTCTCAGAAATAGGATTAGCAAATGAAATATCAAAATCAAAACCAATCTCATGAGCAATTGCTGGTAAATGAAGCATTGAGTTTGTTGAACATCCAAGTGCCATATCTACTGTAAGTGCATTAAGAATAGCTTCTTTTGTCATAATCTGACGAGCTGTAATGCCCTTATTGAACATATCCATAACAGCATATCCAGCCTGCTTAGCAAGTCTAATACGTGCTGAATAAACAGCTGGGATTGTACCATTACCACGAAGTCCCATACCAAGTGCCTCTGTAAGACAGTTCATAGAGTTAGCTGTATACATACCTGAACATGAACCACATGTTGGACATACATTTTCTACGAAGTTCTCAACTTCTTCCTCTGTCATAGTTCCTGCAGCGTGTGAACCAACTGCCTCGAACATAGATGAAAGTGATCTCTTCTGTCCGCCTACATGACCTGCAAGCATAGGACCACCAGATACAAATACTGTAGGAAGATCAAGTCTTGCTGCAGCCATAAGAAGTCCTGGTACGTTCTTATCACAGTTAGGAACCATAACTAAAGCATCAAACTGATGAGCAAGAGCCATACACTCTGTGGAATCAGCAATAAGATCACGAGTTACAAGTGAATACTTCATACCTACATGACCCATAGCAATACCATCACACACTGCGATAGCTGGGAATACTACAGGAACACCACCTGCCTCAGCAACACCAAGCTTAACAGCTTCAACGATTTTATCGATATTCATATGGCCTGGTACGATCTCATTGTATGAGCTTACGATACCTACCATAGGCTTCTTCATCTCTTCCTTAGTAAATCCAAGTGCGTTAAATAAACTTCTTGCAGGTGCCTGCTGCATACCTGCTCTTGCATTATCACTTCTCATTTTTTCTTTCCTTCCGTATATATGTTATTCTCTAAAATTATTCACGTAATATAACACGCCGTACTCGTTTTATAATACTACATTTCAGTCCACTTATTCAAGATATTATCCTTGCTGATTAGTACTTCTAATAAGACTTGCACCGCAGTATATACACGATACCTCAGTACTCTGTCTTGCCGCTCCGCACTGAGGACATATTGGCAAAAACTCATGGGTATACTCATATCTTTGCTTTTCCTCATTTACCAGGTGTTCTTTAATCATTTGAGCTGTGAACATTCGATTCTTTTTATGCAATCTCTTGGTTGATATGAAACCTATTAATCCCGCTATTACAAACAATATGAATTGTCCATAATATATCAAATCATCGATAGCATAAAAGGCATCGTTTGTCATATCCATATTTTCAAATATAGGAATGAGCAATTCATATATAGCATTGGAAACACCTGCGCCGAATAATATAAATGCTACAACTATTGTGACAATCATTTTTACTTCAGGATTAGCCATAAATGAACCACCTTTGTAGTTCTTTATGAAATAATTATCACAGGTATCAAGCGCATAAGCATCACCTATAACCCAGCTTCTTCCATATATAAGAGCTTCATCAATACCAACATCTCTATATGGAGCTTTAGGACTATCAATCTTTATCTTCGTGCCACTATAATCCTTTTTCATGGTTGAATGAATGATAACACCATCTGTAGAATCTTCCTGGTTATTACGATATTCTATGGATTCCTGGCTCATCTTACTAACATAATCACCAGTCATTGGCATTACGCTAACTTCATTGGTAAGCCCATCCTTTTCACCTGTCTGTTCAAACATCCCCTCGTGGGTACTTTTATACTCCTCAAAATCCACATAGGTATCTCTCTTAATGTCTGAAAATGGAGAAACTCTGCTATATCTTGATGAATATGAGCTATGACCATTCGAACTATGATAGTGGTGTGAGTGATGGCTACTATGATGTGAACTAGAATGAGAACTATGATGACTTCCACTATGGTGTCCACTGCTATGATGACTACCTGCCATATATTCCTTTCCAAGAAAAAAACTTTCTTTCTAATATTAGAATATGTATAATATGCTTAATAAAAACTATTTGTAATTTTAACACAGTTTGGGGTATTGGAAAACAATGTTATTTTTTATAGTATTTGGTCTTATATTTTTCTTTGTAGGCCTAATTTCTTTCATTGTCTGTTTGGTGCTTTTCTTCGTTACAGATGAGCTTTTTGTACTTTTCATGGCGCTACTCTTCGGTTTAGTCTTTTGTGGTATCGGTGGTGGTACATTAATTGCTGGTTATAAATATTACCGTCATCGAAAAGACATCATTAATTTAGGCTTCCATACCAAGGCAAGAGTTATTGACTATGATGACAACACAACAACATATATTAATGGTGTTCCACTTCTTGACTTAATAGTACTATTTGAATACCACGGTATATCAAAGATTGCTAAAATAGGTACTAACAGCACTCATTCGACACAATATCCAATTAACTCACTTGTAGACGTATCAGTATATGGTCAGGAAATAATTCTAGTTAAATAATACATTTTTCATATATCAGTCAATACGCAAAAAGCGGTCTGGATTTCCAGACCGCTTTCATTATATTCGTTTATTCTTATACTCTTTCTGCTATAAGATCACCCATCTTGGCTGTACCAACCTGAGTGATACCATCAAGATTTCCATCCTGAGGCATAATATCAATTGTACGATATCCTTCTTTAAGTACCTGCTGTACTGCGTTATCTATTGCATCTGCTTCCTTATCAA
>DCHQ01000002.1:0-25490 GCA_002314855.1 Lachnospiraceae bacterium UBA1748
ACAAAGGGTAATGTTATAGATGCTATTAAAGAAAATGACATAGAAGGTGATGTTATTATTGCATGTGGACCAATGCCAATGCTCAGAGGTATCAAGCAGTATGCCACTGAGAATAATATGGAAGCATTTATTTCACTTGAAGAGAGGATGGCTTGTGGAGTAGGTGCATGTCTTGGTTGTGTATGCAAGACAGTTAACAAAGATCATCATACTCATGTAAATAATACTAGAATATGTGTAGAAGGTCCTGTATTTAATGCTAAGGAGGTGGAGATTTAATGAATACTAAGGTTGTAATAGCAGGTGTAGAACTTAAGAATCCTGTAATGACTGCTTCTGGAACATTTGGTTCAGGTATGGAATATGGTGAATTCGTTGATTTGAATAAGCTTGGAGCTGTAGTTACAAAGGGTGTAAGTAATGTGGCATGGCCAGGAAATCCTACTCCTAGAGTTGCTGAAGTTACAGGCGGTATGCTTAATGCAATTGGTCTTCAGAATCCTGGTATTGATGTATTTATTGAGAGAGATATTCCATTTTTGAAGAAGTACGATACAAAGATTATTGTTAATGTATGTGGTCATTCTGTTGAGGAGTATCTTGAAACTGTTGATAAATTGTCAGATCAGCCAGTTGATATGCTTGAGATAAATGTTTCTTGTCCAAATGTTAAGGCAGGAGCAATCCAGTTTGGTCAGGATCCAAAGGTGTTAGAGAGCGTAACAAAAGAAATAAAGGCACATGCAAAGCAACCAGTTATCATGAAGCTTAGTCCTAATGTTACAAGCATAAAGGATATGGCTATGGCAGCAGAGGCTGGTGGTGCTGATGCAGTTTCTCTTATCAATACACTAATTGGAATGAAGATTGATATATACAGAAAGCAATTTGTTCTTGCTAACAAAACCGGAGGATTCTCTGGTCCAGCAGTTAAGCCAGTTGCAATCCGTATGGTATATGAGGCATCACATGCAGTAAGCATTCCTGTTATTGGCATGGGCGGTATAGCTTCTGGAGAAGATGCCATAGAATTTATGATGGCAGGTGCAAGCGCAATTTCTGTTGGTACAATGAATTTTGCTGAACCTAGAACTACAGAAATGGTTATAAAGGGTATCGAGCAGTATATGGAAAGTCAGGGAATGACAGATATAAAGGACATTGTAAGACTATAACTAAATAGGAGGGTTGATTATGGGTGAAAAGAATTTTGTAATCGCATTAACAAGAACATGCGGTAGTGGGGCTACTTATATTGGACAGATTCTTGCCAAAGAATATGGAATTGATATGTATGACAAGAAAATACTTCGTATGGCAAGTGATGACAGTGGAATTAATGAAGAGTTATTTGTAAAAGCAGATGAGACAATGAAATCCAGTTTGCTTTATAAAGTGACTAAAAAGATTTATAACGGTCAGGTTATTCCGCCAGAAAGTTCAGACTTTACAAAGAATGATAATTTATTTGCTTTTCAGGCAAAGGTATTAAAGGAACTTGCAGAAAGAGAGTCCTTTGTATGTATTGGTAGAGGAGCTGATTATATTCTCAAGGATTTTCCAAGAGTGATTAGCGTATTTGTTTATGCTCCTATTGAGAATTGCATTCAGACAGAAATGGAGAGACTTTGTTTAACCCGTAAGGATGCAGAGAAGCATATAAACGAGATGGACAAGCATAGAAGAGCATATTATAAATATCATACTGGAAAAGAATGGGAGAGTCCATATAACTATGATCTCTGTTTGAATACTGGGGAAATGAGTTACGAACAGTGTGCAGAGGTAATTAAGAATTACATAAAGATTAAGTATGATATATAATCTGCGTTTTTATCGTAGATTACTTGAAACTAAGCTTAGCAGGCATTTAGTGGTGATAAGTACTACTGGATGCCTGTTTTTTTGTGTGCTTGAGTAAGAGAATGGTGTTAATAGACAAAAAATAACAGGATAATTGTGCATTTTTTTAGAATTGATGGGGGAGAGCCATGCAAAATAAGGTATTTTTCAATATTGTTTTGCTATATTTCAAATGATACTATGATGGCGAAGTAGTATTTTTGGATATTTCATATCCAGAAAAGGAGGAAAATATTATGAAGAGTTTAAAGAAGTTATTAAGCGTTGCATTAGTTGGTGTAATGTGCGTTTCAGTTCTTGCTGGTTGTGATTCAAACACAGCAAGTGGTCAGGCTTCAGCAGGCGCTGCAACTGAGACATTCAAGATTGGTGGTATTGGACCTATCACAGGTGGTGCTGCTATCTATGGTACAGCTGTTATGAACGGTGCTCAGATAGCTGTAGACGAAATTAATGCTGCAGGTGGTATCAATGGATATCAGATCGAGTACAAGTTCGAAGATGATACACATGATGCAGAGAAGTCAGTAAATGCTTACAATTCACTTAAGGACTGGGGAATGCAGGCATTAGTTGGTACAGTAACAACTACACCATGTATCGCAGTTGCTGATTATACAGCACAGGATGGTATGCTTGAGATCACACCATCAGCATCATCTACAGATGTTATTGTAAATGACAATGTATTCCAGGTATGTTTCACAGACCCTAACCAGGGAACAGCTTCAGCTCAGTACATTGGTGAAGGAAATCTTGCAACAAAGGTTGCAGTTATCTACGATAGCTCAGATGTATATTCATCAGGTATTGAAGCTACTTTCGTAAAGGAAGCTGAGAACCAGAACTTTGAAGTTGTTGCAGTTGAGGCTTTTACAGCTGATTCAAAGACAGATTTTTCTACACAGCTTCAGAAGGCACAGAGCGCAGGCGCTGATCTTGTATTCTTACCATTCTATTATCAGGAGGCTGCTATCGTATTAAAGCAGGCTAAGGATATGGATTATGCACCAGTCTTCTTCGGTGTAGATGGTATGGATGGTATCCTTACACTTGAAGGATTTGATACAACACTTGCTGAGGGCGTAATCCTCTTAACACCATTCGCAGCAGATGCTAAGGATGAGGCAACACAGAAGTTTGTAGCAACATATCAGGAGAAGTACAACGAAATTCCTAACCAGTTTGCAGCAGATGCATATGATGCAGTATATGCTGTAAAGGCAGCTTTAGAGGCAGCAAATGCTACACCATCTCAGACAGCACAGGAAATCGGTAACCTTGCTATTCCAGCTATGACAACAATCACAGTAAACGGTATTACAGGTGAGATGACATGGCAGGCAACAGGTGAAGTTTCTAAGACACCAAAGGCTGTTGTTATCAAGGATGGCGTATACGTAGCAATGGACTAATTGATTAGCCTATACTATTGATTTAAAGCTGAGATTCTGGTATGGAATCTCAGCTTTTTTATTACAATTTAAATATGCAATTTGAAGATTGTGATAAAAGTGTGATAGAATATACAGGATTATGATTATTTTTCATGAGAGGAATGTATTATGGATTTCTTATCTTACCTGATAAATGGTATTAGCTTAGGTAGTGTATATGCCATAATTGCGCTTGGTTATACTATGGTTTATGGTATTGCCAAGATGCTTAACTTCGCCCATGGTGACGTTATTATGGTTGGTTGTTATATTGTATTTATGATGATGGGTAAGGCAGGTGTTCCACCAATAGTTGCAATACTGGGAGCAGTTGTAATATGTACAGTGCTTGGTATGGGTATAGAGAAGCTTGCATATAAGCCTCTTAGACGTGCAACATCTCTTGCTGTACTTATAACAGCAATTGGTGTCAGCTATTTTCTTCAGAATAGTGCACTTCTTATATTTGGTGCAGACTCCAAATCATTCACAAGTGTGGTGAATCTTCCTAACCTACAGCTTGCAGGTGGAAAGCTTACAATATCTAGTACAACACTTGTAACAGTTATTGTGTGTATTGTTATTATGTTAGCTCTTAGTTTCTTTATTAAGAAAACAAAAGCAGGACAGGCAATGCTTGCTGTATCGGAAGATAAAGATGCAGCCATGCTTATGGGAATAAATGCCAATGCAACTATTTCACTTACATTTGCTATCGGATCTTGTCTTGCTGCTATTGCTGGTGCTCTTTTCTGCTCAGCATATCCAGTATTGACTCCATATACAGGTTCTATGCCAGGTATTAAAGCATTTACAGCTGCGGTATTTGGTGGTATTGGTTCTATTCCTGGTGCTTTTATAGGTGGTATTTTACTTGGTGTTATTGAGATATTTGCAAAAGCATATGTTTCATCTCAGCTTTCAGATGCTATAGTATTTGCCGTATTAATCATAGTACTTCTTGTTCGTCCTACCGGTATTCTTGGTAAGAAGATACATGAGAAGGTATAAGGAGTAAGAGTATGAAGAATTTAAAAAAGAGTTCAAAAGATCATTTGATTACATATGGAATATTACTTCTTGTTTATATCGTGGCTGAGATTTTAATTAAGACAGGAAATATGTCTTCACTTATGCAGGGTATTTTAGTACCTGTATGTGTATATTCATTGGTTGCGATAGGTCTTAATCTTTGTGTTGGCTATCTTGGTGAGTTAAGCCTTGGACATGCAGGATTTATGTGTGTAGGTGCTTTCTGTGGTGCGTATACTACGAAGATGCTTCAAGGAACAATTAATAATGAGATTTTACTATTTACTATAGCTCTTGTTGTGGGTGTTATAATGGCCGCACTATTTGGTTTCCTTGTAGGTATCCCAGTTCTGAGACTTAAGGGTGATTATCTTGCCATAGTAACACTTGCTTTTGGTGAGATTATTAAGAATATTATTAATGTATTGTATATTGCAAAATGTAGCGATGGTATGAAGGTTGCTATTACTGATGGTGGTGCCATAGAAGTAGATGAAGCAATCGGTGAGATGTGGCTTGTAAATGGTGCTAAAGGAATTAATAGAATTCCTCATTTATCAAACTTTACCATAGGAATGATTCTTATCTTCGTGGCATTATTCGTTGTATTTCATTTAGTAGATTCAAGAAGTGGTAGAGCTATTATGGCTATTCGTGATAATAGAATTGCTGCTGAATCAGTTGGTATTAATATAACTAAGTATAAAATGATGGCATTTGTAATCTCAGCTGCCATTGCAGGTGCTGGTGGAGTTTTATATGCACATAACTTATCAACACTTACTGCAACACCTACAAACTTTGGATACAATATGTCAATTATGATTCTTGTATTTGTAGTATTGGGTGGTATGGGAAGCTTTAGAGGTTCGATTATAGCTGCAACAATTCTTACAATTCTTCCAGAAGGACTTAGAGGATTGGCAGATTACAGAATGCTTATTTATTCAGTTCTTCTTATTAGTATGATGCTCTTTAACTGGGCACCAGCTGCTGTAAACTGGAAGAAGAAGGTTATGGCTTCTATAAACAATAAGACTTCAAAGAAAGGTCAGGTGGAATAATATGGCTATGCTTGAAGTAAAGAATTTAGGAATTTCATTTGGTGGTCTTCGTGCTGTTGATGAATTTAATATCAAGATAGAAGAAGGTCAGTTGTATGGACTTATAGGACCAAATGGTGCAGGTAAAACAACTGTATTTAATATGCTTACAGGTGTGTATACACCTACAGATGGTTCTATAGTACTTGATGGTCAGAATATAACAGGAAAGAAAACTGTAGAAATTAATAAAGCAGGTATAGCTCGAACATTCCAGAATATTCGTTTATTTACAGAGCAGACTGTTATCGATAATGTTAAGATAGGTCTTCACAATGAGAAGCAGTATTCGATGTTGACAGGTATTTTGCGATTACCTAAGTACAAGAAAATTGAGAAGGAAATGGATGAAAAGGCGTTGGAACTTCTTAAGGTTTTTGATCTTGATGGTGAAGCAGATTTACTTGCCAAGAATCTTCCTTATGGTAAGCAGAGAAAACTAGAGATAGCAAGAGCTTTAGCAACAAATCCAAAGCTTCTGCTCCTTGATGAGCCAGCTGCGGGTATGAATCCAAACGAGACAGAAGAACTTATGAAGACAATTAGATTTGTGCGTGATCATTTTAAGATGACTGTACTACTAATTGAGCATGATATGAAACTTGTATCAGGTATTTGTGAAGAGTTAACCGTACTTAATTTTGGCCAGGTCCTTTGTCAGGGCAAGACCATGGATGTACTTAGCAATCCAGAGGTAATAAAGGCATACATAGGAGATTAATATTATGGCAATGCTGGAAGTAAAAGATTTAAAAGTTAATTATGGACTTATCCAGGCTATTAAGGGAATATCATTTGAATTAAATGAAGGCGAAATTGTAGCACTTATAGGTGCTAATGGTGCTGGAAAGACTACTATATTAAATACAGTTAGTGGTGTTATTCCATCAAGTGCTGGTTCAATAGTTTTTGAAGGAAAAGATATTACTAAGATTTCTGGTCATAAAATAGTATCTATGGGAATGGCTCATATTCCAGAAGGAAGAAGAGTTTTTGCAAATCTTTCTGTATATGAGAACCTTAAGATGGGTGCATATACACGTAAAGACAAGGCAGAGATTGAGGCTACACTTAAGCAGGTTTACGAGTATTTCCCTAGACTTGAGGAGCGAAAGAATCAGCCAGCAGGTACATTGTCTGGTGGTGAGCAGCAGATGTTAGCTATGGGTAGAGCTCTTATGAGTAAGCCAAAGCTTATATTAATGGATGAGCCATCAATGGGATTATCACCACTTTTAGTAAAAGAAGTATTCTCTATTATCAAGTATTGTCATGAGATAGGAATCAGTATTCTTCTTGTTGAGCAGAATGCAAAGATGGCACTTGGAATAGCAGATAGAGCATATGTATTAGAGACTGGAAATATCACTCTTAGTGGTAAAGCAGATGCGATGCTTGAAAATGATGAGGTTAAGAAAGCATATCTTGGTGTATAAGATATGCTTTTTTCAAATAATGAGGTGACAAAATGGTTGTTGAAAGAAAAGCGTATGCAAAAATAAATATTGGACTTGATATTACAGGCAAGAAAGAAAATGGATATCATCTTATAAAGACTATTATGCAACAGGTTGATTTATATGATGTAATTACTTTAGAAAAAATAGAAAGCGGAATCGAGATAGGAACAAATAGCAAGGATGTTCCTACGGATGATAGCAATCTTGCTGTAAAGGCAGCAAAGATTCTTATAGATAAGTTCAATATTTGTTCTGGTATAAAGATTTTTATAGATAAAAGAATTCCAGTAGCCGCAGGTATGGCAGGCGGAAGTACAGATGGTGCTGCAGTATTACTCGGAATGAATGACCTGTTTGAACTTGGATTATCTGAAGAAGAGTTATGTGAGATAGGAGTTACTCTTGGAGCGGATATACCATTTTGTATAAAGGGTGGATGTGCTTTATGCGAAGGCATAGGCGAGGAAATGACAACTCTTGAAAATAAAACAGAGATGTATGCGCTGATCACAAAGCCAAATCTTAATGTATCGACTAAGCATGTATATCAGAGTCTTGGGTTATCTGTAGGTCCAGCAGTCGGACCAGAGCATCCAGACGTAGATAAAGTAATAGATGCTTTTGCTGCTGGAGATACCAAGAAGGTAGCTGCCACTATGGGCAATTACCTTGAGAAGGTAACTGCATCGGAATACGACATAATAGAAGAACTTAAACATGATATTTTGATGGCTGGAGCACTTGGAAGTAATATGAGTGGTTCTGGTCCAACAGTATTTGGACTTTTTGACAGCATGGAGGCAGCTTTGGTTGCAGAAGCAGAATTAAAAGACAAATATCCTGATATATTTGTGAAGGCAACAGGTGTTATTAATGGATGATTTTCTTCGAATAGTTAATGATGAATATTTGCCCCTTAGAGATGTGGTTTTTAAGACTCTTCGTCAGGCTATTATAAAGGGTAACCTTGAACCAGGAGAGAGACTGATGGAAATTGATCTTGCATCGAGGATGGGGGTAAGTCGAACACCTATAAGAGAAGCCATGCGTATGCTTGAGCTTGAAGGCCTTGTTATCATGATTCCAAGATGCGGTGCCAGAGTAGCCAAAATCTCATTTAAAAATCTAAAGGATGTTTTGGAAGTTAGAGAAGCTCTTGAAGAGTTGGCCATAACACTGGCATGTCAAAGAGTTACAGAAGAGCAGCTTGAGGAACTTAGAGCTACTAATGCAAGATTTGAAAAGACAGTGAAGGAAGGCAATGAAGCTGAGATTGCAGAGGCTGATGTCAGGTTTCACGATATTATAATAGAGGCCAGCGGCAATGAGAAGCTTGTCCAGATGATGCAAAATCTTTCTGAGCAGATGTATCGATATCGATATGAGTATGTTAAAGATGTAACGATTCATGGAGAACTGGTACGTGAGCATAGGGCAATGCTAGAAAGTATTGAAAAGAAGGATCTTGAAGAAGCAGTTAAAACTGTGAAGAACCATATTAGCAAACAGGGACAGGCTATTATTAGAAATCTTAATCTTGAAGAAATGGAAAATCATGAGTGATAAGAAGAAGGTCTATGTTGATACCAGACAAAAAAGTATTGATAGTGATGAAGTGATAAAAGAGTCCTATGTGTATGAAGGTAAAGCCGGACGTGTAGGAGATACATACTGTATTATTTATGATCAGATAGAAGATGAAACTGAAGAAATCATCAAGAATATCATAAAAGTTGACAGCGACCATAAAGTCACTAGAACAGCTAAGGGCACAGGTAGTTCAGGGATGGTGTTTGAAAATGGCAAGGTCACAAAATGCAATTATCGTACACCATATGGCGTGATTAATATGTCTTTTTTTAGTAAGAATGTTCAGTGTATAAAAAAAGCTGATGAATATGAAATAGTTCTTGAATATATATTATCAATTGATAATCAGCCTACGACAGAAGTTTTTATGAAAATTAGAGCAGAACTATAAACTTTATTATTTATGGTCCGATATAATAGATAAGCAAAGGTGTCAGGATGACATTTTTGCGAAAAAAATAATACAAGGAGGTATAGTATGAACGTAAACGGAATTACGGATGTGGCTAGTGCTTACGGTGTTTATCAGAGTACGACAAGTACGTCTTCTAAAAAGCCGGCTGAGGCAAAAGAAGAGACTAAGAGTGCATTTGATAATGAAGGTGTAGTATACGAGAAGTCGGCTGAGGCAGATAATAAAGCAGCTTCTACTAATAAGTATACTAAGAATCCAGAGCTTGTAGCCAAACTCAAGGCAGATGCTGAAGCAAGAACCCAGCAACTCCAGGATATTGTAACTAAGCTTATGACGCAGCAGGGTAAAACATATAATGCTGCCAATGGTCTTAAGAGCTTTTATGAGAGCCTTGAAGTTGATGCTGAGACAAAAGCTCAGGCCAAGAAGGATATTGCTGAAGATGGATACTACGGAGTAGAACAGACATCATCACGTATATTCGACTTTGCCATGGCACTTACCGGCGGAGATCCTGACAAGATGGACAGCATGGTTGAAGCCTTTAAGAAGGGCTACAAAAAGGCTGAAAAAACATGGGGCGCTGAGTTACCAGAAATATGTAAGAACACATATGATGCGGTACTCAAAAAGTTTGATGACTATAAGAATGGTGTGACTTCAGCTGACGAGACTATGTAAGGCGGAGCAACCATAGCATCTAAAGAAAAAGAATAACGTAAGAAAACGAATAATAACAGAAGAAAAGAAAAAGAATATTAATAAAAACAAGAAAAACAATAACGAAAAACAAGATAAGAATTAAGAAAAAGATAAAACAAGTAATAAAAAAATCCCAACCATCGAAATCTGGTTGGGATTTTTAATTATCAGTTATTATTTTACTGGCTTAGAACCAGCCTTCTCCTGAGCTTTTTCAAGAGCTCTCTTCCAAAAGCCTTTCTTAACCTCATCCTTTTTAATGGCTGTACCATGTAATCCTTTGATACCTACAATATACATACCACTTACTTCGGCCTTAACCTCTTTCTTCACAGGTATATAATCATAAATCTTTTCATCACAAAACATTGTGAGAACCTGAGGTCCAACTTTGACCTTAACGAGTGGTGCCTTGATGTTTTTAGAAAACTTTGGAACCTGACTCATAACAGCCTGTGGAAGGTTGGCGTCTTTTATCTTCATACGTTTCTTATCTATAACCAGCATCGTCACAGTTTGCTTGTTAGCCTCTAATAATGACTGCTGTTCATCCTGCTTTTTCTGAAGCTTTCTGCCAGCAAAGTAGAGAACTACAAGTAGAATAACCAATACTGCGATGACGATAAGAGTTACTATTAACCAAGTAGGCAATGGTTTGTCCTCCTTATATAAATATTAGGTCATGCTTCGAACAGGGTTCGACTAGAAAATATTTTATCAAAATTCACCCAAAATCGCAAGAATTTGATGATTTGTGTTAAAATATATGGTAATGAAGAAATATATAAAAATAAGATGGATAAATGTGCTCTTTAGCGTGTTACTTATCGTGTCGACATTAGCTTTGACTACAGTAGAAGCATTAGCCGATAAGACTTCTGACGAGCTTAAGGATGAAAAAGATAAAACCGAGCAGGAAAAGGAAGAGAACGAAGGAAAGCTAAACGCTACCAATAGCACCATATACTCATTAACATCAGAACTTGGAACAGTTGAGGATAGTATCGAAGAAACTACGAGTGCACTCACTCAGATAATGCTTGAACTGGAATTGTTAGATGTAGACATTGCTAACAAGGAAACTGATATCGATAATGCCACAGTAGCTCTTAACGATGCTATACTTCGCGAGCAGGAGCAGTACGATGCAATGAAGATACGAATCCAGTATCTGTATGAAACAGGTAATGAAGATTTGCTTACTGTATACATGGAGTCTGGAAGTATTAGTGAAGCACTTACAAGAGCTGATTACATAGAAGGACTGTATAGCTATGACAGGCAAATGCTTGGAGAGTATCAAGACACAGTATTGGAAGTAAGTGAACTAAAAAGCTCGCTTGAAACAGAGAGAGAAGAACTACTTGATCTTCAGGCTGAATATGAGGAAGAACAGGCCAGCATGGAATTGGTTATTGATGAACTTCAGGAACTTTCCGATGACTATGCAGCTAAGATATCAGCTGCTCAAAGTCAGGCCAATCAATATGCTGCTACAATTGCAGCTCAGAATGCTGCGCTGCAAAGTCTTGATGCACAGATTACAGAAGCCGAAGCAGAGGAAGCGAGAAAGAAGGCAGAGGAAGAGGCCAAGCTTCTTGCAGAGGCTGCACAAAATGGTACTGGTGTAACAGTGACAACAACAGGAAACGTTACTTATGACACCACCCCTATTTATAATTCTGGAGGTAGTGATCTTGGTAAGGCCATAGCCAATTATGGATGCCAGTTTATTGGTAATCCTTATGTATATGGTGGCACCAGTCTTACTCAGGGCGCAGACTGTTCAGGATTTACAATGTCTGTTTATAAGAATTTTGGTTATAATCTTCCAAGATCGTCATCGGCGCAGCAGAGCGTTGGACGTGAGGTATCATATAGTGAGGCACAGCCTGGAGATATTATATGTTATTCGGGCCATGTTGCGATATATATAGGTAATGGTCAGATAGTTCATGCCAGTACGCCTAGTGGTGGTATTAAAATCGGTAGTGCAACATTTAGAACCATTATTACAGTAAGAAGAGTTATATAAATTGGAGAAATTATGGCAGAAGTATCAAATTGTGATTCATGCAATAATCTAGTGTACGACGAGGATTATGAATGTTATGTATGTGATATGGACCTTGATGAAGACGATATGGTCAGATTCTTACAGGGTAATACACGAGAGTGTCCATATTATCAGAGTAACAATGAATATGAAGTGGTTAAGCATCAGGCGTTCTAGTTTGTGCTAGTGGTTATAATAGTGGCAAGTTGAGTGCTTAATTGATATAATTAAAGTGTGTGTGCCTAAAACACATTTAATGGATTGTTATAGATAGAGGTTCATTATGGGTGAATTAACAGAGTTAGTAGAAGACTATGTTTATAGTGATGTGTATCCTTTTCAGGGACCAGGTCATAAGCGTAGCTTTTATGAGAATGATTTTTTAAGTGAATTTTATAAGAGAGATATAGCTGGCGTTCAGGGCTTTGACAAAATGTCATTGGAGGATGGCTCACTTTGTGATGCTAGAAACAGGATGTCTAGAGTATACAAGGCGGATGAGTCATATATTCTTACAGGTGGTGTAAGTGTAGGTATGATGGCTGCAGTTTTTGCTACTCTTAATAGAGGCGATAAAGTCCTTGTAATGCGAAACAGCAGACGCTATGTGTATAATGCTATTCAGCTTCGAGAGCTTCGTGCTGTATATATATCAGGAGATGTTGATGAGGACTATGGTTATACCAAGGGTCTTACTATAGAAGTAATAGAGGAAAGTATCAAGAAGAATGATGATGTTAAGGCAGTTATACTTACATCTCCAACACTTGATGGTATTTCTTCTGAGGTTGAAGATATTGCTGAATTTCTTCATGAGCACAGGATCCCTCTTATTGTAGATGCTTCCTATGGTGCACACTTTGGCTTTGCTGGCTTTTTACCAATTAATGCAGTTGAGTGTGGTGCGGATATTGTACTTCATAGTCTTAGTGAATCACTTCCTAGCCCAGTTCAGACAGGTGTTCTTCATATCAATGGTTCAATAATTGATAATGATAAAATTCGAGATTTTCTTGGCATGTTCCAGGATGATGAGCCATCATTCCCTCTACTACTTGGTATGGATAAGTGCCTTGATTATATTTCAGATGATGATAACAATGCATGGCAGAGATTTTATGACAAGAGAGCATCACTTAGTGATGAACTGAAGAAGCTTAATCATATTGAAGTGTTTGATGCCTTTACAATGGGAAGAAGCGATACTCCAGAAATAGGTAAAATGATATTAAGTCCTAAGGCAAAGAACATGAACGGTAAACAGTTATATGACAGACTGAAAAAGGAGTTTGGTATATTACCGATATTATCAACTCCAGAATATGTTCTTGTTGGATTTTCTATATGTGATACTGATGAAGGTTATGAAAAACTGGCATCAGCTCTTGCAAAGCTTGATAATGAGCTTGAAGCTAAGGAAGAGACTACCAGAACTATGAGTGGTGGTCGTGACCTTGGAAGCCTTGAGGCTTTGTTTGGTGTAAGCAGCAATGAAAGCAGTGGCACGGCATCGGCTTATCCAGCAGCAGAAAAACTGACAATAGTTAAGCCAATACATGAAGCGATTAACAGTGAGAAAGAATCTGTACCAATTAATATGTGCGAGGGTCGAGTATCAGGTGCATTCGTGGGAGTATATCCTTCTGAGCAGCCAATACTTGTGCCAGGACAGAAGATAACCCGTGACTTACTGACACTTATCAATCATTACAGAAGAAGTGGATATGTGATCAAAGGCGAGTTTATGGAGCGTATAGAGGTGCTTCGCGAAAGCAAAAATAGACCGGAGGCATAGTATGGGACATATATTTTGTCTTATGGGTAAGAGCGCTAGCGGTAAAGATACCTTATACAGCAATCTTCTTGGGGAAAATGAGTTATCTTTAGAACGTATTGTTCCATTTACTACAAGACCAATTAGAAGTGGTGAAGCTGAAGGCAGAGAGTATCACTTTACTAACAAGGAAGGCTTTGAAAGCTTGGTAGAACAAGGTAAAGTCATAGAGCATCGCTGTTATCATACCTGTCATGGAGACTGGTATTATTTTACAGTGGACCAGGAGGTATTCCTTGATTCTAAGGATTACCTGATAATAGGAACACTGGAATCATATATTAAAATCAGGGATTATTATGGAGCAGACAAGGTGATACCTCTTTATGTTGAGCTAGATGATGGTATCAGACTTGAAAGAGCTCTTAAAAGAGAACGCTCACAGGAATCTCCAAAGTACACTGAGATGTGTAGACGATTCCTAGCAGACGATGAAGATTTCTCAGAAGAAAAGCTAATTGCAGCAGGTATAGATAAGAAATATATTAACGATGATTTGTATCGTTGCATGGATGAAATGAGGGATACTATATGGACATCAAGGTCAACCAAATAATAGAACCGTCCATGTCTGTGGACACTAACAGAGTGACTAATACTGATGATTCATTTAAGTTCATGCTGGCCAGTCATATATCTGAAAGTGACCTTCAGGAAAAGCTGACTTCGCTCATGACAGAAATATCTGCACAGGGAGAGAAGATAGGCAAGAAAAAAGATATTCGTGACATGCGTAAATATCGAAGTCTTATTAAGGAATTCATGAATGAGATAGTTAATCGTTCTCATGAATTTTCGAGAGAGAACTTTCTTGATAGAAAAGGAAGGCATAGAGTATACGGTATAATCCGACTTGTTGATTCCAACCTTGATGAGCTTGCTCAGGAATTATGCAAGGATGAAAAAGATAATATGGCAGTTCTCGCCAAGATAGGTGAGATACGTGGACTGTTATTAGATATATTTATGTAAGAGTATTTATATAGGGGAATTTAATAATGGCAAAATTTGCTGATGTAGTAGGACAAGATCATATCAAAACCCAGTTACAGGGAGCTATAGAAAATAATAAGGTTTCACATGCGTATCTTATATGTGGAGAAAACAGATCAGGAAAAGAGTTCATAGCCAAGATATTTGCTGAAACTCTTCTTTGTGAGCAGAAGGGGACAGAGCCATGTGGTGAATGTCATTCATGTAAGCAGGCAGAAACACAGAATCATCCAGATATTATTTTTGTTACACATGAAAAGCCTAATGTAATAGGTGTTGATGACGTTCGTGATGGTATTAATAACACAGTGATGATTAAGCCATACAACAGTCCTTATAAAGTGTACATTGTTGAAGAGGCAGATAAAATGACTCCTCAGGCTCAGAATGCATTACTCAAAACCATAGAAGAGCCACCTGCTTATGCAGTATTCATTTTATTATGTAGTTCCACAGAAGTGATGCTTCCTACTATTCTTAGCAGATGTGTAGTTTTAAATATGAAGCCTGTTAAAGATAATGAGATGAGAGATTATCTCATGAAGCAGCTTGGAGTTCCAGATTACCGTGCCGAGATATGTATTGCATTCGCACGTGGTAATGTGGGTAGAGCGAAAGCACTTGCATCAAGTGAGGACTTTGATAAGATACGAAAGGAAGCTTTGTCGCTTCTGAAAAATATTTATGATATGGAAATGGCCGAAGTTATGGAGGCGCTTAAACGCATTAAGGACTACGGTTTTAATATTGATGATTATCTTGATATTATGGGTGTGTGGTATAGAGATGTTCTTTTGTTTAAGGCTACACATGATGTAAATCATCTCATATTCAAGGATGAGATTCAGTATATAAATAAAGTGGCTTCACGTACTGACTATGAAGGTATTGAGGAAGTTACTAAGGCTCTTCAGACAGCAAAAATGAGACTACGTTCTAATGTAAGCTTCGAGCTGACTATGGAGCTACTTCTCCTTACAATCAAGGAGAACTAGTTGGAGGTATATAGATAATGCAGAAAATTGTAGGAGTTAGATTCAGAACAGCTGGTAAGGTTTATTTTTTCTCACCACTGGATTTCAATATTAAACGTACTGATCACGTTATTGTAGAAACAGCAAGAGGCGTGGAATATGGTTCAGTAGTAGGTGGTATTAGAGAGGTTGAGGATGAAAAGGTCGTACAGCCACTCAAACCAGTTATTCGTGTTGCAACACCTGCCGATGATGAGCAGCAGAAGAAAAATAGAGAAAAAGAAAAAGAAGCTCTTAAAATCTGCCATGAGAAAATAAGACACCATCAGCTTGATATGAAGCTGATTGATGCAGAATATACATTTGATAATAATAAACTCTTATTTTATTTCACATCTGACGGTCGAGTAGATTTCAGAGAACTGGTAAAAGATCTTGCAGGTGTATTTAGAACACGTATAGAGCTTCGCCAGATTGGTGTTCGTGATGAGACCAAGATACTTGGTGGTATTGGTATATGTGGCAGACCTCTTTGCTGTCATACTCATCTTCCAGAATTTGCGCCAGTATCTATTAAGATGGCTAAGGAGCAGGGATTGTCGCTTAACCCTACAAAGATATCGGGTGTATGTGGACGACTTATGTGCTGTCTTAAAAATGAAGAGGAAACATACGAGGAACTCAATAGAAAGCTTCCAGGAACAGGTGACTATGTTACTACTCCAGAAGGAATGAAGGGCGAGGTTCACTCTGTGAATGTTCTTCGTCAGCGTGTTAAGGTTATTGTAGAAGAGAATGGCGAAAAAGAAATTAAGGATTATGCAGTAGATGAGCTTAAGTTCAAGAGACGTCATCATAAGGATAATAACAAAGATCGCAAAGACATGACTGAAGAAGAAAAGCGTGAAATGAAAGAGCTTGAGCGTATGGAAAAGCAGGATGCTAATGGAGGCAAGTCTAAGCTCGATGACAATTAATCTTAAAGATAATGAAAGATTGGATGATCTTCAGCGTAATAATCTTAAGATAATACAAAATCCGGAGAAATTTTGTTTCGGGATGGATGCTGTTTTACTAACAGGATTTGCAGCAGATTATATACGAAGAGGAAGCAGGGTTATAGACCTTGGAACAGGCACAGGTATTATTCCAATTCTTCTTTCGGCTAAGTGTGAGGCCAGCCATTATTCGGCTCTTGAAATTCAGGAAGAAAGTGCTGATATGGCAAGAAGAAGTGTTTTATTAAACAATCTTCAGGATAAAATAGAAATTGTTACAGGTGATATTAAGGAAGCAGGAGAATTATTTTGTCCTGCTTCTTTTGAAGTAGTCACCAGTAATCCACCATATATGATAGATAATCATGGACTAAAAAACCTTGATGAGCCTAAAACAATTGCGCGTCATGAAGTATTATGTTCTTTAGAGGACGTTATTAGAGAGGCGTCGAGACTGTTAAAATCGAGTGGACACTTTTACATGGTGCACAGACCATTTAGGTTATCAGAGATTTTTGTTATTATGAATAAGTATCATCTTGAGCCAAAACGAATGCAGTTAATTTATCCTTTTGCGGATAAGGAGCCTAATATGGTGTTGATTGATGCTGCCAAGGGTGGAAAGCCAAGGCTTACGGTTGAAAAACCACTTGTTATATACAAGGAGCCAGGTGTGTATATGGATGAAATATATGATATATATGGGTATTAATAATGGAGACAGATAAATGGATGGTAAATTATATCTTTGCGCAACGCCAATAGGAAATCTTGGTGATATAACTGCAAGAGTTCTTGAGACCTTGAATACAGTGGATCTTATAGCAGCTGAGGACACAAGAAACAGTATTCATTTACTCACTCATTTTGGAATAAAAACTCCAATGACAAGTTATCATGAATATAATAAGGTTGATAAGGCAAGAACGCTTATCGCCAAACTTCATGAAGGTCAGAATATTGCACTTATTTCTGACGCAGGCACACCTGCCATTTCTGACCCGGGTGAGGTTCTTGTAAAAATGTGTCAGGAAGAAGGGATTGTAGTAACGTCTCTTCCAGGTCCGGCAGCTTGTATAACAGCGCTTACTATGTCTGGACTTTCTACTAGAAGGTTCTGCTTCGAGGGATTTTTGCCTCCTGATAAGAAGGAGCGAAGGACTATTCTTGAACTTCTTGCTAATGAAACTAGAACTATCATTATATATGAGGCACCTCATCATTTAGTTAAGACACTTAGAGAGCTTGGAGAAGTGCTTGGTGACAGAAAAATATCGATATGCCGAGAACTAACTAAGCGATTTGAAACAGTGCTACCAACAACTATTAATACAGCTCTTGATATGTATGAGACAGAGGATCCTAGAGGAGAATATGTGCTTGTTATTGAAGGTAAGGATGTTCTGGAACTTCAAAAGGAGAAGCAGCAAAGCTTTGACTCTATGAGTATAGAAGAGCATATGAGCATGTATGAAGCTCAGGGAATAGATCGAAAAGAAGCCATGAAAATGGTGGCTAAGGATAGAGGAATCAGCAAACGTGAGGTATATGATTATCTTATAAAATGATGTTGACAAATATTATCCTTGTTACTATACTACAATTGTCTTTAGGGTTACTGAGACAATATATTAAGAAAAAACTGGAGAAAAGAATATATGTTAGAAAAAATCGCAGAACTTATAGCTGAACAGTTACATGTATCACCAGGTATGGTTATAACAGAGGATACTTCTTTTAAGCAGGATTTAAGAGCAGATTCATTCGAGCTTATGGAACTCGTTATGGCACTTGAGGATGAGTATGGAATCAAGGTTGATGATGAGGAGCTTGAGAATTTTGAAACAGTAGGCGATGTTATTGAGTACATCAAGTCTATGGGTATTGATGAGGACTAATATCCTGCGTTTATATCGCATTCATTAAGGATGCAATAATCTGAGATTTTTGTTATTATTAACTGAGTGATGGAAACGTCACTCAGTTTTTTTATTCTTGGTAAAAGATAATTTATAAAAGAATGTTTATTAATATATAAGGATTTCTATGACAATAAAAATACCTTCGGGTGCAGAAGAAATTATAAATAGAATAAATGAAGCAGGATATGAAGCTTATGTAGTTGGCGGATGTGTACGTGACTCGCTGCTTGGAAGAGAACCTAATGACTGGGATATTACTACATCAGCTAATCCTTATGAGGTTAAAGCTCTTTTCAGACGTACAATTGATACGGGGCTTAAACATGGAACCGTTACTATACTTATGGGTGATGATCAGTATGAAGTCACTACGTATCGTATTGATGGAGATTATAGCGACGGACGCCATCCAGACAATGTGACATATACAAGTTTGTTATCCGACGATTTGAAGCGACGTGATTTTACCATTAATGCCATGGCATATCATCCTGAAATAGGTCTTGTCGATTTATTTGGAGGAGAAAGTGACCTTAAAAAAGGGATAGTAAGGGCTGTTGGGTGTGCAGAGGACAGATTTAGTGAGGATGCTCTTCGAATGATGCGTGCCATAAGATTTGCAGCTCAGCTTGGATATGAGATTGAGAAGGATACATATGCAGCCATAACAAAACTTGGAAGTAACCTGTCTAAAATCAGTGCGGAGAGAATACGTGTTGAGATGGATAAGCTTCTTATGTCCGATAATCCTTATATGTTCAAGCTTTTTTATAATACTAAGCTTACCAGCATTTTTATGCCTGAATTTGATATCGCAATGGGAACAAAACAGCAGCATAAGCATCATATGTATGATGTAGGTGAGCATATATTACAGTCACTCAAATACACACCAGCAGATAAAGTGGTTCGATTAGCCATGCTATTTCATGATATGGCAAAGCCTCAGGCTATGCAGGTTGATGAACAGGGTGTAACACATTTTTGGGGACATCCAGCTATGAGTGCAGCTATGGCGAAGGATGTTATGCGAAGACTTAAATATGACAACGCGACCATAGATGCAGTGGCTGAGCTTGCCGCCAATCATGACAGGCAAATAGATGAGAATACCAAAAGTGTACGAAAAGTATTAAATAAGCTTAGCGACCATGCTTTTCCTAGGCTGTTAAATGTCAAATATGCTGATGTTATGGCCCAAAGTGATTATATGCGAAGTGAGAAGCTTGAAAGCATAAAACGCTTAGAGGAATTATATAATGAAATTATAGCAGACAATAACTGCTTTAAAATGAAAGACCTGGCGGTGGGTGGTAGCGATCTTATAGGACTTGGTATAACCCCAGGCCCAGTTCTGGGTAAGATACTGGGAGTTATGCTTCAGGATGTAATTGAAGAGCCAGAGCATAATACTAAGGAGTATTTACTTGCTCATCTGGAAGAATACAAAAACCAGGAAATACAGGAATAGTAAATTATTAATACAACTTATTACAAGTAGATATGAGAATTATTACTTCGAAAAAAAGTATATTAAAAAAGAATATTCTAATTATTGCAGTGTCGCTACTTGCATTATGTCTTGGCGCGTGCGCTATGAAGCCGGGGCCAAGTGGCAATAACAATCTGGGTACAGAATTTTATATGTCAGCTCCTGGCAATTATGACAGTGCTGATACAGCCATAGTTATCAGCAAAGATGTGGCTAATAGTACGGTGACTTTTATGACGCTAAGCATATATAAAAAATATACGCTTAATTTTGATGGGGCAACAACCTTCTATGATAAGTATGGACAGGCGCTTTCCTTTGCACAGATAAGTGAAGGTGATATAGTCAATCTTAATTTTATGAAGTCTTCGAAAAGGCTTAACAGTCTTCAGCTATCATCTGATGCATTTGTATTAAGTGGATTAGAGGATTATGAGCTTGGCTCAAGAAAAATGATGATTGGCAAAGAAGAATATGCCGTTTCAGGGGATGTTGTCATTATTGGACCAGGTGGTCAGGCTGAACTCATGGATATCAATGATGTTGATGTATTAACTGTTCAGGGATTTGGCCATACTATTAATAGTATTATTATTGACAGAAGTCATGGCTATCTTAGACTTGAAAACGACAGCTTCTTTGTTGGAGGTTTTATTGAGGT
Organism: Lachnospiraceae bacterium UBA1748; assembly: GCA_002314855.1. Lineage (GTDB taxonomy): Bacteria > Bacillota > Clostridia > Lachnospirales > Lachnospiraceae > NK4A136. Next base: position 20,532 of record DCHQ01000002.1, read on the forward strand.
AGATAATAGTAAGGTATATCAGATTCAGGATGAAATGCTTCTTGCCATTCCATCAGGGGATATTGAGGTAACAGTATCTCATCTAGGCTGTATAGGCACAGAAAGATTAAGCGTTGAAGCCGGCAAGGAATATAGTATTGATGTAAGTGGCTGGCAAGGCGAAGCTAAAAAGGGAAGTATTGTATTTATAGTTAGTCCAGACGATGCCAAGGTATTAATAGATGGAAAGCAGGTTGATATATCAGCTCCTGTGGAGCTTGAGTATGGTATTCATCAGATGAATATATCAGCCAAAGGTTATAAGACTATATCGAAGTACCTTAAGGTTGGATCTAGTAGTGCCAATATTGATGTTACACTTGAAAAGGAAAATGCAAAGCAGGAGACAAGTGTATCAACTAATAGTACTGTTTCAGACAATCATATTATTACTCCGCCGCCATCAGTGCCAAATGTATCTGAGAACATTATTACTTCGCCTACGGTTTCAGGTAATGCGACACCTAGTACCAGTGGAAATCAGATACCAGAGAGTAGCACAGTGTCTAATAATACAGCAACTGATAATTCGTTAGATATTATATCAACAGATGAGAGAGCAAGGGTATATATTGATGGTCCAGCAGGTGTAGAGGTCTATGTTGATGGAACATATATAGGTGTGGCACCAACTTCTTTCAAAAAGAAAGAGGGATTCGCAGTGGTTACGCTTAGAAAAGAAGGCTACAGTACCAGAAGCTATACTTTGGAGTTAGATAATATTTCAGCAGATGAACACTATTCGTTTGCTGAACTGACTCAGTTGTAATACTTACTATGGTTACTTATATAAGAGAAAGGATGAATATATGAGATTAGATAAATATCTTAAGGAATCAAGAATTATAAAGAGAAGAACTATCGCCAATGAAGCATGCGATGCAGGAAGAATTACAGTAAATGACAAAGTAGCCAAGGCATCACTTGAGGTTAAACCAGGTGATATTATTGTTGTTACATTTGGTAATAAAGAGACTAAGGTAAAGGTTCTTGATACCAAGGCGCCTCTGCATAAAGAGGATGCAGAGAAGATGTTTGAGTACGTATAGGGTAAGGTAGGAATCTATATATGTGGATGTTACTTACTTTATTTTATGGTTTGGCGAAAGGGGCCAGAGAGATTGTTAAGAAAAAAGCCATGACTAAAAATACGGTTATGGAAGTTCTTCTGGCATATACCTTTTTATCATTCATAATGGTACTACCACAGGTACCAATGGCTGGCGGCCTTGAAACGCGATTCTATTTTTGGATAGCACTTAAATCTTTTTGTATTTTCTTGGCATGGATTTTTTCTTTTAGAGCATTAAAGTCCATGCCAGTAAGTTTGTATGGAATACTTGATCTATCGAGAGTGCTTTTTGCCACATGTCTTGGAATAGTTGTTCTCCATGAAATAATGAAACCAGGACAGGTAGCCGGACTAATACTTGTCAGTCTTGGATTACTTATGCTGAAGTTCAAGCCTGGTAATAAAAGTGAAAGTGAGGGTGTTAAACCCATCTATGTAGTGGCAGCATTTGCTTCATGTATGCTTAATGCTGTATCCGGGCTTATGGACAAGATATTAATGAAGGATGTCACCAGTGAGCAGCTTCAGGTATGGTATATGCTGTTTTTGGTAGGTTATTATCTTATCTATGTAATTGTTACTAAGACAAAAATAAGTAAGAGTGTCATAAAGAATGGATGGATATGGCTGTTAGCTATTCTGTTTGTTTTAGCTGATAAAGCTCTGTTTGAGGCTAATGCCGTTAAAGAGAGTAAAGTTACTGTAATGACGCTCATAAAACAGAGCGGCTGCATTGTAACAATTATTGGTGGTAAATTGATCTTCAAAGAAAAAAATGTAAGATATAAGCTTATATGTGCAGCTGTGATAATAGCAGGAATCTTTGTAGCTATTTTATAAAATAAAAAAATGAAAAACGTCTGAAACCCAATAAATACAAGGGTTTACAATAAGGAAAATCTTATGTCAACAACATAAAATTTTCCTTATTTTTTTTATTTTTTCTCAAAACTAGAGCCCATAAGGGAATGCGACGAGTTGTTACATTTATGTTACAAAATGTTGCACAAATAAAATTGACACCTATTAGCACAATGTTATATTGGGTATAAGTTTTGACAGGGAATCGGTGCTATATTTATGTCTTTTTCAACATTAGAATTTATAATAGTTTTTTTACCAGTATTTCTTGTCATTTACTATACCCTATTAAAACTTAACCGTAGTAAAGCTTCTTTGGCCAATATTTGGCTTATTATAGGAAGTTTAGCCTTTGTTTTTTATGCGGATTTTGCATCAGGTCATTATTACAATACCCTGATCTTAGTTCTGCTTGGCATTTACAGTTTTCTTATGGCCAGGGGAATATCCTTTCTTGAAAACAAAGAGTCTTACATCTTGCTTAGAAAAGCTTTATTTATTGCAGGTATTACGGTTATTTTAGCAGTTTTATTTGTATATAAATACTATGTGAAGATACTGCCTCTAGGTATTAGTTTTTATTCATTTACTATGATTGCTTATCTTGCGGATATTTATAATCGCAGGGTGAAGGCTGAGGACAGTATAGTAAAATATTTTGCTTATATATGTATGTTTCCTAAGCTTTTTCAGGGACCTATCACGAGATACAGCCAATTCTCTGAAAGCCTGGAGCAGAGAAACATTAATATTAGAAGATTCGATAGAGCTCTGAAGCTTTTTATTATGGGGCTGGCAATGAAGGTTTTGTTAGCCGACAAGGTAGGACTCTTATTTTTTGAAATAGAAAAAATAGGTTTTGAGAGTATATCCACACCGTTAGCCTGGATGGGAGCAGTAGCTTTTTCACTTCAGCTTTATTTTGATTTTTGCGGATATACGCTTATGGCGATGGGTCTTGGCAATATGCTTGGATTTAGAATACCAGTGAACTTTGACAGTCCATATGCTTCAAGAAGTGTAAGCGAGTTTTATCGTAGATGGCATATAACACTCGGAAAGTGGTTTAGAGATTATATTTATATACCACTAGGCGGCAATAGAAAAGGTGTTATCGTTACACTTATTAATTTGTTTGTTGTTTGGCTGTTAACAGGTGTTTGGCATGGCAGAAGCCTTAATTTTTTGATATGGGCTGGAATATTATTTGTTTTTATCTCGCTTGAAAAATTGTTTTTAAATAAGCTTTTATACAAAACAAAAGTGTTATCCAGAATATATCTGATATTTGTCATCGTAGTCAGCTGGGTGACATTTGCAATAACTGATGTCACACGACTCTGGATATATATAACCAGAATGTTCCCATTTATAAATGCTGGTTATGAATCCAATGTTCTTGCTGATGATTACATCAAATACTGCAGGATGTATGGACCTATTATGCTGATTGCAATTGTACTGTGCATTCCTAAGGTTTATAGAGGCCTATTAGCAGGCAGAAGAAAGACTATTTCATCATTTTTATGTATTTTACTCTTTGTACTTAGCTTATTTGCCATTTCAAAGGGAATGAATAATCCATTTATGTATTTTGACTTTTAACTAGAAAGAGAGACTAAGATAAATTATGGAAAGTAAAAAAATTAAAAACAACGGTATATCAATTAGTGAAATCATACTATCAGCTATGGTTCTTTTGGTATGCTTAGCTATATTTGGATATAGTATTTTCCTTAAAATGATTGGTGGAGAAGAAAACGTTAAATTTAGCGAGCTTATGGCTGATGCTACCAATAATATTCATGAGGGTATATACCCATGGAATTATGCGAATACATATTCAGCAACTGATTTTCAGCTGGCTGATGCCGCAGGAGATTCGATGGATGCCTTTTATCATATGTACTATAACAAAAAGGGTGATGCCACAGTTTCTTCGCGAGTTCCAGTAGGAAAGTATGGAGTTTCATTTAATGATGGACTTATGAGTGAAATTAATATTTATGAGCTTGATTCATTATCAATATCAGGTATGGAAGCTGTTATTGATCAGGCCATAAAAGGTGTTAGCGAGAATAGTGCTGGAATAATAGCTAGTACAGAACCAATAGATTTTACAACAGTAGATGATTCTTATTTTGATGATGCAGTATTTATTGGTGATTCGCGAATGGTTGGTGTAAGCGAATATGCAGGTATTGATAATGCATGCTTTCTTGGAAAAACTGCAATGACTATTTATTCTATGATGGATGAGAAGTGTGAAACTGATCCTGAGAGACGAACAGTCAGAGAAGTACTAGAGAGCGAAAGCTTTGGCAAGATATATATTATGGTAGGTATCAACGAGGTTGGTACTGGTGATGTTGACTATTTTGTTGATCACTACGTAGAGGTTCTAAATGAAATACGAGAGCTTCAGCCTAATGCTATCATATTTGTTCAGGCTATTATGCATGTATCGCATGATATGGACATGTCAGGTTCATACATTAATAATACAGCTATTAATGATAGAAATCAGGGACTCAGCCAGCTTGCCAATGGGACAGATATCTTCTATATAGATGTTAATCCATTATTTGATGATGAATACGGTGCGCTGGTTAAGGCGTATACATGGGATGATGTTCATTTATATGCCACACATTACACCACATGGCATGAATTTTATTTGCAGCACGGTATAGTATTGCCTTGACATTTTTTATAAAAAATATACACTAAATTTGTTGTAATAAAATATTTACGAGGTATTTATAAATGAAGAACGGAGAAAATGTTTACAATCCTGCCGAGATAGAGAAAAAGTGGCAGAAGTATTGGGCAGATAATGAGACTTTTAAGACAGACGTATGGGACTTTTCTAAGCCAAAGTTCTATGCTCTTGATATGTTCCCATACCCATCAGGAGTAGGCCTTCATGCAGGTCATCCAGAAGGATATACAGCTACAGATATCGTATCAAGAATGAAGAGAATGCA
>DCHQ01000002.1:25509-41585 GCA_002314855.1 Lachnospiraceae bacterium UBA1748
GGCTATAATGTTCTTCATCCAATGGGATATGATTCATTTGGTCTTCCTGCAGAGCAGTATGCTGTTACTACAGGTAATCATCCTAATGGTTTTACACAGTCTAATATAGAGACATTTTCTAAGCAGCTTAAGGAACTTGGATTTGACTATGACTGGTCAAAGATGCTTGCAACATCTGATCCAAGCTTTTATAAATGGACACAGTGGATCTTCAAGCAGTTATATGAAGATGGATATGCCAAGTATATTGATATGCCAGTTAACTGGTGTGAGGAGCTTGGTACAGTTCTTTCTAATGATGAAGTCATTGATGGTAAATCAGAGCGTGGTGGCTATCCTGTTATCAGAAAGAATATGAAGCAGTGGGTTATCAATCAGCCTGAATTTGCTGAGAAGCTTTTAGAGGGTCTTGAGGAAATCGATTGGCCAGAGTCAACTAAGGCTATTCAGCGTAACTGGATTGGTAAGTCAACTGGTGTAGAAGTAGAGTTCGACATTGTAGGTGGTGGTAAGTTCTCTATCTTCACAACATGTATTGAGACTATCTACGGTATTACATTTATGGTTCTTGCTCCAGATGGAGACATTACAGCAAGTCTTCTTGACAGAGTACAGAACAGAGAAGAAGTAGAAGCATATATTAATGAGACAAAGTCTAAGAATGATATGGACCGTACAGAACTCAACAAGACTAAGTCTGGTTGCGAGCTTAAGGGCGTAACTTGTATTAACCCTGTTAATGGCAAGGAAGTTCGTATGTTCATTGGTGACTTCGTACTTGCAAGCTATGGTACTGGTGCTGTTATGGCTGTACCAAGTCATGATCAGAGAGACTTTGAGTATGCAATTGCTCATAATATAGATATGATTCAGGTAATCGATGGTGATGAGAAGCTCGGCCATGTTGATGTATCAGAGGCAGCTTTTGAGAAGCACGGTTATCTTGGTAAGGGATATAAGCTCATCAACTCTGAGGAGTTCACAGGACTTACTGTAGAGGAAGCTAAGGAAGCTATCACAGTTAAGCTTGAGGGAATGGGCAGAGCTAAGAGAACAGTGAACTATCACTTCCGTGAGTGGATATTTGCTCGTCAGCGTTACTGGGGTGAGCCAGTTCCAGTTGTTCACGGTGAGGATGGCAAGATTCATACACTTTCAGATGAAGAACTCCCACTTATCCTTCCAGAGCTTGAAGATTACAAGGGTAAGAATGGTAAGGCTCCACTTGAGAATGCTACTGAGTGGAAGCAGTATGATAATAATGGAATCAAGGGTGTTCGTGAGACATCTACTATGCCAGGTTCAGCAGGATCTAGCTGGTATTTCCTTAGATATATTGATCCTAACAATGATAAGGAATTTGCTAATCAGGAACTCTTAAAGCACTGGATGCCAGTAGATCTTTATATTGGTGGACCAGAGCATGCAGTAGGTCACCTTATGTATTCTCGTATCTGGAACAGATATCTTTACGATAAGGGTCTTGCACCTACAAAGGAGCCATTCCAGAAGCTTGTACACCAGGGTATGATTCTTGGTGAGAATGGTATCAAGATGGGTAAGAGATTCCCAGAATTCGTTGTTAATCCTTCAGATATCGTAAGAGATTACGGTGCTGATACACTTAGACTTTATGAGATGTTCATGGGACCACTTGAGGTTTCTAAGCCATGGAGCCCACAGGGTGTTGATGGTGCAAGAAAGTTCATTGGACGTGTATGGAACTTCTTTACTAACGAAGAGAATATTACTGAGGATAATGATGGTACACTTACAAAGGTATATCACCAGACAGTAAAGAAAGTAACAGATGATTTCGAAGCATTAGGCTTTAATACAGCTATCAGCCAGATGATGATATTTGTTAATGCAACATATAAGGCTGGAAAGTGCCCTAAGGAATATGCAGAAGGACTTATCAAGATGCTTTCATGTATCACACCTCACGTAGGTGAAGAGATGTGGAGTATCCTTGGTCACGATACAACAATTGCTTACGAGCCATGGCCAACATACGATGAGAAGGAACTTGTAGAAGATTCCATCGAAATTGGTGTACAGATCAATGGTAAGCTTAAGGCAACAGTTCTTGTAGGTGTTGATGAGGACCAGGCAAGTGCTATTGCGAAGGCTAAAGAAATCGATGCAGTTAAGAATGCAATTGATGGCAAGAACATAGTTAAGGAAATCTATGTAAAGGGCAAGATTATTAATATCGTTGCCAAATAATATTTTGATTAATAAGAGACAGAGAACGATTGCCATTACGGCAAGGGTTTACTGTCTCTTTATAATGAGGAATGGATAATGTATCAGGTCAATTTTAACAACCCAGTGCATGTGCACTTTATGGGAATAGGCGGAATAAGCATGAGTGGTCTTGCTGAGATATTATTGTCTCGTGGGTTTACAGTTTCAGGTTCCGATATGAAGGAGTCTCCACTTACCCTCCACTTAGGCAATCTTGGTGCCAAGATTAATCATGGACAGGTAGCATCTAATATAACCGATGATATTGATCTTATGGTTTATACAGCTGCTATTAGCCCTGATAATCCTGAGTTCATGGAATGTAAGAATAGAAATATACCTATGCTTTCAAGAGCGGAGCTTCTTGGACAGCTTATGAAGAACTATGCTACTCCAATAGCTATCAGTGGTACTCATGGTAAAACAACAACAACCTCCATGGTGTCAGAGATTCTTCTTGGTGCAGACAAGGATCCTACATTATCAATAGGTGGTATTCTTAAGACTATTGATGGTAATCTTAGAATAGGAAAATCAGACTACTTTGTAACAGAAGCATGTGAATATACGAATAGTTATTTATCATTCTTCCCAAAGATTTCTATTATTCTTAATGTTGAAGAGGATCATCTTGATTTCTTCAAGGACATTAATGACATTAGAGATTCATTTAACAGATTTGCAAAACTTCTTCCTGAGGATGGATATCTTATTATTAATGGTGATATACCAGAGTTACAGACTATCCTTGATGGTGTGAAAGCTAAGGTCATTACTTTTGGTAATAGCTCATCATACGATTATTATCCAGAAGAAGTATCATTTAATGATAAGGGAAGTGCATCTTATACATTAAAGTCAGCGCTTGGTGATTCTAAAGTTCAACTATCAGTTGTAGGTGAGCATAATGTATATAATTCATTATCAGCAATAGCTCTTTCAGATATTCTTGGATTAGAAAGAGAAAAGTCAGTGGCATCAGTAGGAAGCTTCACTGGTACTGACAGACGTTTTGAGCTTAAGGGTAAGCTTGGTGGTATTAATATCATTGATGATTATGCACATCACCCTACAGAGATAAAGGCTACTCTTACAGCAGCTAAGAACTATCCGCATGATAAGTTATGGGTTGTATTCCAGCCTCATACATATACAAGAACAAAGGCATTTCTTCAGGAGTTTGCAGATGCATTAACAATTGCAGATGCTGTTATTCTTACAGATATTTATGCAGCTCGTGAGAAGAATACAATAGGCATTAGCTCCAAAGATTTGCTTGCAAAATTGGTAGAAAAAGGCAAAGAATCGTATTACTTTTCTAGCTTTGATGAGATTGAAAATTTTATTTTAGAAAAATGTTCCAACAATGATATGTTGATAACTATGGGTGCTGGAGACGTTGTAAAGATTGGCGAGCACCTTCTTGGACAGTAGTTTTCCACATTTTCCACATTTTTAGGTAGATAATTATCCACTTAAGAGTGTGGAATTTTTATTTCAGATGATAATTTTTTTGGGGATTCGACTAGCCTATAATTTAAGGCTTTGGAGAGATTTGTGAAGTGTGGGTTTATTTTTTAGGGGGACTTTTTCCACATTATCAACACACGAGGCGAAAACTTGTAAACCCTTGTATTTACTGGGTTTGAGGCTATTTTGGCATTGATTTTTCTGGCTCGTATGGTATACTTTTCATCACCGGCATAAGCAGGTAAAAAAGTGTATGGGGCTATAATTATGATTCCGTTAAATATCTCATTTGAAAATTCGCAGGGTGTTACTGTTTTATCCAATTTATTCATTGATAAATATATGGAGGAAGCCAACGATGTGCAGATAAAGGTATATCTTTACTTACTTCGAATGGTTGGCTCTAATCTTCCTACAGATATATCTGAAATATCAGACAAGTTCAACTATCCTGAAAAGGATGTTGAGAAGGCACTTAAGTACTGGGAGAAAAAAGAACTTATTGGACTTGGCTTTTGTGAGAACAGGATATCTAGTATTACTATTAAAGATATAGCTGGTGCTAATAAAGCTGAAGCACCAAAGCAGAGTCAAATGGTAGTGACTGAGAGCAGTAGTAATCAGGATATTCCAATGATTAAGATGGATTATGAAAAGGAAAAGGCAAAGTACTCAATAGAGGACATTCAGAGAATTAAGGCTGATTCAGAAGTTAAAATGCTTCTTGGTGTGGCTCAGGAGTATTTTGGGCTTCCTAATATGAATCCTAATTCTATTCGTTCAATTTGTTTTATTTATGATAGACTCGACTTTTCGTTTGAACTTATCGATTTCCTTTTGGAGAGATGTGTGACTGATGGCAAGAAAAACACAATGTATCTTGAACAGTTAGCTAAGTTTCTTTATGAAAAGGGAATAAAGGATAAAGAAGAAGCAAAGCGTGAGATTGATCAGATAGCACCTTATTATGTACCAATAGTTATGGATTATATTGGAGTATCGGGTAAGGCTGTTCCAGCTCAAATAGAGTTAGTTCGTAAGTGGATTATGGATTATGGATTTGGCATGGAGGTTATTAAGCTTGCTTGTGGAAAAGCTGCAATGAGTGGATACGATGATAGATTTAGCTATGCTGATAAAACTCTTCTTGACTGGAAGAATCACGATATTCATACATCAGCTGAAGCAGAAGCTTATATGCAGAAATATAAAGAAGAGAAAGCGGAGAAGGCTCGTAAGGCTGAGGAAGTTAAGGCTGAAACCAAGAAAACATATGGCCCACAGTCTACTGGAACTTATCAGAGTGGAAAAAGTGATTTCTGCACAATGAAAAAGAGAGCCTATAATGTTGAAGAATTACTTAAGGCAGCCAAGGTAAATTAGTTCTATGTCTATACTGGATAAAAAGTACAACGAGATAAAAAAAATATATGATGATAGACGCTTAAATCATGTCAAAGAGCAGATGCGTAGAAAACTGGAGGTCGAAACAAAGGTTCCAGGATTCAAGGAACTTGAAAACAAAGTCATAGACCTTTCAATGGAGTATGGTAAGGCTAAGATTAAGTGCAAGAATAACCCAGAGCTCGCCAGTGATATGACAAAAAAATATCACGAAGAAATGATGGGACTTAGAATGGATAAGAAAAAGCTTCTGGAAGATGCTGGTTATCCATATGATTATCTGGAACTGAACTATGACTGTACTAAGTGTTATGACACGGGATATGTAGATAACGAAAAGTGTAGCTGTTATCGACAAATAGAAGCACGGTTTTTATATGACTATTCTAATATAAGCGACTTGCTTGAACGTAACAACTTCGAAACAATGAGTGATGAGTATTACAGTAGCACGGAAGTTGAAGCTTTTGAAAAAGCAGTTATGACCTGCAAGAACTTTATTAAGAACTTTAATTCAGATTATCGCAATCTTTTGTTTATTGGTGAGGTAGGCGTTGGCAAGACTTTTCTGTCAAGCTGTGTGGCCAAGGAACTTATTGATAAGGGTTGTTCAGTAGTATTTTTCAGTGCAACCCAGCTGTTCCAGACTATATCCAATACGCTATATGACAAAGAAGCTCTTAGCGACTTTTTAAATACTATATATACAGTCGATTTGCTTATTATCGATGATTTAGGAACAGAAATGGCCAATGACTTTGTTCGCTCATATCTTCTGTCAATTGTAAGTGAAAGAGCACTTCGAAGAAAATCAATGATATATTCTTCGAATAAAAGTCTTAATGATTTGATTGAGCGTTATAGTGACCGAGTATTTTCCAGAATGTATGAGGATTGCGAAATAATCGAGCTCGCATGCGAAGATATTCGAATTCAAAAGCGTAGAGCACTTGAAGATTAGTATTAAATAAGTTATAGTTATTAAGGTTAAAAGCCTTATAGAAAATATTAGAAAAGCAATATAGCTGGAGGACATTAAAAATGTCAATTAATGACGACATAAGGATCTTAGAGACTATACCAGTAGGTGTACTTGGAATCATTCCTTTAGAGGGATGCAAGCATCTTGGTGAGAAAGTTGACCAGTATCTTGTTGACTGGCGTACTACCAGACAGCATGAGCATGAGGATAGATTATCATTCTCGGGATACAAAAGAAATACTTATGTTCTTGGTGCAAAGGTACCAAGATTTGGTTCAGGCGAAGCCAAGGGTGTTATCCTTGAGTCTGTTCGTGGTACAGATCTTTATATATTAGTTGATGTAGGGAATTATAGCCTTACTTATTCTCTCTTTGGTGAAGAGAATCATATGTCTCCAGATGATCATTATCAGGATCTTAAGCGTGTAATTGCAGCAGTTGGTGGTAAGGCCAGAAGAATTACAGTTATTATGCCATTCCTTTATGAAAGCCGTCAGCACAAGAGAAGTGCAAGAGAATCTCTTGACTGTGCAATGGCTCTTCAGGAGCTTGTAGCTATGGGTGTTGATAATATTATTACATTTGATGCCCATGATCCACGAGTTCAGAATGCGATTCCACTTAATGGATTTGAAACAATTCAGCCATCATATCAGTTTATTAAGGGTCTTCTTAGAAATATTAAGGATCTTCAGCTTGATTCAGAGCATATGATGATTGTCAGCCCAGATGAAGGTGGTATGAGCAGAGCAATATATGTTGCCAACGTTCTTGGACTTGATATGGGTATGTTCTACAAGAGAAGAGATTATACACAGCTTATTAACGGACGTAATCCTATTATTGCTCATGAGTTCTTAGGCGCTGATGTTGAAGGCAAGGATATAATCATCATGGATGATATGATTTCATCAGGTGATAGCGTTATAGAAGTAGCAACAGAACTCAAGAACAGAAAGGCTAACAGAATCTTTATATTCTCAACATTTGGTCTTTTCACAGGTGGTCTTGAGAGATTCGATGAAGCTTATAAGAGTGGAATTATCACTCGTATTCTTACTACTAATCTTATATATCAGACACCAGAGCTTTTATCTAGAGAGTGGTATATAAGCTGTGATCTTAGTAAGTATATAGCATATATTATTGATACACTTAACCATGATAGTTCAATCAGTGATTTGCTCAATCCTAGTGAACGTATTCAAAAGCTTGTTAATAAATACAAGGCTGGAGAGATGTAGATTAATTAATTTAATAATAAGCAAATAAAAATGCCATCCATCAGGATGGCATTTCTTGTTATTAATTAATAATTAATTCCAGAGTTTGTCAGGATATACACCTGCGTCCTTAAGTTTTTGGATAGAATCCATAACAAATGGCTTATCCTCCTTATAGGTAACTCCAAACCACTTATCCTCAGAAGAAAGAACTTTGACAGTTGCTTTACCTTCTGTAATAAGTCTTCCAACTTCCATTGGAATAAAGCACTCACTCTTAAGTGGATTTTTAAGGATATCCTCCTTAAAGAATCTTGTAATAGAATCGTCTAATTCAGCAAAGATTTCTGGAGTGAATCCCCACATATTCATGGATACAAGTGAGTCAGCTGACATAGGAATGTATGTGGCTCCATCGTCCTTGGAATATGCTGCGCCATCATCTGTCTTGATGATGTTGGTTCTCTCATCAATAGTTTCAAGATAACCATTAGCATCCATCTGGCAACAGCCTCTTGCAACAGAACCATTTTCTGTAAGTGTGTTTTTAAGCTGATAACCAACCATGCAGAAGCTAAGTTTGTCAGCACTTGAATTATCAGTTGTAAGGAAATCATAAAGTGTCTTAAAAGCACTTACTCCATAGTAGTCATCAGCATTGATAACTGCAAATGGTTCTTTAACTGTATCCTTACAGCAAAGAATAGCATGTGCTGTACCAAAAGGCTTAACACGTCCTTCTGGAATTGTTGCAAAATCAGGAATATTTGTCATTTCCTGGAAAACATACTCTACTGGTATCTTAGTAGATACAGCATCTCCGATACAAGTTCTAAAGTCTGCTTCATTTTCTCTTTTTATAATGAATACAACTTTTCCAAAACCAGCTCGAATGGCATCATATATAGAGAAATCAATGATCTTATGACCTTCATTGTCGATAGGGTCAATCTGCTTGAGACCTCCATAACGACTTCCCATACCTGCTGCTAGTATTACTAACGTAGGTTTTTGCATTACTAATCCTCCTATTTAATTCATACTCTGCCTATATTCTACCACGATGAAGGGCGTGGAACAATTAGAATATTATGTAAATCTGTATAAGAAATGTAATTGACATTTGCCATGAAGAAAAGTATGATTAGTATAACAAATCATACTTTTTATAAGAGATATTCGGAGGCGTAAATATGAATAAATCAGTAAAGGGACCAACTGGTAAATATGCATGGACAGTAACAGTAGGTGAAAAGGGTCAGTTTGTTATTCCTAAGCAGGCAAGAGAACTTTTCGATATTAAGCCAGGTGATACACTGATACTTCTTGGAGATGAGGAGCGAGGAATAGCCATTCCTCCAAAATCGACTTTTAGTAGCCTGATGGGCAATATATTTAGTGAATAGAAGGTATAGCGATATGAAGAATATAATGTTTTTCTGTATTCCAGCTTATGGACATCATAATCCTACAATGGCTGTTGCAAAGGAGCTTATAGAACGAGGAAATAATGTACGATACTACTCATTCAATGAATTTCGTGACAAAATAGAGGCGACAGGAGCAGAATTTATTAGCTGTGACAGCTTTTTACCTGCTGTAGGCAGCGACGTGGAAACAGGCAAAAAGACTCTTAGTACTACAGAGATGACCATCGTGGATTTAGAGGTAACGATGGCAATGAATGATTTTTTGGCCAAGGAGGTCGAAGAATATAAGCCCGATGTTATTGTGGCTGATTCTGTGTGCTTTTGGGGTAAACTTACAGCCAGAAAATATAAAATTCCAATGGTTGTATCCACAACAACATTTGCTTTTAACAAATATTCTTCTAAGTATATGAAGAGTAGTCCAGATGAAATAGCTGATTTAATAAAGGGGCAGAAAAGGATAAAGGCTGAGCTAAAGAAGTTAGAGTTATATGGATATCATGAAAAAAGTATTATGCCTTTAGTTCAAAATGATAACTATACAGATACGATTGTATATGCAACTGAAAACTATCAGCCTTGTTCAGAAACTTATTCTAAGCACTATCAATTTGTGGGTCCATCACTTATAACGGATTTAGCGCCTGATAAAGAGCATAAAAGACCTCTTGTATATATATCGCTTGGTACAGTTGTCAATTATAAACCGGGATTTTACAAAAAATGCATTGAAGCACTTAAGAATGAAAAGGTTGATGTTATTATTTCATGTGGAAAGGCAATTGATCCAGGTGAATTAAATGCCATGACCGATAACGTTAAGGTATCGCAGCAGGTTAATCAGCTTGAGGTACTGTCAAAGGCAGATGTATTTTTAACTCATTGTGGTATGAACAGTGTTTCCGAAAGCTTATATATGGGTACACCAATGGTGTTTATGCCTCAAACCAATGAACAGAGAGCTGTAGCCAAAAGAGCAGGTGAAATGGGTGCAGGAATAGAGCTTAGAGGCGAAAGTGTGTCCGAAATACATGATGCAATTATGATGGTATTAAATGCGTCTACGTATGCAGAAAATGCTATGAAATGCAGTGAAGACTTCCGTAGTGCACCAGGACCAAAGGGTGCAGCAGAGTTTATCGAGGAAGCACCTCATATTATGCCAGATGAAGATAAAGCAAATCTACGAAAAGAAATAATCCCTGGAATACTGGAACTGATATACTGGATAATAATGGTTGCACTTATTTTTGCCATTAAACCTCTTACAGGCTTTAATGGTTGGTGGATAGTTGCGATAGCAGCCAATGTGCTATTTCCATTTTATAAGAGACTCAGCAAAAGAATTTTTAGAGTATAAAGATTTATGAAGAAAAATATTATGATGCAAAGGTATGGTTTCAAAAGGCTATGGACATAGTTGAAAAATGTTTCGGACGAAACGCTCAATATTACAGGCTTATGGAGAATAGGGATATGTGCGAAAAGAATCAATTAAATGGTATGAAGTTATCCAAAATGTATTATGAGGAATATGGTAAGCCCATGCTTGAGCGGGATTTTTCAGAGTATATGGACAGGATGGCTGTTGGTCTTGTTGGTAAAGGGTCGGATTGTCTAGGCTACGACGATACGGCATCAATGGACCATGACTGGGGCCCTGATTTTTGTATTTGGTTAACAGATGATGTATATGACGAAATAGGCGAAAAACTGGTAAAAGCTTATGAAACTCTTCCCCAGGAATACATGGGCTATAAGAAAACAATGACAGCTCATTATAAGGGAAGGAGAGGAGTCTTCAAAATATCGGATTTCTTTAATAAGCTTATTAATAGTTCTGATTACGAGAATATAAATTGGAGAGAGGTTCCAGACTATGCGTTATTAAATGCTTCAAATGGTGTGATTTATCGCGATGATTTGGGCGTTTTTACTGAAATACACGACGGCATAGCTAAGGGATTTCCAGAGGATATATTGTATCTTAAGCTTGCAGATGATCTTGCGCATGTGTCACAGACAGGACAGTATAATTACGCGCGAATAATGAAAAGAGGGGACAGACTCTCTGCTGATCTTATGTTAGCTGACTGCATACGTTATATTATGATAATGGCTCATCATATGGAAAATAAATATGTTCCGCATGACAAATGGATTGCTAAAAGTTTCCTTTCTCTTGGACATAATACGTTGGAAGAATGTGTAAGAAAACTTCATAGCAGTTTCAAGATGGATGATGAGACAGCACTTATATGCGTTAATAAGGTTATGGAAGAAGTAGGAGCATATACGGCAGGTGTGCTATATAACAGAGATATTATAAGTGATGTTGATACATATCTTGATTTTCATTCTGAAGAGCTTGCTCAAAAAGCAGTATATTTGGGACTAACCACAGAAGAACTGGTTCATCAAATAGCTAAAGAGGAATTTACAGCATTTGATAAAGTACGTAATGAGGGTGGTAGAGCAAGTTGTCAGGATGATTGGCTGACATTTAGGGTTATGCGAGAAAGTCAGTATATGACATGGAACAGAACCATGCTCATTCAGTATTTATATGATTTTAATAGAGAATTTAAAATTGGTCATAACCTGATTACTGAAAAGTATGGTCGAATGATGGAAAGTACTGCGCCAGAAAAATATCAGGAAATAGCTGACAAATTTCCATTTATTTCAGAACAAAAGAAAGCGGTTATAGAGCAGATTGTTGAGGTTCAGATGGCTATGCTTGAAGCATTTGGCCAGGGGTATCCAACACTTGCTGACAATACAAGAAGTTTTCATACCTACGAAGATAATATGATGAACACATCATACGAGACATATCTTCGAGGAGAGATAAGTACATATTCTGATAAGATGCTTCAGCTTTATGGTAGATATGTGGTAGAATTTTTGCAGTCAGGAAAAAATATTGCGAAAGAAACAATCGAGAATACGGCTAAGCTATACGGATTTGATGATTTGGATGCATTTGCAAAGAAGAGCCGTGCATAGTATGACAGGGTGAGCATCGTTGAAAGAAAATAACAAAAGTAATAATAAAATATTATGGATAAATGGGCTAAAGGGTCTTGCATGTATGGGGGTATTTCTCCATCATTTCTTTTTGGCTTTTTTACCAGCTACATATTTCGGCAGTGAATATGCAATCAGTGAAGCGAAGGGTGTTGATTCATTTCTATCAACTTCTGTTTTATCACTTCCAATTAATGGTAATTTCCATGTTATGGTATTTTTTGTGATTAGTAGCTTCCTCATTGCATCATCGGTATTTAGAATTACAGCTGAAGGAAAAGATACAGCGGGTAGACTTGGTGATATAGCATTCAAAAGATATTTTAGGTTAATGCCGCCAATACTTGTGTGGTCTGTTATATATCATATTGTAATAAAGCAAACAGACTTGTCAGTACTTCAGGCAGTAATGCACTCGCTGCTTTGGGTATTTACCAGTCCTGACGAGCAGCTCATGGGACCATTGTGGTGCATACATTATTTATTTATTGGAACCTTTGTTGCAATGATAGTTGCACTTATTGATGGTAACGGCAGAAAGAAAGTATGGATATTTTATTTACTGCTTAATATTGCATTGCTAAAGAGTTATTCTCACTACTTTGTGATAATGCTTGGTGTAGATCTTGCATATCTAATTAATAGAACTAAATTTAAGGATAGACTTAAAGAACATAATAAAAAACTGGTTGTTTGTAGTGGAATTGTTTTGCTTCTAATTGGAATCTTTTTAGGTGCATATCCAAGTATAGTCGTTCCAGAGAATTATTACGCTCCTCTTTATGCGGTCGGTCAGCATATAGGTGACTTTTATGTTATTTGTCATGGGGTGGGAGCAGCATTATTAATTCTATCCATATATATGCTTGGACCAGTGCAAAAGATTTTAGAGCTTGGTTTTTTACAGTTTTTAGGAGATATAAGCTATGGTGTTTTCCTAACACATAGTTTGGTGTTAGATGCATTTTCTGTATTTCTTATGAATAAGCTCCAGGTTCTACTTGGTGGCTTTACAGCAGGATTCATAGTTACACTGATTATATGCACCAATATTTTGTTGGCATTAAGTCTGGTATCCAAGTTTACAATAGAAAGATTTACAGAAAAGATGCTAAGGAAAATGGTAGATGGAAGGCACTAGTAAAGGGAGGCGACCAATGTATTATCATAAAGTACAATACTATGAAACAGACAAGATGGGTATAACTCACCATTCCAATTATGTAAGATGGATGGAAGAAGCCAGAATAGATTTTATGGAGAAACTTGGTTACGGATACGACAGGCTGGAAGCAGAAGGTATTATATCTCCAGTTGTCTCACTAAGCTGCGATTATAAAAAATCTACTACATATCCTGATGTAATAGGAATAGAGGTGAAGGTCGTTGAGTTCAAAGGGCTTAAGCTTTTACTCGAGTATATTATGACAAATCAGGCAGGCGACCAGGTATTTACCGCAACCTCTACGCACTGCTTCCTTAATGAGAACGGACGTATTATTCGTATAAGCAAGGATAAACCGGAGTTTTACGAGGCTATAAATAAAGGGAATTGACATTCCATTCAATCTATAGTAATAATAAATTAATTATCTATTATTTTTGAGGTTTTTTATGTTAAGTGTGGTAGTTTCTACCATTGCATAATTAAATAGTGCAAGGTTGATTTTTAGTGTTCCTGCTAGGAGTCTGCCCATTTATATAAAGTATCTTACATTTCTTTATACCTCATTAAATCTTATTATTATGACCATGGTATCTTTTGAAATAAAGGATATTCGTGGTCTTTATTTTTTGATTTATATTTATCTTTTTTCGGACAGATTTACCTTAGCATAATTAATATTTATTTTTAGGGAGTAAATAGAAATGTTTGAAAAAGATATAAAAGATACAAAAGAAACTAAAGAAGAAAAATTAATAGAATTCGATAAACTTAAAAGAATATGGGCAGAGCTAGCCATTACAGAAGCTGCGAAAAATGAGATAAAAGATATTACATATTATTTGGATGAGCTAGAACTTAGGGCAAGCCTTCGAGATACAACTAATAGTAAAGCTTTTATCGAGGCATATGGTAATCCACCACTTCAAAATGTTTCTGAGATAAAGGAAATAATGGATGTGGCAGTTAGAGGAGATTGTCTTTCGCCATATCAGCTAGAGCGAGTTGAGAAGGTTCTGGTTATAGTTGATAGACTTAGGAGCTACCTTACAAGAGGTCGTAGTATTCAAAATCCTCTTGCGTATTATGATGAGAATCTTGACGAGGCCGGGGAACTTAGAGATGAGATACTTGCCAAGATACGTGGTGATATGGTTGATGACCATGCAACAAAAAGATTATTCGAAATACGCAGCCAAATAATGACCTGTGAAGATAAGATGAAGCAGAAGGCAGAGCTTATTATCAGAAGTCACAAAGAATGTATGGCTGATTCCTATTATACCCTGCGAAATGGTCGTATATGCCTGCCGGTTAAGAAGGAATACAAGTTTAAAATATCTGGAAGCGTTATAGATAAGTCATCGACAGGTAATACATTTTTTATAGAACCAAGTGGCTTAGCCAGTCTATATGAGGAGCTTGCGTTACTACGAATTGAAGAGGAAAACGAGGTCTATCAGATTCTATACGTACTGTCAGCCATGGTGGCCGAAAAGTCCGAAGCGATGGAGGAGAATATAAGAGTAATTGAGAAACTTGATTTTATATTTTCCAAGGGGAAACTGAGTATAGAGCTTGGATGCGTGGAACCAGAAATCAATCTTGATAGAGTAATAGAGCTTGAAGATGCAAGGCATCCATTGATGGATAGAAATATTAATGTTCCGCTTCAGTTCGAGTTAGGGCGAGAAAAAAGAGGAATAATTATTACTGGACCAAATACTGGAGGTAAGACAGTTGCGATAAAGACAGTTATGCTTAATTGTGTTATGGCGCAGTGCGGACTCCATGTAACATGCAAGAAAGCTAATATATGTATGAATACCAGATATTTATGCGATATTGGTGATGGCCAGGATATATCAGAGAATTTATCTACATTTTCAGCCCATATTAAAAATGTACTTCATATACTACGAATTGTTGATCGCGAGAGTTTTGTAATAATGGACGAGCTAGGTTCAGGTACTGACCCTGCAGAGGGCATGGGTATTGCCATAGCCATACTTGAAGAACTTCGAAAAAGCGAAGCCAACTTCCTTGTTACCACTCATTATCCTGAAGTTAAAGAATATGCGACAAGGTCAGAAGGGATCATAAATGCAAGAATGACCTTTGATAAAAAGACTCTCAGGCCCACATATCAAATGATAATAGGTGAAGCAGGAGAGAGCTGTGCCTTTTACATCGCTGATAGGCTTGGAATGCCTGCCAGTATGCTAAAAGTTGCCGCAGAAGCAGCCTATGGTAAAAATATTTCGAAAGACTATAGTTTTAACAACGACGAAATACAAAGGACCGAGAACCGTAAATTATCCAAATACAAGCCAAGTCACGTGGATACAAAGCTTAAAGTGGCATTTTCTATAGGTGATAGCGTTATGATATATCCTGATAAGAAAATCGGTATAGTATGTGAGAATGTCAATGATAAGGGTGTACTAAGAGTTCAGGTTGCTGACAGAAAGATATGGATTAATCATAAACGAGTTAAGCTATATATAAAGGCCGAGGAATTGTATCCAGAGGATTACGATTTTTCTATAATATTCGATTCAGCTGAAGACAGAAAGAAAAGACATGATATGTCACGAAAGTACACAGAAGATATAATAGAAAGTGATGGTGAATAAGATGAAGAATGAAAATATTGATATAAATATTAGAAAAGAAAATAAACAAGATTACAGCAAAGTTGAGGAAATGGTCAGGAGATCTTTTTATAACCAGTATCGCCCTGGGTGTGATGAACATTTAATGGTACACACTATGCGTAATCATCCGGCATTTTTACCAGAGTACAGCCGTATTGCCACAGTAGATGGAAAAGTGGCGGGATTAATCAATTATTTTATGTCTAAAATAGTTGTGGGAGACAAAGAAATATCTGTTCCTTCGTTTGGGCCGCTTTGTGTAGATCATAAGTACAAGAATAAAGGTATAGGTGGAAAATTAATTCATGAAACCCTTGCTTTAGTGAAAGAAGCTGGGGAGCCCGGAGTTATTATTTTTGGTGAACCAGAATATTATCCAAAACATGGTTTTTTGAGAGCAGGTGAACTTGGACTGACTGATGCTAATGGTAATGTGTTTGATGCATTTATGGCCATAGAATTAAT
>DCHQ01000002.1:41763-62068 GCA_002314855.1 Lachnospiraceae bacterium UBA1748
TATCATATGATGTATGCTTTACATGCTCCAAGAGATTTTGAAGAAGTGTATCGTCAGTACGCTATTGAATGGGCTGATGTTGACCAGGATATTAATCCTGACGATTATATGGAGATGATTGAGGAAATATTAAGTGATGTGAATAAGACCGCATATGTTATATATGCCTGTGATAAAGCAGTAGGCTTATTTGTTTGTAGTGTACCGAGTTTCGAAACAGGTGCTCACGATGCAGAATCAATTATCGAAGCAATATATATTCTTCCGGAGTTCAGAGGGCGCGGCATAGCCAGGGATGTTATTTCAAGGTTTATAAAACAGCAGAAGGCCAATGTGGGATTTTATATGTTTGAAAATAGTAGGGCCAAGACTTATTTCGAAAAAGTACTGGATGAACAAGGAGTGAGGTATGATATTTACAGAGCATATGACGACGTTAATTTTTACCTGGTAATAGTTTAAAGGTGATTAAAAAGCATCATGTGAATATTTCATCAGTTTATGCTATGCTTTGTAGTAAGAAATATATGGAGTATTAGTTATGAGTTTGGAAAACATAAAAGCATTTATATTTGATTTGGATGGAACACTTATTGATACTGAGAAAATATACAGACAGGTGTGGCCACAGGCCATGAAGTCTCTGGGTTATGAGTACACAGATGTACAGTATTTGTCCATGCGATCTCTTGGTAGACCATATGCCCCAGCTAAGTTTAAGGAGTGGTATGGTCAGGATTTTGATTATGATGGAGCCAGAAGAGTAAGAAAAGGACTGTTCGACGCATATGTTGCTGAGCATGGCATTGAAATAAAAAAAGGGGCCATAGAGTTATTAGAGTACCTTCGAAGCAAGGGAATAGTGACTGCCATTGCAACAGCCACTGACCTTGATAGAGCAGAAGAATATTTGAAATTCGTGGGTCTTTATGGTTACTTCGACAAAGTGATAAGTGCGACTATGGTTGACGAAGGAAAGCCTTCTCCTAAAATATACCAGTATGCAAGTATGGAACTTGGATTTGAACCGTCGGAGTGCGTGGCAGTTGAGGATGCACCCAATGGAATTAAGTCAGCCTATAGCGCAGGATTAAAGGTTATTATGGTTCCAGATCAGACAGAGCCCGAAGAAGATATTATGCATATGTTTTATGCTAAAGTTGAAAGTTTAGATCAAATCATAGGATTAGTTGAATAGTATGAATTATATTAAGATAGCACAGGATTCTTTAAAGATTACTAAAAATAAAAAATACAGCATTGGTACTACTGAGGTGAAGCTTCCAGATATTGATTACGAGAATGTAATTGCTTTTTCACCAGAAGATGGAGCATCGCTTTTAGTAGATAATGAAACGACCATTAATACCATGAAAGAGCAAGGAGATAGTAATTGCAAAATAGTGATTACATCAGAGGATTCATTTCAGGCTGCTAGTAGATATACTAATGCATTAGTTATGAATTTTGCCAACGCCCACTGTCCAGGTGGTGGATTTCTTATGGGCGCAACAGCACAGGAGGAAGCGCTGTGCAGGTGTAGTACATTATATGCTTCCATAACAAGTAGTGAAGCCGGAGCTATGTATAAGTACAACAATACTCATATTAATAGTGTAGAGTCTGATTATATGTTACTCTCTCCAAATGTATGTGTTTTTAGGGATGCAAGATGTGAGCTGCTTGAGAAGCCGTTTGTGACAGGTGTTATCACGCTTCCTGCTCCTAATAGAATTGGAGCCGCTATGTTTACGCCTGTAAAGAAAATATCTGAAGCAATGACAAGACGCATTAGAATTATGCTTCTTATTGCAAAAGAGCATGGTTACAAAGATCTTGTTCTTGGTGCGTGGGGATGTGGAGCTTTTCATAATGACCCAATGGAAGTGGCTGGGTGCTTTAAAAAGGTTATTATAGAAGAAGGATATGGTATGTTCTTTGATGAAATATGCTTCGCGATATATGGAAAAGAAGATGGAAAGAATATAACAGAATTTAGAAAGTGTTTTCAGAAGTAATCATTTAACGGGGAGATTAACAATATTATTGAGTATGGTATGGCTAAAGCGGCGCTCAATATGGGGACAATGAATCTGGTAAATACTTTTAAGGACAATGATAAGATTAATATTTTATGTATTCATCCAGGATGGATTCGTACAGATGGAAAGCCAGACAACCAAGCACCTCTTTCATCGTATGATGCTGCTGAGATTCTTCGTAAGCTTTTTGATGACAGAAGATATGATAAGAATGGAGCTCGATTTATTACCAACGAAGGCAAGGAGTATCCATTTTAATTAATTGGGGACGGTAAGTATGATTAGGAAGATATGTATTATTGCTGGACTGCTAGTTCTTGTACTGGCAGGCTGCACAGATAAAGAAGCATCCAATAATGAAAAACCTGTTGTAGTGCTAGATGATTTTGGTGAGGTCGATGATAATATGGATCCAGAATTGTTACAGGCAGAAATTAATCAGTGTGTTCTGACAATCATATCCGATAATGTGAGGAAACCAGGTTCTGTGCAGGTGGATATTGATAAGCTGGCTGCGCTTGATCAAGAATCAGCAGACAGGTGGGCAGCTATTATTAAGTACTGGAATGATACGAATGAGAAGGAGTTTATTAATAAGGATATTCTTCCAGATGGACTGCCTGATGATAATAGCCTGTGCATAGTAGTGCTGGGATATCAGTTAAATGCAGATGGTACTATGAAAGATGAACTGATAGGGCGACTGGAAACAGCACTTGATAATGCAGATAAGTATCCGAATGCTTATATACTTGTGACAGGTGGTGGTACAGCATCAGCCAATTCATCAGCTACCGAAGCAGACTGTATGGCTGAGTGGCTCATAGAAAATGGTATTGCTGAGGATAAAGTGATTATTGAAAATATGTCAAAGACGACTGCAGAAAATGCTCTGTTTTCTTACGCTATCCTTGATAGAGATTATCCAGAGGTTAGTAGCATAGCGATAGTTACCAGTGATTATCATATACCGCTTGGATGTATGCTTTTTAATTCGGAGCTTATGCTTGACCGGAATAAAAATATAGGTGATATTGCGGTTGTGGCAAACTCAGCGTATGACGCAGATGTTGTGGGCGGTTTTAGTATGTCCAGTCAAGCTGACTGGTTAAATCATTTGTACGGAAGACAGTAATTATTAAATGAAGCTTAAATGGCTAGATGAAAAAAGGACTTCGGTGTAAGTCCTTTTATATTTTTGAGGCTATAAAACATAAAAATTGTTAATTATGTTCATAGTAAATTGTGGATATGAGAGTACAATAATTATTTGGATTATAAAAATAAATATAATAGAGAGTTTTTTGGTAATAGTATGTTCAAAATAGGTATTGATGTCGGTTCGACTACAACAAAAATAGCATTTACAAAAGATAAAGAACTTGTATTCCACAAATATATAAGACATTTTGCAAGACAGAGAGACAGTATTCTTACTTTACTAGAAGAAGTAAAGGATATGGTGGCTGACGAAGACGTAATTCTTTGTATGACTGGTTCTGGTGCAAGAACTATTGCAGAGAAGACAGGTATTCCTTTTACCCAGGAAGTAGTAGCCAACTCACTTGCATTAAAAACAAATTATAGTAAGGTTGGTACAGCCATAGAGCTTGGTGGACAGGATGCTAAGATAATTTTCTTTAGAGAAGATGAGCATGGTGAGCCAGCTGTTTTTGATATGCGTATGAATGGTAGCTGTGCAGGTGGTACAGGTGCATTCATCGATGAAATCGCAGTTGTACTTGGTATAGCTGATCATGAAATGAATGAGGTGGCATCAAAGGGTAGCAGTCTTTACGATATCTCTGGCCGCTGTGGCGTATTTGCCAAGACAGATATACAGCCACTCCTTAATCAGGGAGCAAGAAAGGAAGATATTGCACTTTCCTGTTATCATGCTATTGCAAAGCAGACTATTGGTGGTCTTGCCCAGGGACTTGATATCAAGGCTCCTGTAGCATTTGAAGGTGGTCCGCTTACATTCCACCCAAAGCTTGTAGAAGTATTTGCATCAAGACTTGGACTTGGCAAAGAAGATATTCTTATTCCTGAGTTCCCAGAGATGATGGTGGCATATGGTGCCGCTCTTAGTATAGATGATATTCATAGTAATGCAGCAGAGTATAAGCTTTCGGATATTGTTACTATGCTTACAAATATTCCTGAAGATGCTGTATCAGAAGGCGGAGATGGTCAGCTCTATTTCGAGTCTAAAGAGGAAGAAAAAGCATTTAGAGAAGTTAATAAGCTAAATGCGACTCCTGATTTTAAGCCAGTAGCAGGTCAGGTGGTAAATGCATATCTTGGTATGGATGCAGGTAGTACCACAACCAAGCTTGTGCTTATGGATGAGAATGAGCAGATTATAGATTCATATTATTCATCTAATGAAGGTAATCCTATTGGTGTGGCCAAGAAGGCACTTCTTGCCATGTATGATAAATATATTCAGGCAGGAGCCACACTTAATATTATCGCAGCAGCATCCACAGGATATGGTGAATTTTTATTTAATAAAGCATTTAGAACAGATGCACATATAGTTGAGACAGTAGCTCATCAGATGGCTGCATCCAAGTATGTAGATAATCCTAGCTTTATCCTTGATATTGGTGGCCAGGATATGAAGGCTATATGGGTAGAGAATGGAATTATTACCAACATTGTTGTTAACGAAGCCTGCTCATCAGGATGTGGTTCTTTCCTTGAAAACTTTGCTCAGACACTTGGAATTAAAACACATGAAATTGCAGACAGAGCATTTGCATCCAAGAAACCAGCTAAGCTTGGTAGCCGTTGTACAGTATTTATGAACAGTAGCATTATTACTGAGCAGCGTAATGGTAAGCAGGCCGATGATATTATGGCAGGACTTTGCCGCTCTATTATAGAGAATGTATTTACCAAGGTTATCCGTGTTTCTAATATAGATTCTCTTGGAGACAAAATTGTAGTACAGGGTGGTACTTTCCAGAACGATGCAGTGCTTAGAGCCATGGAACAGTATGCAGGACGTAAGGTTATACGTGCACCATATGCAGGACTTATGGGAGCCATTGGTTCGGCACTTACAGCAAAAGAGTGTGCTGCTAAAGAAGGCTTTGTAAAGTCCTTTATAGATTACGAGACACTTAAGAATTTCACTTTCACGCAGGAGGCTAATTCGCCTTGTCCTTACTGTACAAATCATTGTAACAGAACAATTCTTTCATTCTCTACAGGAGACAGCTGGGTTACCAACAATAGATGTGAGAAGGGTGAAGTAATAGGTGATCCAAAGGATGATGATATAAGAGAGAAAATAAAGGCTCTTAATAATCGTACGGATAAGCCTGTGAATATGTTTGAGATAAGATCTAAACTTCAGTTCCAGAATTATGAGTACGAGCTTGTAGATAAAGAGAAAGAAATAACCATTGGTCTTCCTAGAGTTCTTATGTTCTGGGAGGGTATGCCTTTCTGGAGTACATTCTGGAGAAGCCTCGGATACAAGATTAAGATTTCGCCTATCAGTACTAGAGAGATGTACGAGAATGGTCTTCATGCAGTGCCATCTGATACAGAGTGTTTCCCAGCCAAGTTAGTTCATGGTCATGTTAGAGCTTTGGTGGGGATGGGTGTAGATAGAATCTTTATGCCTATTATCTCTGTATATCCTCCAGAGAATACAGAGGAAACAAGTTTCTCGAGATGTGCACTAGTAAAGGGGTACCCTATCGTTATCAAGAATTCGGATGACCCATATAAGCAGTTTGGCGTGAAGTATGATGCACCTTATTTCTTCTGGTATACAGAAGATGACAGAGAGCATCAGCTTTGTGAATATATGAAGTCTGAGTTTGGTATTTCCAAGGAAAAGTGTAGGAAAGCCATATTGTATGCTGCTGCAGCTCAGAATAAATTTAATACAGAATTAAAGGCAGCAGGCTCAAAACTAATAAAAGAAGTTGAAGAGAAGAATGGATACGCAGTTGTTATGGCTGCCAGACCATATCAGGCAGATCCACTTGTTAATCATGAGCTTCCTGAATTATTTGTAAATATGGGCGTGCCAGTACTTACTGTAGATAGTATTGAAGAGTCCAATACCATAGATTTAAGCAAGTCACGACTTGATATAGTAAATAACTTCCATGCAAGAGTAATCAGTGGAAGTATGATAGCTGCCAAAAGTAAAAACCTTGAGATGGTTCAGATAGTAAGCTTTGGTTGTGGACATGATGCATGTCTTTCTGATGAAGCTGTACGTATCATGAAGGAAGTAAGTGGTAAGGCACCTCTTATTCTTAAGGTGGATGAAAGTGATGCGCAGGGGCCACTTAGAATACGTGTTCGTTCATTTATTGAGACCATTGAACGTAAGAGACGTAAGGAGGAAGAATTAACTGTAAAAGAACTTCCTGATCCATATGAAGTGAAATTTACCAAGAAGGATGTGAAGGAACGTGTGGTACTTGTACCAAACAGTTCTCATGCATTTTCACAGATAATGTCAGCTGCCATGAAGAATCAGAATCTTCGAGCAGTACCTCTTGAGGTTGGTAGAGAGGAAGCAATAAGACTTGGTAAGAAGTATACACACAATGACATCTGCTTCCCAGCTCAGATAGTAGTAGGAGAAGCTCTTGCAGCGCTAGAATCTGGTAAGTATGATCTTGATCACGTAGCAGTTGCTATGGCCAAGTATGTATGCTGTTGTAGACTTACTCACTATGCAACTATTCTTAGAAAAGCCCTTGATGATGCGGGATATTCGCAGGTTCCAATCCTTACTAATGATGATGTGGACTATCACAATATTCATCCAGGTTACAAGATGAATCTTGTATCCATGCTTCGTATGGCATTTGCTCTTCCAATGGTTGATACACTTGAGGAGATGCTTAGAAAGATAAGACCATATGAAAAGGTAAAGGGCAGCGCAGACCAGGCTTTTGAGGCTGCAATGGATCTTTTATCATCGGAAATGGCTGAGCACGGCTTGTCAGGCCAGATCAAGGCGTTTAAGAAAGCGCTTAAGATGCTCTCAGCAGTAGAATATGATAACACGAACAGAAAACCTACTGTTCTTATAGTTGGTGAGTATCTTCTTAATTTCCATCCTGGTGCTAACCATGATATTGAAAGATATCTTGAAGCCAACGGTTTTGAAATAATAGAAGCGAAGATGACAGATGTTATCCAGAAAACATATTTCTGTCAGGGAAGACAGATTAAGGAGCTTAAGACCAAGCGTACACCATGGCTTCGTATGCTTATGAAGATTACTAACCTGTTCTTTACTTCGGCGATAAGATATGTAGATCATCTTGCCAAGGATGAAAAGCTTCATGAGAAGACTACGCTCATCAAGGATATGGCCAAGGAAGCTAATGAGGTTATATATCAGACATTTGATACAGGTGAAGGAATCCTTATTCCAGCAGAGATTATTCATAATGCCAATAAGGGCTGCAAGAATTTTGTTATATTACAGCCATTTGGATGTCTTCCAAACCATGTAATCGGTAGAGGCGTGGCCAAGAAATTCAAGGAGATGTATCCTGATATTGAATTACTTGCGCTTGATTATGATCCTGATGTAAGCTTTGCTAATATAGAAAATAGACTTCAGATGTTAGTTATGAATCAGAAGGTTGTAAAGAAATAATTAAGAAGGAGTTTTTATGAATAGACTAAAATTTTTTCCGATAGCAACCATAGTGCTATCTGTCGTATCAACAGTGCTACTGGTACTTGTTGTAATTGGCCAAGGAATATTAGGACAAATATATTCAATGCAGGAAATGCCTTTTGTAATTCCATATTCTTATTTGATAATAAGTGTACTCTCGTTAATAATAGCAATTCTTTGCATGAGAGCAGTATTAAAAAGTGAATCAGTAAATGGCGCGCAGACTGCTGCCGTTATTTACGTTGTTTGTATGATAGTGTTTTCTCTTT
Organism: Lachnospiraceae bacterium UBA1748; assembly: GCA_002314855.1. Taxonomy (GTDB): domain Bacteria; phylum Bacillota; class Clostridia; order Lachnospirales; family Lachnospiraceae; genus NK4A136. Next base: position 49,749 of record DCHQ01000002.1, read on the forward strand.
TGGGTTTTGTGCTTTCAAGAATTGAAATCCAGATGTATGCTTTTAAAGACGCATATTATCTTTCAGCATATTCTGTAGTTAATGGTACAATAAGTTTGATAAGCGCACCTCTTGCATCTTTGGCAAGACTTTCAGGCTGTGTTGTTCTTGGTATGGCAATTGCTTATAAAAAAATTAAAACGGATATTTACATGTAATTTTGAAGGATTTTGGTGTTGGAGGATTTTTAAACCATGAATATTTCAGCAGTTCTACTTGTTAATAGTCTTCTGCTTGGTGTTGGACTTGCGATGGATGCATTTTCAGTATCTCTGGCCAATGGATTAAATGAACCGAAGATGAAAGCACCTCGAATGAGCTTGATTGCAGGAGTCTTTGGTGTGTTTCAGGCTCTGATGCCTCTGCTTGGATGGGTGTGTGTTCATACTGTAGTAGAGTATTTTAAGAGCTTTGAGAAATTTATTCCATGGATTGCGCTTATTCTTCTTGGATATATCGGAGGAAAGATGCTTTATGAAAGCATTAAAGGAGATGAAGAAGAAGCTGGAAAAGAGGCTCTAGGTTTTGGAACCCTTATGGTTCAGGGAATTGCTACTTCCATAGATGCTCTTTCAGTTGGATTTACAATTGCTGATAAGTCTTTTTTGGAGGCGCTTATCTCTGTGATTATCATCGCCATTGTGACTTTCATAATATGTATAGCGGGACTTATACTTGGCAAGAAATTCGGAACCAAATTTGCAGGAAAAGCCGGTATACTTGGTGGCGTCATATTAATAGGAATTGGTCTTGAAATTTTTATAACTGGAGTATTCTTCTAAAATAAATATGTGATATTATATTCTTGTAGTTTTGCTTTGGGTGGGGAAGATGAGCAAAAGAATAACAGATTTTATATTACGTGATGTATCAAATAAAAATGAATCTAAAAAGGCAGCTGTAGCCACAAGGCTATGCTGTCTTATTATGCTTTTATACACATGTTTATTTATGGGTATATCATTTGTGGGTGGAAGCACAAGTGGAGGGATTATTGTAGCTGCCATGGCCATTGGTTATATTTTTTCTATGTCGACGACTTATGGAAAGGATACTCGATTAGCCAATGTGACATTTAATATAGTGACCATTATTGGGATTATCGCCAGTGTTATTTGGTATGGATGGAATAGTGGTATACAGCATTTTCTTTTTGTACTAGTTGTGTACAATATATTATTTGTTCGGATGTCGATGGTACTTCAAATTGTGTCGACAATCGGTGTGTGTGCAGTAAGATTCATTTTATATTTCTATTGCAGGTATAATTCTCCAATTTTTATACTTAATGAAAATATGGTTGTGAGCATTCAGGTTATCAGTACAATGCTGGTCTTTATGGCATTAATGACAAGCGGTATTATCTATGCCATAGAAAATCAGGAAACAGAAGTGAAACTCATAAGATACAATAAAGAACTTGAGAAGATTGCTTCTACAGATCCATTAACTCAGCTTTGGAATAGATATAGGCTTTTGCAATTTGTAGAGAATTATCTTAAGACATATAAAGACGGAATATGTAGCGTATGTCTTTGTGATATTGACTTTTTTAAGAAGGTAAATGATACCTATGGACACGAGGCAGGAGATAGGGTTTTGCAAGAAGTAGGCAAAGTCTTCATGAGCGAGATGGTGAAGCAGGGAGCTGTTGCCAGATGGGGAGGAGAAGAGTTTTTAATTTTCTTTACTGATAGAAATGGTGATGACGCATATACAAAGCTGGAGAGTATTAGATCAAAAATTAAGAAAATAGTTGTTCCATTTGATAGTAAAGAAATAAAGATTACTATGACGTTTGGTTTAGTGGAATATGACTATACTATAGATCTTGATAAGAATATAAAGGTTGCAGATGATAGACTTTATAAAGGCAAGCAGAATGGTAGAGATCAAATAGTTTATTAATATAATCTAAGCTTGAATAACAATTCTTGGGTTCTGAATTTCAGGGCCCTTTTTTATGTGTTTATTTTTGAACTCGTTGTTATATATAAGGGGTTTATTGCTATATATAAGGTTTTTAGGGTATAATACATAGTGAGTTAGAGTGTCTATGAAAGGAATTGCTTTAGGATGAAAAACACTTTTGGAAACAATATACATTTCACTTTATTTGGTGAGAGCCATGGTCAGGAAATAGGTATGGTCATCGATGGTCTTGCACCAGGTATCAAGGTGGATGAAGATTTTATAAAAAGTCAGCTTGATAAGAGAAGACCACAGGGTAAAATATCAACAGCAAGACAGGAGCTTGATCCATTTAGAATAGTAAGTGGTGTATTTAATGGTGAGACAACAGGTACACCTATTGCCATCATTATTCCAAATTCTAATACAAAAAGTAAGGATTATGCGAAGCTTAAGGACTTACCTCGTCCAGGTCATGCAGACTATACTGCTGAGGTTAAGTATCATGGTTTTCAGGACTATAGAGGAGGCGGACATTTCTCAGGACGAATTACAACTCCTATAGTGGCAGCAGGTGCCATTGCAATTGAAGCACTTAGAAGTAAAGGGATTGTTATTGGTACACATGTTAAGAGATGTGCAGGTGTTGATGATGCCGACTTTAGCAATTATAGTGAGGAGCTTGCAAAGCTGAATGACAAGACATTTGCAGTAATAGATGATGCCAAGGAGGCTGAGATGGTTTCAGCCATTGAAAAGGCAGCAGCTGATGGCGACAGTGTAGGTGGTATTCTTGAAACAGTTATTACAGGAATGCCTGCAGGAGTAGGAGAGCCTTGGTTTGATACTGTTGAAAGTGAACTTAGTCATATTTTATTTAGCGTACCAGCCATCAAGGGTGTTGAATTCGGCGATGGATTTGCTATGGCTGATATGAGAGGTAGCGAAGCCAATGATTCATTCTATATGGATGGTGATAAGGTTAAAACCAAGACTAACCACAATGGTGGTATTAATGGCGGTATAACCAATGGTATGCCTATAGTGATTAAATGCGTAGTAAAGCCTACTCCATCTATTTATAAGGAGCAGGATACCATAGATATGAACAAGCTTGAGGATTCCAAGCTTACTATTGAAGGAAGACATGATCCAGCCATTATTCATAGAGCAAGAGTGGTTGTGGACAGTGTGGTTGCATTGTGCTTATGTGATATGCTTTGTGGCCGTTATGGAACAGACTATTTAAAATAAACTAGAAAGGCTTGATATGAAGGCTATAGTAAATATTAGTAAAGCAGAAGGTAAAGTAATGGCACCGCCATCCAAGAGTATGGCGCATAGACATCTTATATGTGCAGGACTTTCAACAGATAACAGTGTTGTAAAGGGCGTTGCTTTATCAGAGGATGTGCTTGCAACTCTTGATTGTCTTGAGGCACTTGGAGCCAAGTATACATATGAAAATGAAACGGTTAATATAACTGGCGTAGATATTTTAAAGGTAAAGAATGCCGATGTACTTGCCTGTAGAGAGTGCGGAAGTACACTTCGCTTTTTCATTCCGATATGTCTTATGACAGGTATCGATATTAAGCTTACTGGTTCAGACAGACTTATGGAGAGACCAATGTCTGTATACGAAGATATTTGTGATAAGTACGGATTTGTATTTTCTAGAAGTCAGGGCGCCATTAATGTCAAGGGACAATTAGTTCCTGATGTGTATAAGGTAAAGGGTGATGTAAGTAGCCAGTTTATTAGTGGACTTTTATTCACACTTCCATTACTAAGTGGAGACAGCAAGATAGAATTAATACCACCAGTAGAAAGCAGATCTTATATTGATATGACTCTTTCAGCATTATCACTTTATGGTGTTAAGGCTTACTGGGAGTCGGATACAGTGCTTGTTATACCTGGTAATCAAAAGTACGCAGGCTCAGAGCAGTATGTTGAAGGCGATTATTCTAATGCAGCATTTCTTGATGCATTTAACTATATTGGCGAGGAAGCAGGTAAGGTTCTCGTTGGCGGATTAAAGAGCGACAGCCTTCAGGGTGACAGAGTTTATCTTAAGCATTTTAAGGAACTTCGAGCATCAAGGGATACAGGTGTTACTCCAACCATAGATATATCCGATTGTCCAGATCTTGGCCCAATTCTTTTTGTAGTAGCGGCTTGTAATGGCGGCGCACTATTTACAGGAACAAGACGACTGAAGATTAAGGAAAGTGACCGTGGACAGGCAATGTATGAGGAGCTTGGCAAAGTTGGTGTGGATATGGTTATCGAGGATGATACCATTGAAGTGAAGAAGAGCGTGCTTCACGCGCCAACAGAAGTATTTGATGGTCATAATGATCACAGAATAGTTATGTCCATGGCAGTACTCGGTTCGGTAATCTCTGGAACAATAGATGGAATTGGTGCAGTAAGAAAGAGTTATCCTAATTTCTTTGAAGAGATTAGTAGTATAGGAATAGATGTGACTAAGCAGGAGGACAATTAGATGGAGATTAGTAAGGATAAAAATATTCTTATAGTCGGACTTGGACTTATGGGCGGTTCTTTTGCTAAGGGTATGAGAAATCAGGGCTTTCATGTCTGTGGTTTTGCAAGAAGAAAAGAGCCTATAGAGTTTGCACTTGCCAACGGCATTATTGATGAGGGATATTCTGAGGTCAATACAGATGCTATATCCAGAGCGGATATTTTAGTATTTGCGTTATATCCTAAGGCATTTCTTGAATGGATGGATAAGTATCAGCAGTATCTTAAGCCAGGAGCAATCATTACAGATGTTACAGGTGTAAAGAGTTGTATAGTATATGATATGCAAGCAATTCTTCGTGATGATGTGGAGTTTATTGCAGCTCATCCGATGTGTGGCCGTGAGGTATATGGTGTAGAGAATAGTACAGAAAAAATGTTTATTGGTGCCAACTATATAGTGGTTCCAACAGATAAAAATACTGAGAACGGTATTGAAATCTGTAAGGAACTTGGAAGACTTCTTGGCGCAGGTAAGATATCTGTATTATCGCCAGAAGAGCATGATGAGATGATTGGCTTTGTATCACAGCTTACTCATTGTATTGCAGTAGCTCTTATGAATAGTAGCGACAATCATAATCTTGTTAATTACACAGGTGATTCATTTAGAGATTTAACCAGAATTGCAAGAATCAATGAGAATATGTGGAGCGAGCTGTTCCTTCTTAACAAGGAAGCGTTAATCAAGCAGATGGATACATTTATTGATGTGTTCAAAAATATGCGTGACATGGTTCAGAATGATGATCGCGAGGGCCTTTGTGATATGATGCGCATCTCCACCGAGCGTCGTGGATGGTTCGATAATAAATAATTGTAGAATTGAATAGATAAGTGGATATATTAGTTTTGCATGGGGGTTATTTATGGAGCAAATCATTAATTATCTGGAGTCATTTAATCAGGTTTCAATCATAATAAGACTGGTTCTTGCCACATTGTTCGGAGGAATAATTGGTATAGAGCGAGAGGCCAAGAGGCATTCAGCTGGATTTAGAACATTTACGCTTGTATGTCTTGGTTCAGCGCTTGCAACCATAGTCAATTTATATCTTTGGGATATAACAGGCAATACCGATACAGCCAGAATATCGGCAGCAGTTGTAAGTGGAGTTGGTTTCCTTGGTGTAGGTACTATTATTGTTACGAGCAGAAATCAGGTAAGAGGTCTTACCACAGCAGCCACATTATGGGCAACGGCAGCACTTGGCATCGCTCTTGGTGCTGGTATGCTTTTTGCAAGTACAATCAGCTTCGTGCTTATTATGCTTACGATAGGTGTGTTCTCGTATTTCAGTAGATATATCAGCAAGCACAATCGTATCATTACATTTTATGTTGAGATAGAAAAAGAACATGAGCTTGATCTTATTCTTGATTTTGTGAAAAACAAAAACTATAGAGTACTTTCTATGGAAAAGAAGAAAAAGAAGATTGCCAAGAACTGCGACCTTAGTGTAACTTTTGAGGTTGATATGCAGAAGAATCATGATCATGATCATTTTATCAATGATGTCAGCGCATTAGATGGCATTCTTTATGTTGAAGAAATAGAGTATTAGTGGAGTGAGTATGGCATACTTACCTGTCACAATTGAAGATATGAAAAAACGTGGATGGTCACAGGCAGATTTCGTCTATGTAATAGGCGATGCTTATGTTGACCATTCTTCTTTTGGACCAGCTATTATTAGTCGACTGCTTGAGTCTTATGGCTACAAAGTTGTGATTATATCGCAGCCTGATTGGAAGAGTGATGATAGTATAGCTGTTTTTGGAAAACCAAGACTTGGTTTCCTTGTAAGCAGTGGCAATATGGACTCGATGGTTAATCATTATACTGTATCAAAGAAGAAGAGAAATCAGGATGCGTATACTCCAGGTGGTAAAGCAGGCAAAAGACCGGACTATGCCACAGTTGTGTATTCTAATATGATACGAAGAAAGTTCCATGATTCGCCTATCATTATTGGTGGTATAGAGGCAAGTCTACGAAGACTGGCTCATTATGATTACTGGTCAAATAAGATAAGACGATCAATTCTTATAGATTCTGGTGCGGATATTATTTCATATGGAATGGGAGAACATTCAATTGTTGAAATAGCGGACGCTCTTAATAGTGGAATGGATGTTAAAGATATAACATTTGTGGCTGGTACCGTTTATAGAGCAAAAAATACTGATACTGCATATAATGGACTTATGCTTCCAAGCTACGATGATTTATGTAGGGATAAGCTGGAATATGCTAGAAGCTTTAATATACAATTCCAGAATACTGATGCTTTTACAGCCAGAACACTTATAGAAAAATATGGAGAAAAACAGTATGTAATACAGAATCCTCCAGCTAAGCCTCTTTCGATGCAGGAGATGGATGATGTATATGAGCTTCCATATATGGGAAGCTATCACCCAAGCTATGAAAAGCTTGGCGGTGTTCCAGCTATTAATGAAATTAAGTTTTCGCTTACAAGTAACCGAGGCTGTTTTGGTGGGTGTAGCTTTTGTGCACTAACCTTTCATCAGGGAAGAATAGTACAGGTAAGAAGTCATGAGTCGCTAATTAGAGAAGCCGAAGGCATGACAAAAATGCCTGATTTTAAAGGCTATATTCATGATGTTGGCGGTCCTACAGCTGATTTTAGACATCCAGCTTGCAGTAAGCAGATGACAAAGGGAGTGTGCACTAATCGTCAGTGCTTATATCCATCACCATGTAAGAATCTTAAAGCTGATCATAAGGATTATATAGAACTTCTTAGAAAGCTTCGAGCTATTCCGGGAGTTAAAAAGGTATTTGTTAGGTCAGGTATAAGATTTGACTATGTCTTAGCTGACAGTGATCAGTCATTTATTAGAGAAATAAGTAAATATCATATAAGTGGTCAGCTTCGTGTGGCACCAGAGCACATATCAGATAAAGTGCTTGAGTGCATGGGCAAGCCAAAGAATAATGTATATAAGGCCTTCTGTAAGAGATTTGAAAAAATTAATGAAGACTTAAATATGAAGCAGTATATTGTGCCTTACCTTATGTCATCTCATCCAGGTTCGACACTGAAGGAAGCCATAGAGTTAGCTGAATATATTAGAGATCTTGGGTATATGCCAGAGCAGGTGCAGGATTTTTATCCTACTCCTAGTACAATCTCGACCTGTATGTACTATACAGGTGTGGATCCTAGAACTATGGAACCAGTGTATGTACCAACTAATCCTCATGAGAAAGCAATGCAGAGAGCTCTTATTCAGTATAGGAATCCGGAAAATTACGAGCTGGTAAAAGAAGCGCTCATAAAGGAAGGTCGTAAGGATCTTATCGGAATGGGAAAAGAATGTCTGATTCCACCAAGACAATTTGGCGGCGGAAAACAGGCAGGTGGTTCATCAAACAAAAACAAATCATCAGCTGGAAATACCAATAGATCAAAGAAGAGTAATGGTAAGAGGCGCTGAGATTAAATTATAATTAAAAGAAAAGGACGGATAGACATATGTTTAAATTAGGAGAAAATCAGGAACTGACAGTAGGCAAAAAGGTGGAGTTCGGAGTATACCTGACTGATGGAGAATCAAGAGAAGAGAGAATACTTCTTCCTAAGAAGCAGGTGCCAGAAGGAACAGAGATAGGTGATAAGCTTACTGTATTCGTATATAAGGATAGTAGTGACAGACTTATAGCTACTACCAATAAGCCAGCTCTTACACTTGGAAGTGCGCCAGCACTCCTTCGAGTAGCCCAGGTTAACAAGATGGGAGCTTTTCTTGACTGGGGACTTGAGAAAGACTTATTCCTTCCATACAAGCAGCAGACCAGGAAAGTTAAGGAAGGCGAAGAGATACTTGTATCATTATACATAGATAAATCGGAGCGACTTTGCGCAACTATGAATGTATATAAGCAGCTTCGATGCGACAGCCCATACAAGGCTGGTGATGATGTATCAGGTGTTATCTATGAAGACAGTGATAATTATGGAATGTTTGTTGCAGTAGATAATATTTTTTCAGCTATTATTCCAAAAAATGAAGAGTATGGCAGTCTTAGAATAGGTGATCAGATTCATGCAAGGGTAACCAAAGTACGTGATGATGGTAAACTTAATTTAAGCGTACGTGAAAAAGCTCATGTTCAGATGTATTCTGATATGGATATCATCATGGATCTTCTTGAAAGATTCAGTGGTGTACTTCCATTTACAGAAAAAGCCTCACCAGAAGTGATAAAAAGAGAAACTGGTATGAGTAAAAATGAGTTTAAGCGTGCTGTTGGTCATCTTTATAAAGAAAGAAAAATAGAAATAAATGATGGCAAAATAAGAAAAATCTGATTAAAGATAATAAACAAAATTAAGGAGAAAAGTATGAAAGAGTATAAGTTAGTTCATTTGAACAAAGGACTTAAGTTATCTAGAGAAAAGGATCTTGAGCAGGCTCAGGAAATAATTAATCAGATGATTAAAGAAGGCTGGGAGCTTCAGCAGATTGCTTCACCAGATGATGGCTGCGGAGCTATGATCGGAGTATTCTGGAGACAGTATTAATTGAAATAAAATACTAATTAATGAAAAATGCGCAACTAGTGATTAGTTGCGCATTGCTGCTAATGGGCTTAATTTCATGGCTCTTATAGATGGGAATAATCCAGCAAGCATACCAATAAGGACTCCAAATATAATGGCTACAAATGGAAGCCATAATGGTATATATGAGATACCCATTGAAAAGTCGGCAGCTGCAATATTCATTACTATCTTATTGATAAGTGCTGAAATACCGTAACTGATAATAACACCAATGGTTCCTCCGATAAATCCGATGTATCCGGCTTCTAGAAGAAAGAGGAGCTGGAGGTCTCTGAGTCTGCAACCGATAACCTTCATAATACCAATCTCTTTAGTACGTTCGTATATGGACATCATCATTGTATTGATGATACCAATGGCTGCTACGAAAAGAGAAATGGCACCAATACCACCAAGAGCAACCTCAATCATACCAATAGTTGTCATATCCTGCTTTATCCATTCTGCCTGAGAATAAGCATCATAACCCATATCTGATATGGTCTGCTGTACATCAGATACGTTCTCCATATCATCACAGTATACAGAGATAGTTGAATAAAACATATCCTTATAAGGCTTACCCTTCTTGTTAGTTGGCTGGCCAGGGATTAATCTGTTCTTGAATTCTTTTTTAAGCTCTGATTTAAGAGCATTTATATTACAGTATATTCCATCGCTATATTGTGACCAGTCCTCAGGTCCGCCTGCGGCTACACCACAGGTTTTATAAAAATGTTTTTTTGGTTTTGGTATAGTGTTACCGTTCTCGTCCTGACTACCATGAGTATAGTATCTGTCATTATCCAGATATATGGTGAGGTTGTCAGTCATAAGATTGACATCCAGTAATTCTCCTGAATCAAAATATGGATAATAATAGTTTGATTCATTGTAGAAGAATATAGGTACGCTATTGCCGTAAAATAGTTCCAGAGGACCTTCTGACATTGGGAGCTCTCCTTCTCCTATGTCGATATGCATGTATTCCAAACCCTCAGGGCTTAATCCAGTTAACTGTGTGTATAAGACATAATTACCATATTTTATTATGACATCTGTAGTTAGCTTCGGGACCACACATTCTACATGTTCCAGCTGGGAAAAAGTATTAACCAGTTCATCATCGAGTCGTAGTGGCTCAGAAGAACCATTATCATTACTTCCCCACTGGTTAACAGTTACCTGAACTTCCTTCATGCTACCATAGCTCTCCATTTCAGCCATGATAGAACGTTTCATTCCCATACCGAGAGATAGCATAACTACGATGGAGATTGTACCTATTACCACACCGAGAACGGTTAGTATAGTTCTAACTTTACGCTTCCATAAGCTGCTAAGACTCATGCGAAGCAAATCTATTATTCGCATTACATCTCTCCGTTATTATTTGATTCATCTGTGTAAGCCTGTTCGATATCATCTACTTCTTCATACTGTGCATATTTATTCTTGTTTTTCTTCTTATTCTTCTTTTTAGAAGCTTTTTTCTTTTTGATAAATATAATGATGCCAGTGACAATACCAATTACAGCGAGGATAATAAGTAACCAACCCCACCATGGCATTCCTGCTTTTGGAGCGTCTTCATACATAAAGCCAGAATCTTCCCACATTCCATCATCGTAATATGCTTCATATACAAAAAGATCGATATTCTTTTCAAGTGTTGAGACATTACCTGATTCATCTTCGTAAGAAATGATTGCAGTTATAACTCCATCATCAGTTGTTTCAGCTATACCAGTAACTGTAGCATCAACACTTCCGGTAGCACCTGGCTCAAGCTTGCCTACAAATACATTGCCGCCATCAATACTTGGAGCCTGGAAAGAAACCTGTACGTTGTAGAGAGTTGTCTTTCCCATATTATAGATATCAAACATAATATTTGACTGCTCACCAACGGCAATGCTAAGAGGCATAATATCAGCATCACCAGTATCCACACGGGCTTCCTGCTTAACAGGGATAGAAACGCTTGCAGTAGTTTCGAAAGTTTTCTGATTAGAATCTTCGTACTGGGCGTTAACATTTATAACATAAGGCTTCTGAGTAAGATCTCCACGAGCTGTCATTTCTATATTAATATCATATGTACAGCCTTTTTCTATCTTAGATACGTATACAGTTGAAGATCCTGAAGTAGGAAGAAAGGCTTCATAAGTATTCTTGCTGTCATCACCTTCTGATGCAGCCTTTAAATCAAACTGTACATTAGATACTGCAGTAGAAGTTGAAGTGTTCTGTACTGTAATTGTTAGTCCAAATGTATCACCAGCATGTACTGTTTCTGGATTGGTAGAAAAACCAGTAACAATAATACGTGGTGTAGATGTATTAGTGCTGTCGCTAGAGGTTCCGTTAAGATTACCACTTCCTGGAGCCCCTGTGATATTAATATATGTAGTAAGATCAGTTTCTTCAGTGGCACCATTACGTAAGTACTGTACATGAAGTTTGATAGGATATGTTCCAGTAAGAGCATCCTTGGATACAACATAGTTCCAGGTAAGTGTTTGCTGCTTAGTCTGGATTTCTTCAGGAGAAGATGCAGCCTGAAGAGATGAGATTATTCGCATATCACTGGAACTTTGAATGGCAAATGGCCACTCTGTTATTTTACTTGAAATAACTGGAGTGACGATTACATCTTTAAGATCAACGTTTCCAAGGTTTACAAGATTAACAGTAATAGATGTGCTTTGACCATACGAAGCAGAGCGTACCAAAGTGTTATTGTTGATAAAAATAAAGTCACTTGGTGTTCCGCCCACTGTTGCGCCACCGATTGCAGTATTCATATCTGATTCAATCTGACCAACATAAGTCCTAAGCTGACCAATAGTCATCGTATGATTGGCAATATATACATTGGCCTGCATATATATATTAAGAAGTGCCTGCTCAGTGTCAGGACTAAGGTCGTAAAGAGTTTTAAGTCTTTCCTCGTATTCCTGAAGAGTAATATATGCTACTTCATTGTCTTTTTCTGTAGCAATATCAGTATCTGGACGATTGTCAAAAATAGACATATTAACTGATGCAGTTAAATCGTGGTAGGTGCTGGCGTATACATTACCGCTAAGTACAGTAAAAGCTACTATAATAATGAGAGAACTAAGTAATCCCAGTGCTATCTGTTTTGCTAAATTATGTTTATTCATGATTAATCTTTTGCTTCCTTTCTTCGTATAACATTCTAGCTTTTTCGCGATTATCAATTAATTCGACTATTTT
>DCHQ01000069.1:0-15713 GCA_002314855.1 Lachnospiraceae bacterium UBA1748
TTGTGTGGAACAGATTTCTTGATACTATGATTGGTATAGTTATTGGTGTTTTTGTTAACAATATTAGAATATCACTAAGTCCAGACAGGGATACATTGTTTGTATCAGGTGTCGATGGCATTCTGGTTAATAGAGAAAATGAGATAAGTGCATTTTCCAAGGTGGAACTTAATAGAATGATAGATGATGGACTGAAGTTTACCTTGGCTACAATGAGAACACCAGCATCACTTCTAGAGCCCTTATCAGATATTCATTTTAAATATCCAGTTATTGTCATGGATGGAGCTGCTATATATGACATTAAGAAGAGTGAGTATGTTACGGAATATGTTATTTCGGAGAATACCGCCATGGATTTAGTAGAGCTTATGAAGGCTAATGGGATGAATCCATATATTAATGTGATTATTGATGATACACTTCTAATTTATTATCAGGATACAACTGACGAAGTTAATAAAAATCTGGTCAGTAAGCTAAGAGTTTCGCCTTATAGAAATTATATTAATAGAGAGTATCCTGGTGATGAAAGCGTAGTATACTTTATGCTTCTTGATACAAATAGTCGAATAGAAGACTTTTATAAAGTGCTTTCAGATAATGAATATGATAAGAAGCTTAAGATTATAAAATATGCATCTGAAGATTATGAGGGATATTCTTATATAAAAATATATAATAAGAATGCATCAAAGGAAAATATGCTTCTATATCTTTCTAAAAAATATAATATTAGTCATATGCTAACCTTTGGAACAGTAGAAGGAAAATATGATGTTACTATAGAAGAAAATAATTTTAATAAAATGGTGCGTCTTGTTAGAAGCAAATATGAAGGAATAAACCCCAAAACCTATTGACATAGTAGGCTATTTAGTTTTATTTTGAAATGAGCACATTTTTCGAAATACGAAAGGAACTAAAGTGTCAGATCAATTTGAAAGAACCGCGTTAATATTTGGCGAGGATAATGTTGAGAAACTTAAATCGGCAAGAGTAGCAGTTTTTGGCGTAGGTGGTGTAGGCGGTTATACCGTAGAAGCACTTGCCAGAAGTGGTATAGGAACTCTTGATATAATAGATAATGATAAGGTTTGTCTTAGTAACATTAATAGGCAGATTATTGCTACGCATAGAACCATAGGACAGTACAAGGTAGATGTTGCAGCGGAGAGAATTCGCGACATCAATCCGGATGCAGTTGTTAATGCTTATAAGACATTTTATATGCCTGATACAAAGGATATGTTTGATTTTAGCAATTACGATTATGTGGTTGATGCCATTGATACAGTAACTGGTAAGATTCAGCTCGTTATGCAGGCCAATGAAGCAGGCGTTCCTATAATAAGCAGTATGGGTGCTGGCAATAAGATTAATCCTGCAATGTTCGAGGTTACTGATATATACAAGACCTCTGTATGTCCACTCGCTAAGGTTATGAGATATGAGCTTAAGAGACGCGGCGTGAAAAAACTAAAAGTTGTATATTCTAAGGAAAAGCCGTTGCAGCCGATTGCTAGTAGTACCAAGGCCGATACTGATAATAGTTCAAGGCGTTCTACACCTGGAAGTAATGCTTTTGTTCCATCAACAGTAGGACTTATAATAGCAGGTGAAGTTATCAAAGACATTTTAGGATTTCAAAATAAATTATAAATACGAGTGAGGTTTACGATGGATATTAAGACATTAACACAGGAAATATTAGATGGAAGAAGACTACAGCGTGGAGAGGATTTTTCATTTTTCCTTGATTGTGATTTAGATGAATTATGCAAAGGCGCTGATGCCATAAGAGAAAAGTTCGTTGGTGATAAGGTTGATTTATGTAGTATTATCAACGGCCGTAGTGGTAGATGCCCAGAAAACTGCAAGTTCTGTGCACAGTCAGCGCATCATCATACTAACTGTGAGGTATATGATTTCTTACCAGAGGACCAGATTGTTGAGGCTTGTAAGTTCAATGAAAGCCAGGGTGTAGACCGCTTTTCTATAGTAACTGCAGGTAAGGCTCTTACAGGTGAGGAATTTGAGAAGGCTATTAGTGCTTATGAGAGAATGCATGCAGAGTGCAAGATTGATCTTTGTGCTTCCATGGGATTCCTTACAGAAGAGCAGTTAAAGAGATTACAGGCAGCAGGTGTTTCAAGTTATCATCATAATATTGAGACATCAAGAAGAAACTTCCCTAACGTTTGTACAACTCATACTTACGATCAGAAGATAGAAACACTTAAAGTTCTTAAGAAGATTGGTATGTATGTATGCTCAGGTGGAATTATCGGTATGGGCGAGACCTGGGAAGACAGAATAGATATGGCCCTTAGCCTTTCAGAAGTTGAGGCTGATTCTATTCCGCTCAATTCACTTATGCCAATAAAGGGTACTCCATACGAAGACCTTGCTCCTTTAACAGAGGACGAAATTCTTAGAACTATTGCTATATTCCGTTTCTTTAATCCAAAGGCAGATATTAGATTGGCAGCAGGTAGAGCTCTTCTTACTAATGATGGAGAGAAGGCTTTCCAGTCAGGTGCATCAGCTACTATTACTGGTGATATGCTTACAACAGTTGCATGTGCAACTATTAAGAGCGACAAAGCAATGCTCGAAGCACTTGGCAGAGATGTGACACCTGATTACCTTAAGTAGTATTGAGCCTGTCAGTTAGTATGATTTTTTGAAAAGGTGTAATATGTCAAATATAGATATTACCTATAATGAGGTAATTGATTGGAATCATTCAGAATATATATGGGTTGATATTAGAGACGAAGTTTCTACGACTTATGGAATAATACCAGGAGCAGTATGTATCCCGCCTGGTGTTTTTGATGCTAGAAAAAGTGAACTATCAAAAGATAAGAAAATAGTTCTGTATTGTGCCAGAGGAATTGTCAGTGTTGAATATGCTGAAAAACTCCGCAGCGAAGGCTATGATGCGTATTCGCTTACTGGAGGTTATTATCAGTATCTGTCAATTAAGATGGAAGAAGATACAGCTAATGAGCGTGAGAAAGTTGAGCAGATAGAACTTAGTATTAGAAAGAAGTTTCATAAAGATATATTTTCTAAGTTTGCCAAGGCAATTAATGAGTACGAGCTTGTCAAAGAACATGACCATATAGCAGTATGTATATCTGGTGGTAAGGATTCTATGCTTATGGCCAAGCTTTTCCAGGAATTAAAGCGTCATAACAAATTTGATTTTGAACTTTCATATCTGGTTATGGATCCTGGTTATAGTGCTGAGAACAGAAAATTAATTGAGCAGAATGCAAGACTTATGGATATTCCAATTACAATATTTGAATCAGATATTTTTGATGCTGTTGATAATATTGAAAAATCGCCATGCTACATATGTGCAAGAATGCGTCGTGGACATCTTTATAAAAAGGCCAAGGAACTTGGATGTAATAAGATAGCTCTTGGTCATCACTATGATGATGTAATTGAAACCATTCTTATGGGCATGCTTTATGGAGCTCAGGTTCAGACTATGATGCCAAAGCTTCATAGTACTAATTTCGAAGGTATGGAACTTATTAGACCACTTTATCTTATTCGCGAGGATGATATTAAGCATTGGAGAGATTATAATGATCTTCACTTTCTTCAGTGTGCGTGTCATTTTACTGATACATGCTCGAGCTGTAGGGATGATGGAACAAGTAATTCCAAGAGACTTGAGATTAAGAAACTTATCGCTACTCTTAAGAAGGGCAATCCATACGTAGAAGCCAATATCTTTAGAAGTGTAGAGAATGTTAATTTAAGTACAGTAATTGCGTACAAGGAAAACGGCGTAAGACATAGCTTCCTTGATAAATATGACGAATAGGGTTCTCTATTTTCAGTGAACCTTTTTTAGTTTTAATTCATGAGCAAAGGCGTTCAATGTTTGGCATTGAGCGCCTTTTTATTAATTGGTTCATCGAAAGAATTTTTTAATTCTTTCTTTGGCATATACCTACCTCATCTATGGTGGCCCCCTCGCGGGGCCACTTTTGATTTGGGGGATTAATACCTTATTTGTAAACAAATTGGAAATTATAATGATTCATTTACCATATTTTGCAGGGATGAATTATAATATGCATGGAGGGCGAAATAATGAAATTATCTAATAAAGAATTACAGAATATATTTTTTGGAGCATATAACTTCAGCGAAACTGCTGATGGATATTTAATGGCTCATCAGTATACCAAAGCACAGGAAGACTATTTCGAAAAGGCATTTGATTTCTGGTTTGAGAGATGCAATGCTACTACTGCAAAAACATTAGAGTTTAACTCAGAAGCTACTAAGATATCATTTGATTATCAGATCCTTTGGGTTGGCTCAGAGGACTCATTTGAAATATGTATAGATGGACTTATTACAGATATTAAGTATGTTAAGGACATCGAAAAGGAAGGATCAATCAGCTTTGATCTTCCTAGTGGCAAGAAAGATGTAATTGTCTATCTTCCTGCTGATGCACTTGTAGTTATTAAGAACTTTGAAATCGATGCTGATTTTATCCCAGCTAAGAAAGGTGAGAAGGTTTTATGGCTTGGTGATTCTATAACACAAGGTTATGGACCTCTTAGATCTGCGCAAACATATGTTAGTGTAGCTAACAGAATACTTAATTACGATATCATCAATCAGGGAATCGGAGGATATGTCTATGATCCTAAGGTTTTAACGCCTATGGAAGGGTATAAGCCTGATAAGATTATTGTTGCTCTTGGAACCAATCAGTATGGAACAGAGAGTATGGCAGATATAGAAGAGTATTATGAAATTATTACTAAGCTATACAAGGATATTCCGATTTTGGCTATTACTCCTTTGTGGCGTGGTGATAATATGGAAGGTGTACCTACCCTCATTAGTTTTTGTGAGAAGTTAAAAGATATTATTGCAAAATATCCTATTGTAACAATGGTAGAGGGTTGGAAATTAGTACCTCACCTTCCAGAATATTTCCTTGATAATCTTCATCCTAATCAGTTAGGAACAGAAGTTTATGCAAGAAATCTTGTTAGAGAAATAGAACGAATAGGGTTTTAGTGGATAAAAAAGTACAATTTGCAATTGTACTTTTTTATTATTTTTTAAGACTATTTTGGTATAATAGAATAAGTATAAAAAGGGAAAATTTATAGTACTGGTGGGGAAATGAAAATAAATATTAAGAAAATTTTTACGTATCTTAATGATCAGTCCATTGATATACGTACTAGACTAATGTTCTTTTTAGAGTATGCAGTATTAGTTGCTTGTGTAATAGGAACTATTTGCATGATTCTTCTTAAACAGTCGTTTCAATCCATGATACCGAACATCATCGTGTTCTTTATGTGTTTTGTGGGATTGTACATTAGTCATGTGAAAAAGAATTATGATTTAACGACCATTATTTTGATAATAGGATGTGCGAATATTGCCCTTCCACTCATGTACTTTTTGGCAGGTGGCAACGATAGTGGTATGCCATTTTGGCTTTTGTTAAGTGTCATTATTACTTGTATGATGTCTAAAGGAAAAGTACGTGTTTTAATGGTAATTATTACGATAGTTGAAGACCTTGCATGTATTTGTGCGGGGCATTATTTCCCAGGCTTGGTACAGCCATTAGTAGGAGAGAATGCTAAGTTTTATGATGAACTTCAGTCTTATGCAGTTGTGTGCGCATCTCTTGCCACAATGCTGGTTATTTATCTTATGACTTATGAAAGACAACGTAATCAGTTAGTAGAGCAGGGTATGGAACTTCGAAAGCTTATGAAGACTGACGCATTAACTGGTGTGTTTAATCGTCGAGCTTATTATGATGAAATTGGGTTATATAAATCAGAGCGTGACAATGATGATTTAGTTATCGTTGCTATGGATGTTAATGGACTTAAGAAAGTTAATGATCAACTAGGACATGCAGCAGGTGATGAATATATGTGTGCGGCTGCAAGAGTTATTGAGCGTGCATTAGGCGAGTATGGCCGTGTGTATAGAACAGGTGGCGATGAATTTATGGCAATTCTTCATTGCTCAGTTGGTGTTGCCGAGCAAATAGAGGATAAGCTTAATGAGTGTATTGCCAGTCAAAATAATACCTGGGCCGATAAAATGGCAATAGCAGTTGGAGTAGTATGTCTTGCTAAGGATCGTGATATGGATCTAGCAGAGTTAGAAAAACTTGCTGATAAGAGAATGTATGAAAACAAAGCGGCTTATTATCGCAAGAATGGTATTGATCGAAGGAGATAAAAAGTGGTAGTCTGTTTATTCCATTTTGCTGGAGTTATTTTATGATTGGAAAGGTAGCGAATGCTAATAGAAGTGTAGCGTAATGAAGATATCGTGTTTTGAACCAGAAACTAAAGTAACAATATCTGTAAGTTCAGATGAAAATAAGATAGCACTTGAGAGTGAGGTCGTTGGTATAACTGATCAGGGTGATGCCAAGAAGCTTCTTGAACTTTGTAAAGCATACAAATGTCCTAACTTTGTGGTTATCAAAGGCATTATGAGTAATGGTAAGATGCTTAACTTTGACGGATATCAGCTAAGAAGTAAAATTACATCAATTTATAAAGACAGACCTTACTGCTTTTCAAGTCTTAGGATCTGCAATACTACGCTTAGTGTTGGAGACGTTCATGTTATTTTTTCGGGTGAGGATGTTGAATCATTCAATCGTAGACGTGAATTTCGTGTATGGTTTGGAGCCAATGGTTTTTGCCTTATTGGAGAAAGTAATGCAACTCATGAGGTCCTTATCAAGGACATAGCTGAGCATAGTATTACTTTTATTATTAGTAAGTCTCTTAATCTTATGTGCGGAGATTCTGTTGAACTGCAGTTCCATGAACGTGCTAAAAATGAAGCCGGTGCTTACGTAGATAAGCTTTTCAAAATAAGAGCCAGTGTTATTAGAATTGGCGAGATTGGCAATAATGAAAATGATGTTGTAGCTGGCGCACTTATTATGGGAAATACTCAGGAAATAAGTAAGCTTATTTTTGATAAACAAAGAGCTAAGGCTGAACTACGTGGTACAGCGCCTAGGTAAGTTTATTTTTCTTTTTTATAATCATTTACAATTTTTTCTATCACTTCTCGTGATAAAGGATAGTGAAACTCATCAATTATGTTTTGGACACTATAGCCTCTGTCTACAAGGTGCCTTATTGCGCCGCCGTAGGCAAAGTCTCTGGTGAAATTTGTGAGTGCATCTCTAAAGTATTCATCTTCATTATCGTACATATTGGTATCTCCTGATTTGTAGATAAAATGATTTATGCTTATTATATAACGCAATTAGAAAAACGTTAATCGGTGTTATAGTGCGAAACTTCATATGTTCTTATTTTGCTAGTGAGCTTAGAATGGTTCATATAAAAGGGGGACTTGTATATGAAGGCATTATCAATACCAATAACTAATATTATATTATTTTTAAGATCGTTATGTGTTATGGCATCACAGGAATTGTTAGAGCCGTTAAATGAGGTAAATGCTAAATACATTGTTAAGCATATATCATATGAGGACAATGAAACGGGATACGTTGAAATCATTGATAGTAACGGTGTGTGCAAAGAAGCCATTGTGGATAAAGATGATATTAGAAAAGAGAATATCGCCATAGGATCATCTGTATGCTTTGTATCTGGCAAGATGAAAAACATGCTAGAGAATAATTAATTCAAGAAAATTTGTGTAAAAGGGAAAATGGATGCTATATAGTTGAACTTCAATACGCAGATTTTACTAATACTGTACTTGTAGTAGCGCTTCCAGTTATTGGAGTAGTGTTTGCTATATGTGCATTTGTAGGTGCGGTGCTTACAGCCATTGTGATAATTAGAAAAAAGCGTGCAGCTTAGAATTAGGATAAAGTAACTGGAGAAAAATAATGCAAACAGTTGAATTGATCAATGAATTTATAGAAGGTAAGTATCGAAACACCCTTCTTGATATATATGTTGATGAGAATGTAATAGATTATCAGCAGGGCAGGTATGTTACAGCTATTAAAAAATATGAATCCTTATATGGTCAGGGGGATGTGAAGATATATAGTGCTCCAGGGCGTAGTGAAGTAGGTGGTAATCACACCGACCATCAGCATGGGCAGATTCTTGCAGCTTCTATTAATCTTGACGCGATAGCGGTAGTTGAAAAGAGTGGTACTTCTGAAATACGGTTAGTATCAGATGGGTACGATGAGATTATTATTGATACTGCTGACTTATCATATGCTCCGAGTGAAAAAGAATCGACAGTAGCTCTTGTTAAAGGTGTACTAGCCGGCATGAAAGAGCGAGGGTATCAGGTTGGTGGCTTTAGTGGATATATAACCAGTGATGTACTAATAGGTGCAGGTCTTTCGTCGTCTGCTGCATTTGAGACACTTATTGGGACCATTGAGTCCTATCTTTATAATGACGGGAAACTAGATCCTGTAACCAATGCAATAATAGGTCAGTATGCCGAGAATGTTTATTTTGGAAAACCATGTGGACTAATGGATCAGATGGCGTGCTCTGTAGGAAATCTTGTTCATGTTGATTTTGCTTGTCCAGGAAAACCTCTTGTTAACAAAGTGGGCTTTGATATGAATGAGTATGGTTATAGCCTTTGTATCACAGATACCAAAGGTTCCCATGCTGATTTGACCGCTGATTATGCAGCAGTCCCTTTTGAGATGAAACAGGTAGCAGCCTTTTTTGGAAAAGATGTTCTTCTTGGAATTACTATGAATGATTTGCTACGAAACATAGTAGCGCTTAGACAATCTGTTTCTGACAGAGCAGTTCTAAGAGCCATTCATTTTGTGCAGGAAAATGATCGAGTGTCCAGGGAAGTTTCAGCTCTTAATAATGGTGATATTGATACCTTTTTGGAAGAGGTAAAAGCATCAGGCAATTCATCCTATAAATATTTGCAGAATGTTTATTCTAATAGTGATATAAATCATCAGAATGTGTCACTGGCACTAGCCGTCAGCGAGTCAGTATTAGCTGGTGGTAAGGGCGTATGTAGAGTGCATGGCGGTGGCTTCGCTGGTACCATACAGGCATTTGTTCGAAATGATGATGTTGCCGAATATGTTGAAACGATGAATAGCGTATTTGGAGAATCGTCCTGTAAGGTACTTAAGATTCGAAAATACGGTGGTATTAGTGTTGTTTAGTGAGAATCCATTTATGTCGAAAGGCATAGATGGATTTTTTTGATTTTCACATTAGGAAGGTGTTGACATTAAGTGTGTATAGGTGTATATATTGAATATATACAATATTGATTATATGGTGGTAAACTTATGCGCAGAAGATTTACCACGCGCGCGCAAAATATTACTTCGAAGTAGGAAAAGATTATGGACATAATTATTAACAATAGCTCTAGTGTGCCAATTTACGAGCAGATAGAAGAGCAGATTAAGAGCCAGATTATGACAGGCGAATTAGTGGAAGGGGACGCTCTTCCATCCATGAGAGTACTGGCTAAAGATTTAAAGATTAGTATTATTACAACAAAGAGAGCTTATGAAGACCTGGAGCGCGATGGATTTATATTCTCAGTGACTGGTAAGGGCAGCTTTATTAAAGGGATAAGTACGGATCTTGTCAAAGAGAAGATGATGTATGACATCCAGGAGCTTTTTGAGAAAGCAGTTGATAAGGCTATTGTCGGCAAGGTCACATATGGTGAGCTCATGGAGACACTTAAGCTTTTATACGAAGAAAAGAGCAATTAATATCAAACAAGTTTTGCACAAATAGCAAGAGTACATCATTAAAAGGAGATGGCACTTTGGAAGAGATTAAAAATGTAATAGAAATAAAAAATGTATCAAAGGATTATGGTGATTTCAAACTGGATAGTATTTCATTTAATGTTCCAGAAGGTAGTGTCTGTGGTTTTATAGGACAGAACGGTGCAGGAAAGACTACAACCATTAAAGCGGTTCTTGATGCCATTAATATTGATGAAGGAGAAATATTTGTCTTTGGTCAAAACATTAAGGGTAATAGCGCGAAGCTTAGAGAAGATATCGGTGTTGTATTTGATGAGATGGGCTTTCATGAATTTATGACAGGTAAAGACATCAACATCATGATGAAGAACATTTATAAGAACTGGGATGATAACGTATTTTTCGATTATTTAAAAAAGTTTTCACTTCCATCAAAAAAGCCTTGCGGAGATTTTTCACGAGGAATGCGTATGAAGCTACAGATAGCAGTAGCGCTTTCTCATAAAGCCAAGCTTCTTATTATGGACGAACCAACTTCTGGTCTTGACCCAATAGTTCGTAATGAGATGGTTCAGATTTTTCGTGAGTATGTTATTGAGGAGGATCATTCTATCTTACTTTCCTCACATATCACAAGTGATCTCGAGAAGATATCTGATGAGATAGTATTTATCAATGGTGGCAAGATTGTTCTGGCTGGCAACAAGGATGAGATGCTTGAAAAGCATGGATTACTTAAGTGCAAGAAGAGCGAGCTTGATAGTATCAGTCAGTCACTAATAGTATACGCAGAGGAAGAAAGCTATGGTGTAAGCGCTCTTGTCAATGATAGAAGAGCATGTGAGAAGCTGTACCCAGGTATGGTGATAGAGCCAGCTTCCCTTGAAGACATAATGTTTTTCTATGTTAATAGAAAGTAACCTTAATGGAGGTTGTATGAAAGGCTTAATTATTAAAGACTTAATGTGTCTTAGAAAACAAAGAATCACATTCTTATATATAGTCGCAGTTGTTCTGATTGTTTCTGTTATGTTTGTCCTAAGTGCCAAGTTTGGCAACATAGCTGTATCAAATAGATACATGATAGCAGAGAATGATCTGTCGGAGATAGATGTGAAGAATCTTTCATCTCTAGCACTTGTTCTATTTATGATGCTACCAATAGCTATGGTAGGCGATATAGGCACACTCTTTACTGCTGATGGTAAGGCTGGCTTTGCCAATGTTTCTGCGGTGCTACCTATTTCCATAGAGAAAAGAGTGTTGGCCAAATTCGTTGCGTTTATTTCATTTCTTGGGATAGGCGTAGGAGCAGATATAGTCATATCACTTATTTTGTCACTGCTTACAGATATGCTTTCTTTTGTGGATTTTGTGGAAATAATTATTACGGGTGCAAGTGTGCTTTTTATTTATTGTTCATTGTTCTGTTTATATATGTTTATCTTTGGATATGGAAAAGAGAGTGTTGCAGGTGGAGTCTCGCTCCTTACCATTATGCTGGCACTTATGGTTGCTAACTTTGAGAAATTAAAAGTGATATACATATCCTGCTTTATTGATAGCGCACAGGTCATAGATGTTAATCCTATCAATGTAATAATGAACGTGATAAAGGATAAATGTATTTCGGCATTAATTGTAGCAGTTGTAGTAGGCGTGCTTTCTTATGTGCTGTCAGTTTTTCTGGCTAAAAGAAAGAGAGGAATCGTATAATGGGTGGTTTATTATATAAAGATTTTGTGTCTGTAAATAATCTTGGAAAATTTAAGATGACATGGATTATGGTCATTGTTATGATTGCTTTTATTACACTTAGGATTTTGTTTCCAGGAACAGCTGATTTTGAAGAGTTTATCCTGATTGGTGAAAACGGTGAAACAGTCAGCTTTCTAGATGTATTATTTATGATGGGATTTGCTGGTGTTCTGATTTCTCTCTTGCTACAGATAAGTGCTGGAAAAATCATGGAAAAGGATGTAAAGGGCAAGATTAATGATTATATAAGTACTATGCCATTTGACAAGAAAACCTATATTGCTTCGAAATATATATTCATTGGAATAGAGGCGTATGTAATTATGAGTATAACTTTTATACTTGGAACAACCTGTACAGCTTTTTGTCGGGAGGGTCATATTCAGGATCAATCCAATATGCTTTGTTCACTCATTATTCCAATGACAGGCCTTGTGCTTATATTTGCATCCATTGAATTTCCACTCATCATAAGTCTTGGAAAAGAGGCCGCAACAAGAGTAACCACAGTATTATGGACGATAGTAGCATTTATAGCACTTGGATATCTTATGTTTGGAGATTTAAAAGTTTTCGAGAATATAAATCTAATTTCACTTCTTGATTATATTGATGAGCATAAAATAGGCATTATGATTTTTGAATCTGTATGTCCAGCAATTGTACTAGTGCTTTATTATTTGTCATATCGTCTTTCGAGTTTTTTATATAACAGGAAAGGAGACAACTAATGACAGCTGATAAGAAAGTAGAAATAAAAAGATTATTGATATATTTGGTTCTTTCCTTTGGACTTACATGGATTATATTTTTTGCATATATCCTTAACGGAGGTAAATGGGACGGTAGTAATCCATATATGGAGCAGTTCGTTGGTCTTGGAATGCTGATGCCTTTTATAGCTCACATATTAACCAGGATGATTACTAAGGAAGGCTTTGCCATGACAGGTAAGGATTCGATTATGCTTGGTATTAGCTTTAAGGATAAGAAATGGAAATACTATCTTTTCGCTATTTTTGTGCCATGGCTATATTTTGAAGTTATGCATATATTAGCGCTTGCTCTTGTTCCAGAATCTTTTGATACAAATGTTGCCAATGATATTGGATTAAATAACGATATTGCTTTCGCATATCCATTTATAGTTATTATTAATACAACCATTTTATCATTTCCAGCACTTGGTGAAGAGGGTGGCTGGCGCGGTTATATGATGCCTAAGCTTATGAAACTTATGAGTATGCCAAAGGCATTGATTGCAGGTGGTATTATATGGGGACTTTGGCATGCGCCAATTACCTGCATTGGTCACAACTTTGGAACAGATTATCCTGGATTCCCATATGTTGGAATATTACTTATGTGTGGTTTTTGTATAGCGCTGGGAATTATGCTCACTTATATTACAATAAAATCTCAGTCAATCTGGCCAGCAGCATTTATGCACGCCGTTAATAATGGCAATCCTTCTATCGTAAAGTTTTTTATGAATACGGATGTATTTGAGCAGAAATATCCTGGGCCTGTATATTCATATCTTCTGCTATTAATTCCAATGCTTTTGATTGATCTTATAATCATAGTTTTAGAAATGAAAAAGGCAAAGAAGGTTAAATAGTTAAGAATAGTAAAAGAATAATTAAAGAAAAATTAAATAAGATTAGTTTTCGCAAATAATTTTATTAGCGACTTCGAGTTTAGTAATACAGAGGTTCATAGCTTGTTTTTCAATATGCTTATGAGCCTCGTTTTCTGTCATGCCCTTCTTTTCAACAAGAAGAATCTTAGCGCGAGAGATTGTACGGATTTCAGCCATCTTCTCATCGATGGTCATTTCTTTTTTCTCGAATCGACGAAGCCTTTCTCTGGTAGAAGCCATCCATTTAAGGCTCTGCTGAAGTACAGAAGCGCTAAGAGGCTTTGCTAGTGTATATACACCTCTGGAACTAACTTTACTGTTAACTTCTTCATAAAGAGATGGAGCAAGAAGTAATAAGCAGGAACTGTAACCTTTCTCGCAGATATCAATGGCAAGTCTAGTGCCCATATCATCTGGGAGTGGTGCATTAATAATAACAAAATCAAAAGAACGCTCAAGTATTGATCTTTGAGCTTTTGCAATACTACTAACATAAGTAACAGGAGAGTAGTAGCTTCTAGGAAGGAGGGAATCAATGCTGTCATTTAGCTTATCAGAAGAAGATACAACTAATACGCTGTATGTTTTTTCTTCTAGAAACATATTCGATTCCTCCTTTCCAGTTTTTTTGTTATTTTATATTTATCTATTTACAGTAATCTGTAAGAATACTCTTTGGGATAATAGAGCCTATAAAATCAGACTCTCTTGCAATGCTCTTGGCTTCCTCAAGTGAGCTAGGGAGTCTACGAAGTCCCTTGACGTTATCGCTTGGAACATTAAATAAATCCACGTCAGTTGCTTCAGGAAGTTCCATCTTATTCTCAATACCTTCAAGAGCAGCATTAATAATAAGTGCAAATGTAAGGTATGGATTAGCCTCAGGATCAGGTGATCTAAGCTCGGCACGTACATATTCACCAGTTGCTGCTGGAATACGGATAAGCTGTGATCTGTTCTGCTTTGACCATGATACATACTTAGGAGCTTTGTTGCTGCCAAGACGCTCATAGCTTTCGTGTTTAGGATTAAGGAATAATGTCATCTCTGAGATTCTATTCATTATTCCAGCTATCATATAATCCTGATATGGAAGGTCTTCAGTTCCCTTTATAGAAATATTGATATGGAAACCGCTACCTGGCTTATCCTTAAGTGGCTTAGGAGAAAAGTCAGCAACAAGACCATTTCTTGAAGCAATAATCTTAACTACGTTTTTAAATGTTATTGCATTATCAGCTGCTGATAGTGCATCAGAATATCTAAAGTCTATTTCGTTTTGACCAGGACCCTCTTCGTGATGAGAGCTTTCAGGCTGTATTCCCATCTTTTCAAGAGAGAGGCATATTTCACGACGTACATTCTCACCCTTATCATCAGGAGATATATCCATATATCCCGCATTGTCGTAAGGTATTTTAGTAGGATTTCCTTCTTCGTCTATACGGAAAAGATAGAACTCAAGTTCTGAACCGAAAGCAAATCGAAGTCCCATACTGTCAGCCTTTTTAATAGCTTTAATAAGAATACTTCTAGTATCGTTATCGAAAACAGTTCCATCAGGATATGTGATTTTACATATCATACGAACAACTCGGCCATGCTCTGGTCTCCATGGAAGTATGGCCAGAGTGTTAGGATCTGGATGCAAAAACAAATCTGAATGTATGTCTGTAGAAAATCCATATATAGAAGAAGAGTCTATGGCAATACCTTGCCCAAAAGCTCTTGTTAATTCAGATGGCATTATTGAAACATTCTTTTGTTTACCATATATATCGCAGAAAGCGAGACGTATGAATTTAACATCTTCTTCCTCAACATACTGTAGTATTTCATCAACGCTGTAATTTCCCATTATACTTTTCCTTTCGTGAAACAACTCAAAAAACAAAAAAAGCAAAAAAAAGCAAAATCGAACAATCGGATAATCCATCCGATAAATGAACGCCTTTGCTCAAGGCTTATTATATAACTGCTAACATATGCACGCAAGAAAAAAATGATTTTTTTTAACTGTATGATTATATATAGTAGAAACACATTCGAGGCGATGCTTGGCACAAAAATCTTATAAAAAAAGTGTTGACAGAAAAACTAGGTAAGTAGTATAGTATGCACATCAAGGCAATGGCGTCTTAGAGGATGATTCCTCTAGGACGCCTTTTTATTTTTTCAGCCTTAAATAATTTGTCTTTATGAGTTTGAAAGGAGAGTCACTATGAAGGACATATCTAAGGATTTTGGTAAGCTTGTATTTAACGATCGAGTAATGAAGGCCAATTTATCTAGGGAAGTATATGAGTCACTCAAGAAAACTATAGATGAAGGTGCTCAGCTTGATGTTAATGTAGCTAATGAAGTTGCAAGAGCAATGAAGGATTGGGCAGTAGAAAATGGTGCAACACACTTTACACATTGGTTCCAGCCACTTACAGGTATCACAGCTGAGAAGCATGACAGCTTTATTACACCAGCTCCTGATGACGGAGTAATCCTTGATTTCTCTGGTAAGGAACTTATCCAGGGTGAGCCGGATGCTTCTTC
>DCHQ01000069.1:15731-19637 GCA_002314855.1 Lachnospiraceae bacterium UBA1748
TCCCATCAGGTGGACTTAGAGCAACATTTGAAGCCAGAGGATATACAGCATGGGATCCTACATCTTATGCATTTATTAAAGATAATACACTTTGCATTCCTACAGCATTCTGTTCATTCGGAGGCGAGGCACTTGATAAGAAGACTCCACTTCTTAGATCTATGGAAGCTCTTAACAAGCAGGCACTTAGAATGCTTCACTTACTTGGTAAGGATGATGTTAAGTGTGTAAGAACATCAGTTGGTCCAGAGCAGGAGTACTTCCTTGTAACTAAGGAAATGTATGATAAGAGACCTGACCTTAAGTTTACAGGACGTACACTTTTCGGTTCAGAAGCTCCTAAGGGACAGGAACTTGATGATCACTACTTTGGTGCTATCAAGCCACG
Organism: Lachnospiraceae bacterium UBA1748; assembly: GCA_002314855.1. Lineage (GTDB taxonomy): Bacteria > Bacillota > Clostridia > Lachnospirales > Lachnospiraceae > NK4A136. The sequence goes on from DCHQ01000069.1 coordinate 16,120, forward strand.
TGTACAGGCTTACATGGCAGAGCTTAACGAAGAGCTTTGGAAGCTTGGTATCTTAGCTAAGACAGAGCACAACGAAGTTGCTCCAGCACAGCACGAGCTTGCACCTATTTATTCAACAACTAATATCGCAACAGACCACAACCAGTTAACAATGGAAATTATGCAGAAGGTAGCTCAGAAGCATGGTCTTGTATGTCTTCTTCATGAGAAGCCATTCGCAGGTGTTAACGGTTCTGGTAAGCATAATAACTGGTCAATGGCTACTGATACAGGAATTAACCTTCTTTCACCTGGTAGCACACCATATGAAAATGTTCAGTTCCTTGCATTCCTTGTAGCAGTAATCAAGGCTGTAGATGAGTATCAGGATTTACTTCGTATCTCAGTTGCAACAGCTGGTAACGACCACAGACTTGGAGCTAACGAAGCACCACCAGCAATCATCTCTATTTTCCTTGGTGATGAGCTTAACGGTGTACTTGAAGCTATCGAATCAGATACAGAGTATGCAGGAGTAGAGAAGAAGAAGATGCAGCTTGGTGTTGATGTTCTTCCAATCTTCAACAGAGATACAACAGATAGAAACAGAACTTCACCATTTGCTTTCACAGGTAACAAGTTCGAGTTCAGAATGCTTGGTTCATCTAACAGTATCTCATGTGCAAACATCATGCTTAACAGTGCAGTTGCAGAAGTTCTTAAGGAATTTGCAGATGAACTTGAGAAGGCTAGTGATGTTCAGACAGCACTTCATGATCTTATTAGAAAGACAATTAAAGAGCATAAGCACATCATCTTCAACGGTAACGGTTATGATGATGCATGGGTAGAAGAGGCAACAACAAAGAGAGGTCTCCACAACTACAGAACAACACCTGAGTGTTTACCACATCTCTTAGATAAGAAGAATGTAGATATGCTTATCGGCCAGAATGTATTTACTAAGAGCGAGGTTGAGTCAAGACTTGATATTACTCTTGATAACTACAACAAGGCAGTATTAATCGAAGCTAAGACAATGCTTAGCATGGCTTCAACACTTATTGCTCCAGCAATCGAAAGCTATGTACTTAGCGTAGCTAAGGCACTTAAGCTTAAGAAAGAGCTTGTAAGCGGTATTGATTGCACATACGAGACAGACATTATCACAAAGCTTTCAGATGCTACAAACAAGATTCATGCAGATCTTGCAGTACTTAAGGATAAGATCGCAGTTGTTGCAGCAGAAGATGACACAGTTAAGAAGTCAATGCTTATTAAGGATGAGCTTATCCCAGTAATGGATAGCTTAAGAAGTGCTTGTGATGGAGCAGAAGTTATCACAGCCAAGGAATATTGGCCAATCCCATCATACGCAGATTTATTATTCAGCGTAAGCTAATTACTTTTATAAGTAATAAATGTTTGAGATAGAACATAAGGTTCTATCTCAAACAAATAAAAACACGGAGGTGCATTTTATGGATGCTAGTATTATGGAATATGTAGACGGACAAGTGTTCGCCGTATGGTTTTTACTCGGTGCTGCATTAGTTTTCTGGATGCAGGCAGGATTCGCAATGGTAGAGGCTGGCTTTACCAGAGCAAAGAACACAGGAAACATTATAATGAAGAACCTCATGGACTTCTGTATTGGTTGTGTGGTTTTCATTCTTATAGGATACGGATTATTACTTGGTGATGACGTACTTGGCGGTTTTGCTGGAAAGCCTAACTTCCTTGTTTTCACTAATTATCAGGATTTTGATTGGGCAGGATTCATATTTAACTTAGTATTCTGCGCTACAACAGCTACAATCGTTTCTGGTGCGATGGCTGAGAGAACAAAGTTCTTATCATACTGTGTATACTCAGCTATTATCTCAGCACTTATTTATCCAATCGAAGCTCACTGGACATGGGGCGGCGGCTGGCTTGCACAGATAGGTTTCCATGATTTCGCTGGATCAACATGTATTCACATGGTTGGTGGTATCTCAGCTCTTATCGGTGCAGCAATCCTTGGACCTCGTATTGGTAAGTTCAGCAAAGATGAGAACGGTAAGATTAAGATCGGGGCTTTCCCAGGTCACAACTTAACAATTGGTGCACTTGGTGTATTTATCCTCTGGCTTGGCTGGTATGGATTTAACGGAGCTGCTGCAACATCAGTTCCACAGCTTGGAAGTATTTTCGTAACAACAACAATTGCTCCAGCAATCGCTACAGTAGTTTGTATGGCATTTACTTGGATCAAGTATGGTAAGCCTGATGTATCAATGGCACTCAACGCTTCACTTGCAGGCCTTGTAGCTATTACAGCTCCTTGTGATGTAACTGATGCAGCTGGTTCAGTAGTAATCGGTGCTGTATCTGGTCTCTTAGTAGTATTTGGTGTATGGTTCCTCGATTATGTTCTTCATATCGATGATCCAGTTGGTGCAGTAGCAGTTCATATGATGAATGGTATCTGGGGTACACTTGCAGTTGGTCTTTTCGCAACAGACACAGCTCCAGGATATTCAATCGCTAATGCTTCAGGCGAAACAATAAAAGGTCTTTTCTACGGCGGTGGATTTGAGTTACTTGGTATTCAGTGTATCGGATTTTTAGCAACAGCTGCTTGGACAGCAGTTACTATTACAATAACATTCCTTGTTATTAAGAAAATCTTTGGTCTTAGAGTTACAAAAGAAGAGGAAATCATTGGTCTTGATGCTACAGAGCATGGTCTTCCATCAGCTTATGCAGGATTTGCAATGTCTCCTGAGATGATTTACGAAGATGCAGTAGTTGAGGATGCTATTACAGGAGATGTTCCAGTATCTGAGGCAGTTAAGGTTAAGTCTGTTATGACAGTTGATAGCGATGTTCCAAAACTTACTAAGGTTCAGATCCTTTGTAAGGAAGCAAGACTTGAAAGTCTTAAGACAGCAATGATGAAGCTTGGCATTACTGGTATGACAGTAGCTCACGTAATGGGTTGCGGTACTCAGAAAGGTAAGCAGGAATATTACCGAGGCGTTCCAGTTGAGGCAACACTTCTTCCTAAGGTACAGGTTGATATCGTAGTCAGCAAGGTTCCAGTAAGAAGCGTAATCGAAACAGCTAAGAAAGTTCTTTATACAGGACACATCGGTGATGGTAAGATCTTCGTTTACGATGTAGAGAACGTTGTAAAGGTAAGAACTGGTGAAGAGGGTTATGACGCTCTTCAGGATGAAGAATAAAAATTAAAAAAATAAAAATTAAAAAATCTAATTTCAAAGGGCCCGCCGTCAAGGTAGGGCCCTTGAATAGGAAATAAAACTAAAAGGAGTGAAAGATATGTATAAGACCATGTGGCGGAACGGCCTATACGATCCTAGATTCGAACATGAGAACTGTGGTATAGGCGCCATCGTTAATATTAAAGGTAACCAGTCTCATCAGGTAGTTGGTGATGCGCTTAGCATCGTTGAGAACCTTGAGCACAGAGCTGGTAAGGATGCTGAAGGCAAAACAGGTGATGGTGTTGGTATACTCACACAGATTTCACA
>DCHQ01000069.1:19710-67333 GCA_002314855.1 Lachnospiraceae bacterium UBA1748
ACGGTGTTGGTATGTTCTTTTTCCCTATGGATGAGATTCAGAGACTCCAGGCAATGCGTATGTTTGAAGTTATTATTGCCAAGGAAGGTATGAAATTCCTGGGCTGGAGAGAGGTTCCTACTAAGGATGATGTTCTTGGTGAGAAGGCTTTCGCTTGTAAGCCAGCTATTTATCAGGCATTTATTGCTAAGCCAGAAGAGGTAGAGGCTGGTATTGATTTCGATAGAAAACTCTACATTGCTCGTCGTACATTTGAGCAAAGTAATAATAATACATATATTCCATCGCTTTCTTCAAGAACCATCGTATATAAAGGTATGTTTCTTGTAGGACAGCTTCGTACATTTTTCTATGATCTTCAGGATGAAGATTATGAGTCAGCAATCGCGCTGGTTCACTCACGTTTTTCAACTAATACAAATCCTAGCTGGGAAAGAGCTCATCCAAACAGACTTATGGTTCACAATGGTGAGATTAATACTATCAAGGGTAATGCAGATAAGATGCTTGCTCGTGAAGAGACCATGGAGTCAGATAAGTTTTCAAGTGATGATGTAACAAAGGTATTCCCAGTTATTAATACTAGTGGTTCTGATTCGTCTATGGCTGATAACGCTCTTGAGTATCTTATGATGAGCGGTATGAGTCTTCCTCTTGCTGCAATGATCATGATCCCAGAGCCTTGGGCATTCAATGATACATTATCAAGAGAAGTAAGAGACTTCTATCAGTACTATGCAACTATGATGGAGCCATGGGATGGTCCTGCTTCCATCGTATTTTCTGATGGTGATTATCTTGGCGCCATCCTTGATAGAAATGGACTTCGCCCTTCAAGATACTATGTTATGGATGATGATCGTCTTATTCTTTCATCTGAGGTTGGTGTACTTGACCTTGATGAGAGCCATGTTATTTGCAAGGAGAGACTTCATCCAGGAAAGATGCTGCTTGTTGATACAGTAGCAGGTGTTATTAAGAGCGATGAAGATATAAAGGAAGAATATGCAGCAAAGAGTCCTTACGGTGAGTGGCTCGATAGTAATCTGCTTAGACTTCATGATTTGAAAATACCGAACAGTAAGGTAGAGGAATGCACAGGAGAGAAGAGAGCAAAGCTTCAGAAAGCATTTGGATATACTTACGAAGAGTACAGAAATGGCATTTATGCTATGGCTCTTAATGGTTCGGAAGAAATTGGTTCTATGGGTGTCGATACACCTTTGGCAGTATTGTCAAAGGAGCATCAGCCATTATTTAGCTACTTCAAGCAGTTATTTGCACAAGTTACTAATCCGCCTATTGATGCAATACGTGAGAAGATAGTTACATCTACTACTATTTATGTTGGTAAGAATGGTAACCTCTTGAAGGATGATCCTGGTAACTGTAGAATGCTTAAGATTGAGAATGCAATCTTAAATGATCTTGATTTACTTAAAATCAAGAACATGAAGCAGGATGGCTTCGAGGTTCGTACAGTATCAACTGTCTACTACAAGAGTACACCTATAGAACGAGTTCTAAATCAACTATTTGTACAAGTAGATAAGGCATATAGAGAAGGAGCAACAATCCTTATCCTTTCTGATAGAGGAGTGGATGAGAACCATGTTGCACTTCCATCATTATTAGCAGTAGCATCAGTTCATAATTATCTAGTTCAGACAAAGAAGTGTACAGCAATGTCACTTATCTTAGAGTCAGGTGAGCCAAGAGAAGTTCATCATTTTGCAACACTTCTTGGTTATGGTGCAAGCGCAATTAACCCATACCTTGCTCATGCTTCAATAGCTCAGCTTATTGAAGAAGGTATCCTTGATAAGGATTATTATGCAGCAGTTGATGATTATGATCACGCAGTACTTCACGGTATTGTTAAGATTGCATCTAAGATGGGTATTTCAACTATCCAGTCATATCAGGGTAGTAAGATTTTTGAGGCTATTGGTATTTCAAGTGATGTTATTGACAAGTACTTCCCAGGTACAGTAAGCCGTATCGGTGGTATTAGTCTTCAGGACATTGCAGATGCAGCCAATGATCAGCACAGTAAAGCATTTGATCCAATTGGTCTTAATAGTGATCTTTCATTTGATTCAGTTGGTAAGCATAAGTATAGAAGTGATGGTGAAGAACACCGTTACAACCCACAGACAATTCATAAGCTCCAGCAGGCAACAAGAGATGGTGATTATGAGAAGTTCAAGGAATATACAGCTATGATTGATGGCGAGGAAAGTGGATTTATTAGAAGTTTACTTGACTTTAATTATCCGGCAGAAGCCATCGATATTAAGGAAGTAGAGTCTGAGCAGGAAATCGTTAAGAGATTTAAGACAGGTGCTATGTCTTACGGTTCAATCTCTCAGGAAGCTCACGAAGCACTTGCTATAGCTATGAACCACCTTAAGGGTAAGAGTAACTCAGGTGAAGGTGGTGAGTCTGAGGAGAGAATCGAGTCAGTAGGTAAGAAGCTTGATAAGAACTCAGCTATTAAGCAGGTTGCGTCAGGACGATTTGGTGTAACAGAAAGATATCTTCTTTCTGCTAGAGAAATTCAGATTAAAATGGGTCAGGGTGCGAAGCCAGGTGAAGGTGGACATCTTCCAGCTAAGAAGGTATATCCATGGATTGCTAAGACAAGACATTCAACACCAGGTGTAAGCCTTATTTCGCCACCACCTCATCATGATATTTACTCAATTGAGGATTTGGCTCAGCTTATTTATGACCTTAAGAATGCCAACAAGGATGCAAGAATATCAGTTAAGCTTGTTTCAGAAGCAGGTGTTGGTACAATTGCAGCAGGTGTTGCTAAGGCAGGTGCAAGTGTAGTTCTTATCTCAGGTTATGATGGAGGTACAGGTGCTGCACCTATAAGTTCAATTCACAACGCAGGTCTTCCATGGGAGCTTGGTCTTGCAGAAGCTCATCAGACACTTGTTGCTAATGGACTTAGAAATAGAGTAATCATTGAAACAGATGGTAAGCTCATGAGTGGTCGTGATGTTGCTATAGCAGCTATTCTTGGTGCTGAAGAGTTTGGTTTTGCAACAGCTCCACTTGTAACTCTTGGATGTGCAATGATGAGAGTATGTAACCTTGATACATGTCCAATGGGTATTGCAACTCAGAACCCAGAGCTTCGTAAGCGTTTTGTTGGTAAGCCTGAGTATGTAGAAAACTTTATGATATTTATCGCAAGAGAACTTCGTGAGTACATGGCTAAGCTTGGCGTAAGAACTCTTGATGAATTAGTTGGTCGTACAGACTTCCTTAAGAAGAAAGAGGGTCTTTCAGGTCTTGCAGACAAGATCGATGTTAGCAGAATTCTTTACTATGATGAGAAGCTTGTTGGTGGCAAGTATGGTGAGAAGGATGATTATGACTTCGAACTTGAGAAGACAGCTGATGAGATGAAGCTTCTTGGTAATAAGGCATTTGCTAAGGCTATTAAGGATGGAAAGAAGACTGATATAGAAGTTAAGCTTCATAATATTGATAGAAGCTTTGGTACACTTACTGGAGCAGAAATCGTACGTAATCATAAGGAAGGCCTTGATGATGATACAATCACAGTTAATGTTAACGGTGTAGGTGGTCAGAGTTTTGGTGCATTTATTCCTAAGGGTATGACAATATCACTTACAGGTGATGTTAACGATTATCTTGGTAAGGGATTATCAGGTGGTACAATTGCAGTTCATGCTGACAAGAGTGCTGGTTATGATCCTGAAGAAAACGTACTTGCAGGTAACGTAGCACTTTATGGTGCAACATCTGGTAAGGCATTCATAGCTGGTCGTGCAGGTGAAAGATTCTGTGTACGTAACTCTGGTGCTACAGCAGTTGTAGAAGGTGTTGGTGAGCACGGATGTGAGTACATGACTGGTGGTAAGGTAGTAGTACTTGGACCAACAGACAAGAACTTTGCAGCTGGTATGAGTGGCGGTATTGCTTATGTACTTGATGAAGATAATAGACTTTATCGTAATCTTAACAAAGAGCAGATACTTGTTGAGACAATAGAGAGCGCTAAGGAAAAAGAAGAGCTTAAGACTATTATTGAAGAACATGTTAAGCGTACAGGTTCTAAGAAGGGTCAGGTAGTTCTTGATGACTTTACAGCTTACCTTGGTAAGTTCAAGAAGATCATTCCTGGTGATTATAAGAAGATTGTCAACAAGACAGCAGCCTATGAGGAAAGAGGTTTATCTAGAGAAGAAGCTCAGATAGAAGCTTTCAATGAATTGGTTAATGTTAAGAAAGGTTAGGGTAAAGCTATGGGTAAAGATACTGGATTTATGGAATACAGTAGAAAAAATGGTGAAACCATTGCTGTATCAGATAGAATAAAGAATTTCAATGAATTCCACAAAACACTCCGTTTAGAGGAGCAGCAGAAACAGGCTGCAAGATGTATGGATTGTGGTGTTCCATTTTGTCAGGCAGGTAAGATGATTAGTGGTATGGCTTCAGGCTGTCCACTTCATAACCTGGTACCTGAAATCAATGACTGCGTATACAGAGGAAATCTTGAGCAGGCATATAAGAGACTTAGTAAGACACATGCGTTTCCAGAATTTACTTCTAGAGTTTGCCCAGCACTTTGTGAGGCTGCATGTACATGTGGATACGGCGGTGACGCTGTATCAACTAAAGAGAATGAGCGTACAGTTATAGAGTATGCTTATGAGCACGGATTAGTAGGTAAGAAGCCAGAAGGACCTAGAACAGGCAAGAAGATTGCTGTAATCGGTAGTGGCCCTTCAGGATTATCAACAGCTTACTGGTTAAATTTCCGTGGACATGATGTTACTGTTTACGAGAGAAGTGACAGATGCGGTGGACTTCTTAGATATGGTATTCCTAACATGAAGCTTGAGAAGAGCGTTATTGATAGACGTATCAAAGCTATGGAAGAGTCAGGCATCAAGTTCGTTACTTCATGTAATATTGGTGTTGATGTTACTAAGGAGCAGCTCCTTAAGGAATATGACAGAGTAGTTCTTTGTTGTGGTTCATCTAAGGCACGTGATATTAATGCCCCAGGACGTGATGCTGAAGGTATCTACTTTGCAGTTGATTTCCTTAGCCGTGTAACAAAGCAGCTTCTTGATACAGATTTCAAGAAGTTCCCATATGAAATGGCTCAGAATAAGAATGTTATTATCATCGGTGGTGGTGATACAGGTAATGACTGTGTTGGTACATCTATCCGTCTTGGCTGTAAGTCAGTGGTTCAGCTTGAGATGATGCCATGTCCACCAAGCGAGAGAGTAGCATCTAATCCTTGGCCAGAATGGCCAAAGGTTCTCAAGACTGATTACGGTCAGGAAGAGGCCATTGAAGTATTTGGTGCAGATCCAAGAAGATATCAGACTACAGTTAAAGAGTTCCTTAAAGATAAAGATGGAAAGCTTACAGGTGTTAAGGTTGTTAAGCTTAGTCCAGTTAAGGACAAGAAGACTGGTAGAATGAATATGGAGCCAGTAGAAGGTTCGGAAGAAATCCTTCAGGCTGACCTTGTTCTTATAGCAGCAGGTTTTGTTGGCGCCGAGGATTACGTGGTTGATGCAATGCAGGTTGCTAAGAGCGCAAGAGGTAACGTAGAAGCTAATGATTCTAACTACGAAACTTCAGTACCTGGTATTTATGCAGCTGGTGATATGCGTCGTGGACAGTCATTAGTTGTATGGGCTATATCAGAAGGTCGTCAGGTTGCTAAGAGTGTTGATCAGTCACTTATGGGCTATACCAATTTATAGTTTATAGAAAAGGGGAATTAGTATATGAAATTTACTAAAATGGAAGGCCTTGGCAATGATTATGTATATGTTAACTGCTTCGAAGAGGATGTTAAGGATCCTGAAGCAGTAGCTATAAAAGTCAGTGATAGACATTTCGGAATCGGTTCCGATGGGCTTATTTTAATTAAGCCATCGGAGATAGCCGATTGCTGTATGGCAATGTATAACGCTGATGGTTCAAGATCTGAAATGTGTGGTAATGGTATTAGATGTGTTGGTAAGTACATGTATGATTATGGACTTACAACTAAGAAAGAAATATCAGTTGAGACACTTGCAGGTATTAAATATCTTAAGTTCGAGATTAACGAAGAAACTAATAAGGTCGAGATGGTCACAGTTAATATGGGTGCACCAGAGCTTATCGCTAAGAATATACCTGTAGCTCTTGATCAGGAGCAGGTCGTTGATAAACCAGTATTTATTGATGGTGTTAAGTACAATATCACTTGCGTATCTATGGGTAACCCTCACTGTATAACATTTGTTGATCGTACAGTTCAGTTCCCTATTGAGGAGATAGGACCTAAGTTTGAAAGTAATGATCTTTTCCCCAAGAGAGTTAATGCAGAATTTGTTAAGGTTCTTAATCGTAAAGAAGCAGTTATGCGTGTATGGGAGCGTGGAACAGGTGAAACACTTGCCTGCGGAACAGGTGCTTGTGCCGTAACTGTAGCTTGTATCTTAAATGGATTTACAGATGATGAGATAACAGTTCATCTTCTTGGAGGAGACCTTCGAGTTAAGTGGGACAGACAGGCCAATCTCGTATACATGACAGGACCAGCTAAGGTCGTTTTTGACGGCGTAATATAATTTTAAATGAGGTGGATTAGATGTTTAAGGTTAATGATAATTATTTAAAGCTTCCAGGTAGTTATCTTTTTTCAACTATCGGAAGAAAAGTTAGAGAGTATAAAGAGAGCAATCCTGATAAGGAAGTTATCTCACTTGGTATTGGTGATGTAACACAGCCACTTGCTCCATCTATTATTAAGAGCATTCATGAAGCTACTGATGAGATGGCTGATGGTCAGACATTTAAGGGCTATGCTCCTGATCTTGGCTATGAGTTTCTTAGAAGTGCTATTTCAATTAATGATTACAAATCAAGAGGCGTTGATATTGCGCTTGATGAGATTTTTGTAAGCGATGGTGCTAAGAGTGACTCTGGTAATATCCAGGAGATATTCTCTGTAGATAATAAGATTGCAGTATGTGATCCTGTTTATCCAGTATATATTGATGCTAATGCTATGGCAGGCAGAACTGGTGATTTTAATGCTGACACAAGTCTTTGGAGTAATGTAATCTACATGCCTTGTACAGCAGAGAATGGTTTTGCACCAGAGCTTCCAAGCGAGACTCCAGATATCATTTACCTTTGCTTCCCTAATAATCCAACAGGTGCAACTATTAGCAAGGATCAGCTTCAGAAGTGGGTTGATTATGCTAACAGTGTTAAGGCTGTTATCATTTATGATGCAGCATATGAAGCATATATTTCAGAGGCTAACATTGCTCATACAATTTATGAGTGTGAAGGAGCTAAGACATGTGCAATAGAGCTTAAGAGCTTTTCTAAGAATGCAGGTTTCACAGGAACAAGACTTGGTTATACAGTTATTCCTAAGGAACTTAAGGATGAGAATGGTGTTATGCTCAACTCACTTTGGGCAAGACGTCATGGTACAAAGTTCAATGGTGCTCCATATATTATCCAGCGTGCAGGTGAGGCTGTATATTCTGAGGCTGGTAAGAGAGAGACTAAGGCTCAGATTGATTACTATATGAATAATGCTAAGATCATAAGAGATGGTCTTGCTGATATAGGATACACAGTATTTGGTGGAGTTAATGCACCTTATATTTGGCTTAAGACTCCAGAAGGAGTATCATCATGGCAGTTCTTCGATTTATTACTTGATAGAGCTAGCGTAGTTGGTACACCTGGTTGTGGCTTTGGTCCAAGTGGTGAAGGATACTTCAGACTTACTGCATTTGGAACTACTGAGAACACTATTAAGGCACTCGGTAGAATCAAGAATATTTAACATATTGACCAAATTTTTGCCGAAAAATTGTAATTAATGTTTGACAATTGATTGTCGCGAGAGTAATATTGCATTAGATAAAGGCAAAGGCGTCTTTGGATTACCAAGGGTGCCTTTGTCTTTTTTTTATTATTTTTTTCCAGGAGGAGCAGTATATGTGTTCAATTTTTGGATACTGCGGAACAGTATTAGACGAAGATGCATTTCAGAAAGGTTTTGAAAAGACTATTTCAAGAGGTCCAGATGCTTCTAGAGTAGTCGACGCTGGTAATGGTAAGCTGGGCTTTCACAGACTGGCTATTATGGGACTTAATGAGGCTGGTATGCAGCCATTTGTAAATAATGGAAATATTGTAGTTTGTAATGGTGAGATTTATGGTTTCGCTGCTATTAAGAAGGAGCTCGAGGCTAAGGGCTATACTTTCGTAAGTGATAGTGATTGTGAAATCCTTCTTCCTATGTACAAGGAATATGGAACAGATATGTTTGCGATGCTTGATGCTGAGTACGCAGTTATCATATATGATGCTGAAACAGATTCATTCATAGCAGCACGTGATCCAATCGGTATCAGACCACTTTATTATGGTTTTGATGCTAACGGAACTATTGTTATGGCAAGTGAGGCTAAGAACATCATTGGTTTAGTTGGTGATATTAAGCCTTTCCCACCAGGACATTACTACAAGGATGGCGAGTTTGTTTGCTATAGAGATATGACTAAGGTTGAGAAAGTTATTCAGGATGACCTTGAAGTAGTATGTGCAAACATCAAAGATAAGCTTATCAAAGGTGTTGAGAAGAGACTTGTTGCTGATGCTAAGGTTGGATTCCTTCTTTCAGGTGGTCTTGATTCATCACTTGTATGTTCAATTGCAGCAGCAAGATCTGATAAGCCAATTAGAACATTTGCAATTGGTATGGAAGGTGATGCTATCGACCTTAAGTATGCCAAGACAGTAGCTGATTACATTCACAGTGATCATACAGAAGTTATTATGACTAAGCAGGAAGTGCTTGATAGTCTTGAGACTGTTATTTCAATGCTTGGAACTTATGATATTACAACAATAAGAGCTTCTATGGGTATGTATCTTGTATGTAAATATATTCACGAGAACACAGATATCAGAGTATTACTTACTGGTGAAATTTCTGATGAGTTATTTGGTTATAAGTACACAGACTTTGCTCCAAATGCTGAGGAATTCCAGAAAGAAGCTGCTAAGAGAATTCACGAGCTTCATATGTACGATGTACTTCGTGCTGACCGTTGTATTTCATACAACTCTCTTGAGGCAAGAGTTCCATTTGGTGATCTTGATTTCGTTGAATATGTTATGAGTATTGATCCAGCCAAGAAGATGAATACATATAACATGGGTAAGTATTTACTTCGTCATGCTTTCGAAGGTGAGTTCTTACCAGACAGTATTTTATATCGTGATAAAGCTGCGTTCTCTGATGCAGTAGGTCATTCAATGGTTGATGATCTTAAGGAATATGCTGAAGGCATATATTCTGATGAGGAGTTTAAAGAGAAGGCTGCTAAGTATGAATTTTCTACTCCATTTACTAAGGAGTCATTACTTTATCGTGAGATATTTGAGAAGTATTATCCAGGTCAGGCTCCTATGGTTGTAGATTTCTGGATGCCTAACAAAGAGTGGGAAGGATGTAACGTTAACGATCCTTCAGCCAGAGTTCTTTCTAACTACGGTAACAGTGGTGTTTAATTGGAAATTGATTAAGGTGGCATAGGAAACATGATTTTAGAACGTAAACCAAGGGAAGAGTGTGGAATCTTTGGTATATATTCCAAGGAAAAGGCACAGCTAAACCAGTTAACATACTATGGACTTTTTGCTCTTCAGCATAGAGGACAGGAAAGCGCGGGTATCGTTATTAATGATAGAGGCGTATTTAATGTATGTAAGAACGTGGGTCTTGTAAGTGAAGCAATTAGCCCAGAAGATTTAGATAAGCTGGGTGAAGGTAATATTTCAGTAGGACATGTTCGTTATGCAACTACAGGTTCGGATGATAATAATAACATTCAGCCAATAGTTGTTAATCACCATAAAGGCCGTATGGCTTTGGCGCACAATGGTAATCTGACTAATAGTTTTGAACTTAGAACTGATCTAGAAAGTAAAGGTGCCATATTCCATACAACAACTGATTCAGAAGCAATTGCTTATATTATCGTTCAGGAAAGATTAGTTTCAAAGTCTATCGAGGCAGCTGTGTCTAGAGCGATGGATAGAATAGAGGGTGCGTATAGTCTTATTATTTCGTCACCAAATAAGCTTATAGCAGCAAGAGATCCTCATGGGTTTAGACCACTTTGTTATGGAATGACAGATGATGGCAAGTATGTATTTGCATCTGAAAGCTGTGCGCTTGATGCAGTTGGAGCCACATTTGTAAGAGATGTTGATCCAGGAGAGATTATTACTATTGAGAATAATGAACTTAGATCAGACAGAATTCATTGCGAGAGATTACCAAAGAAGCTTTGTGTATTTGAGTATATTTATTTTGCGAGACCAGATTCAGTTATCGATGGTGCATCAGTTAGTGCAGCGAGAAGAAAAGCAGGATCATTCCTTGCTAAGGAGCATGCTGTAGATGCTGACCTTGTAATAGGAGTTCCTGATAGTGGTCTTGAGGCTGCACTTGGTTATTCTGAGGAATCAGGTATACCTTATGCAATTGGATTTACTAAGAATAAATATATTGGACGAACATTTATCTCGCCTTCTCAGGAAAGTAGAGAAAGCGGAGTTAATATTAAGCTTAATCCAATAAAGAGTGTAGTTAATGGAAAACGAATTGTCTTGGTAGATGACTCTATTGTTAGAGGAACTACCAGCAAGCATATAGTTACTCTACTTCGTAATGCTGGTGCTACACAGATTCATATGCGTGTTTCTGCTCCTCCTTTTGTAGCGCCATGCTATTACGGAACGGACGTGGATAGCTCTAAAGGCCTTATAGCCAATGAGCATTCTATAGAGGAGATTGCAAAGCTTATTGGAGTTGACAGTCTTGGATATCTTAGTAGAGAAAGTACATTACAGCTCACTGGCTGTGATACAGGTTTCTGTGATGCATGTTTTGGAGGAGAGTATCCAACATATATTTCTGAGAATATAGGTAAGAATCGATTCGAAGATAAGTTAGTTTAGAAGAGTATAACGAGGTCATATATATGAGTAAGAAAGCAAAATATATTTTTGTTACAGGCGGCGTAGTATCAGGACTCGGTAAGGGAATAACAGCAGCATCTCTTGGTAGACTTTTAAAGGCAAGAGGACTTAAGGTTGCAGCTCAGAAACTTGATCCATATATCAATGTGGATCCAGGTACAATGAGTCCATATCAGCATGGTGAGGTATATGTTACTGAAGATGGTGCTGAGACAGACCTTGACTTAGGTCATTATGAAAGATTTATCGATGAGGATTTAAATAAGTTTTCTAACCTTACAACAGGTAAGGTTTATTGGAATGTTCTTAATAAGGAACGACGCGGGGAATATCTTGGTTCAACAGTACAGGTTATTCCTCACATAACAAATGAAATAAAAGAGTTTGTTTATCATGTTGGTAAGCATACTGAAGCAGACATTGTAATCACAGAAATAGGTGGAACAATAGGTGATATAGAAAGTCAGCCATTCCTAGAAGCGGTTAGACAGATATCACTTGAGGTTGGAAAAGAAAACAGTTTATTTATTCATGTTACTCTTGTTCCATTCCTTCGTGGATCTGATGAGCACAAATCAAAACCAACCCAGCATTCTGTTAAGGAACTTCAGGGTATGGGTATTAATCCTGATATCATTGTTCTTCGTGCTGACGAACCTCTTGAAGAATCAATTTTCAAGAAGATTAGTATGTTCTGTAATGTAAAAGAAGATTGTGTTATCGAGAATATTACTCTCGATAGTTTATATGAGGCTCCACTTATGCTCGATAAGTCTCATTTCTCAGATGTAGTATGTAGAGAGCTTGGTCTTGAAACAGCAAAGCCTGATTTAACTGAGTGGACAGACATGGTTGCATCTATCAAGGCTAGTAAGGACAAGGGTAGTGTTAAGATAGGACTTGTTGGTAAGTACACACAGCTTCATGACGCATATTTATCAGTAGCTGAAGCGCTTAGACATGCTGGATACAGCCTTGGTCGTGAAGTAAGTATAGAATGGATTGATTCAGAAGGAATTAATGAGAACACTGCCGATAGTATTCTTTCAGGGCTTCAGGGTATATTAGTGCCAGGTGGTTTTGGTAACAGAGGTATCGAAGGTATGATTCTTGCTGCAAAGTATGCAAGAGAGCACGAGATTCCTTATTTTGGAATATGTCTTGGTATGCAGATTGCTGTTATCGAATATGCAAGACATATGGCTGGCATCAGCGATGCTTTCTCAGGTGAATTTGATGAGCTATGTAAGCACAAAGTAATAGATTTTGTTCCAGGACAGAGCAAGGAAATTGACAAGGGTGGTACACTTAGACTTGGTGCTTATCCTTGCGAAATAAAGCCAGGAACAACTATGGAACGTTGCTATGGTATGAGTAGTATATCAGAGCGTCATCGTCATCGTTATGAGTTTAATAATGATTACAGAGATACATTAACAGAAGCAGGACTTACACTTAGTGGTTTATCACCAGATGGAAGTCTTGTTGAAACCGTTGAGCTTACAGACAGAGATTTCTATGTAGGCGTTCAGTATCATCCAGAATTTAAGAGTAGACCAAATAGACCTCATCCATTATTTGTAGGTTTTGTTGGAGCTGCTATCAATAAATAAAAAAAGAGGAGGTGCACTATGGCGGTAGAGTGCATGTTACTTAAAGAAAAGAACAAGCGACTAATATTCGAAGATGGAACATACTACGATGGATATGCATTTGGTAGTAATGAAGAAGCAGTTCTTGAAATAGTATTCAATACTTCTGTTGTTGGATACCAGGAGATTTTATCTGATCCATCTTACACTGATCAGGGGGTTGTTATGACATACCCTCTTATTGGTAATTACGGAATGGCTGATGATGATTATGAAACAGACATTCCAACTATAGGCGGATTAATTGTACGCGAGTACAACGACGAGCCATCCAACTTCCGTAGCAAGGAAACACTTAGTACAGTTATGGAGCGCTACAATGTTGTTGGTATAAGTGGTATTGATACAAGAAAGCTTACAAGATATATTCGTAATTTTGGAAGCCGTAAAGCACTTATTACTAGCATTGAAACATCCGTTGAAGAAGGCGTAAAGAAGTTAAATGAAAGTGAACTTGCAACAGATCAGGTAAGCCGTGTTAGTCGTAAAGCAATATGTAAATATAATATAGCAGGAGCTAAGAAGAACGTTGTAGCTATTGACTGCGGTATGAAGCTTAATATCGTTCGTCAGCTTAATGCTCATGGTTGCAATGTTACTATGGTTCCATATAACACTGATATAGAAACAATACAGAAGCTTCATCCAGATGGAATCTTTATATCAAATGGACCTGGTGATCCAACTGATGTTAAAGAAACTATCGAAACAGTTAAGGCACTTATTGGAAAGTATCCAATCTTTGGTATCTGCCTTGGTCATCAGATTATTTCTCTTGCGTATGGAGCTAAAACATATAAATTAAAGTTTGGTCATCGTGGTGGTAATCATCCTGTACTTAATGTCAAAACAGGACGTGTTGAGATTACATCACAGAACCATTCTTATGCAGTTGATACAGCAAGCCTTGAAGGTACAGGTCTTAGTGTGACTCATATGAACCTTCTCGATAACACAGTAGAGGGTGTTGAGAATAGGCTTGATAAGGTATTTGGTGTTCAGTATCATCCAGAGAGTGCTCCTGGTCCTCAGGACAGCGATTATCTATTTGATTACTTTTTAGATATGATGGAGGGTTAGGAAATGCCAAAGCGTACAGATCTTAAAACAATTTTAGTTATTGGTTCTGGCCCTATTGTAATTGGCCAGGCAGCAGAGTTTGATTATGCTGGAACACAGGCTTGTCTTGCACTTCGTGAGGAAGGCTACAGAGTTATTCTTTGTAACTCCAATCCAGCGACTATTATGACTGATCCTAAGATGGCAGATAAGGTATATATGGAGCCTCTTACTCTTGAGTATCTTGCCAAGATTATTCGTAAGGAGCGTCCAGATGCTATCCTTCCAGGTATAGGTGGACAGACAGGTCTTAACCTTGCAATGCGCCTTGAGAAAAAGGGTGTTCTTAAGGAATGTGGTGTTGAGCTTCTTGGTACTAGCGCTGATAGTATCGAGAGAGCAGAGGATAGAGATTTATTTAAGGCTTTATGTGAGGAACTTGGAGAGCCAGTTCTTCCAAGTATCATTGCTAATTCTATTGAAGAAGGTTATGCAGCTGCCAAAGAAATCGGCTATCCAGTAGTACTTCGTCCAGCATTTACACTTGGTGGTACAGGTGGTGGTTTTGCTGAGAATGAAGAGGAATTTGGCGAGCTTATAGGTAACGCTATTGCACTTTCCCCTGTTAATCAGGTTCTTATTGAGAAGAGTGTAAAGGGTTATAAAGAAATAGAATACGAAGTAATGCGTGATGCTAATGACACAGCTATTACTATCTGTAATATGGAGAACCTTGATCCAGTTGGTATCCATACAGGTGACTCTATTGTTGTGTGTCCATCACAGACTCTTACTAACAAAGAGTATCATATGCTTCGAGATAGTGCTCTTAAGATTATTAGAGCCCTTGAGATTGAAGGCGGATGTAACGTTCAGTTTGCATTAGATCCTGAGTCGTTCCAGTATTACCTCATTGAGGTAAATCCTCGTGTTTCAAGATCATCGGCTCTTGCCTCCAAAGCTAGTGGTTATCCAATAGCACGTGTTTCAGCTAAGATTGGTATCGGTATGAGACTTGATGAGATTCATCTTGCCAATACTCTTGCATCATTTGAGCCAGCGCTTGACTACGTAGTTACTAAGATGCCACGATTCCCATTTGATAAATTTGCTGATGCCAACAACTCACTTAGTACACAGATGAAAGCTACTGGTGAGTGTATGAGCGTTGGTAGAACCATGGAAGAAAGCTTGCTCAAGGCTATTCGTTCACTTGAAATAGGTATATATCATCTTTATATGGATAAGTTCACAGATGTTCCTACAAAGGAGCTTCTTGACTATATCGCAATAGGTACTGATGACAGAATATATGCCATAGCTGAAATACTTCGTAGAGACCGCGATGCTATGTATCTTGTTCATGACAAGACTGGCATTGATAATATTTTCCTTCGTAAGATTTGCAACATCCTTGATATGGAGGATAAGCTTCTTGAACTTAAGGATGACATCACTGTTCTTAAGGCAGCTAAGAAGATGGGCTTCTCTGACAAGGAGATTGCAAAGCTTTGGGATAAGTCAGCAAGAGATATCTATGAGACAAGAATGAAGGAAGGTATAGTACCTACTTACAAGATGATTGATACATGTGCTTCTGAGTTTGATAGCTATGTACCTTATTTCTATGGAACATATGAGGATGAAAATGAGTCAATTGTTTCTGATAGAAAGAAAGTTCTTGTACTTGGTTCTGGACCAATAAGAATTGGTCAGGGTGTAGAATTTGACTATTCTACTGTTCATGCCGTTCAGACAATTAAGGAAGCAGGTTATGAGGCTATTATTATCAATAATAACCCAGAGACTGTTTCTACAGATTATACAACCTCTGATAAGCTCTATTTCGAGCCACTCACTATAGAGGATGTTATGAATGTTATTAATCTTGAGAAGCCAGAGGGTGTTATCGTAACACTCGGTGGACAGACTGCTATTAACCTTGCAGAGCCACTTAAGGATCATGGCGTAACAATAATAGGTAGTGACTGTGATGCCATCGAAAAGGCTGAGAACAGAGACTCATTTGAGAAACTCCTTAAGGATCTTAACATTCCACAGCCTAAGGGTCAGGCTGTTACTAATATTGAGGATGGTGTTAAGGCAGCAGCTAGTATTGGCTATCCAGTTCTTGTACGACCAAGCTTTGTTCTTGGTGGACGAGCAATGCAGATAGTTGCTAAGGAAGAAGACCTTCGTCATTATCTTAAGACAGCAGTAGAAATTGATGAGGACAGACCTGTTCTCGTAGATAAATACATAAGAGGTAAAGAGCTCGAGGTTGATGCTGTGTGTGATGGAAAGGATGTTTTCATCCCAGGAATCATGGAGCTTGTAGAGCGTACTGGAGTTCACTCAGGTGACTCAGTTAGTGTATATCCTCCTTTCTCTGTATCAGATAAAGTTAAAGAAACTATACTTGATTATGCTAAGAGACTTGGTCTTGGTATCGGAATTGTAGGTCTTTATAATATTCAGTTCATTGTGGATGAAAATGATGATGTATATATTATCGAGGTTAACCCAAGATCTTCACGTACTGTACCATTCCTTTCTAAGGCAACAGGTTACAGCCTTGCAGATATCGCAACACTTGCTATGCTTGGACAGAGCCTTAAAGATCAGGGCATAACAGAGCTTTATCCTAAGGAGAAGGATAGATGGTATGTTAAGGCTCCTGCATTCTCATTCTCTAAGCTTCGTGGTATGGATGCATATCTGTCACCAGAAATGAAGTCTACAGGTGAGGCTATTGGTTATGATGAGAAGCTCCACAGAGCTATGTATAAGGCATTTATCGCTTCAGGAATGAAGCTTGCTAATTATGGTACTGTAGTAGTTACACTTGCCGATGAGGATAAGGAAGAAGCGCTTCCACTCATTAGAAGATTCTACGATATGGGATTCAATATCGAAGCTACAACAGTTACTGCAGAGTATCTTAAGGAGCAGGGTATTCGTACAAGACTTCGTAGAAAGCTTAGTGAAGGTAGTCACGAAGTACTTGATTCAATCCGTGCAGGATATGTTAGCTATGTAATCAATACAAGAGCTATTCTTTCTGGTGTTCACTATGGTGATGGTGTTGCAATCAGAAAGTGTGCTGTTGAGAACGGTGTTACAATGTTTACATCCCTTGATACAGTAAGAATGCTTCTAGATGTTTTGGAAGAGCTTACAATCTGTGTTTCAACAATTTAAAATTGCATAGAATTTTCAAGAAAAAAATGGTTAAAAATACCTCAACGAATGACTAGTTCGTTGAGGTATTTTTGATATAATTTCAATATAGCAGCTATTAATAAATGTAATCACTTTTTAGTGAAGATTGGGGACAAGAAATGAAGATTTACGTTAATCAAATTGCAAAGCTTAACGGTGATGGTAGTAAAGAAAGACCATTCACCACAATTCAGCAGGCAGCAGACATTGCTCTTCCAGGTGACGAGGTTATTGTTGCACCAGGTATTTACAAGGAAGAGGTTAGTCCTGTTAATGCAGGTACTAAGAGAGCTCCTATTATTTATCGTAGTGAGTATAGAAGAACTGCTGTTATTACAGGTGCTGAGGTCATTAAATGCTGGGAAAAATATGAAGGTGATGTATGGGTAGCTCATATTCCTAACAGCTTTTTTGGCGGTTACAATCCTTACAAGACAATTGTATCAGGTGACTGGCTCAATGAAGGTATAGTATGTCATACAGGTGAGGTTTTCCTCAATGATAAGTCTCTTTATGAGAAGGAGAGCCTTGAAGAAGTTCTTAATCCTGAATACTATGATGAATCTTGGGATCGTGAATTTACTAAGCACACATGGTATACATGTCAGTCCGATGAGAAGGATGAGACAATTATTTATGCTAACTTCCAGGGAGCTGATCCTAATGAGGAGAAGGTTGAAATTAATGTTAGACCTCATTGCTTCTATCCAGACAAAGAGCATGTTAATTATATTCAGTTAATTGGTTTTATTGTTACTAAGTCAGCCTCACAGTGGGCCCCACCTACAGCTCTTCAGGATGGTATGATTGGACCTCACTGGTCAATTGGCTGGGTTATCGATGACTGCGAAGTATCTAATGCAAAGTGCTCAGGTATTTCTCTTGGTAAGTACTTCCAGCAGAATAATGACAACAAGTGGTTAAAGTATAAGTATAAGGATGGAGCTCAGACACAGCGTGACTGTTCATTTATAGCTCAGCTCGATGGATGGAGCAAGGAGACTATAGGTTCTCATATCGTTAGAAACTGTGATATCCATGATTGTGGTCAGACAGGTATTGTAGGAAACCTTGGTTGTGTATTCTCTATCATTGAGAATAATCATATTCATCATATTAATAATAAGGGAAATCTTGCAGGTGCAGAAATTGGTGGAATTAAGTTCCATGCTGCGATTGATGTTATTATCAGAAACAATGTGTTCAACGACTGTACAAGAGGTATTTGGCTTGACTGGCAGACACAGGGTTCTAGAGTAAGCAGCAACCTGTTCTATAACAACTGTATGCCTTATGACAATCTTCTTAAAGAAGAGTACAAGGCAGGTCTTGGACTTGGTGAGGATATCTTCATTGAGATCGCTCATGGTCCAGCGCTTGTTGATAACAATATTTTCTTATCAGAGCGAGCTGTTAAGCTTCCAACACAGGGCGTAGCTTTTGTTCATAACCTTTTTGCAGGTTCAGTTACCGCAGTAGGTATGGGTGTTAAGAATGGTAGTAAGAAATATGATTCAACAAGATACACACCAATTCATATGCCACACCGTACAGAGATAACTGGTGTTATGTCAGTTCTTCACGGTGATGTTCGTTTCTACAACAATGTATTTGTTCAGCAGGAAGTTCGTCAGAAGCTTCTTGATATTTGTAAGGTTGGCGGCGATGGCGAATGGGATGATGAGAACTTTGTATGTGGTACAGTTCCTTACAGCGGATATATGACAGAAGAGCAGTGGAAGTCTCATTTTGAGGGCTACTGCGGCGAAGGAAGTGCTGAAAGCCGTGACCGTTATTACATGCCTCTTCCAGTATGGACAGGTGGTAATGTATTCTTTAATGGCGCAAAACCTTGTGATATCGAGGTTGATGGTACAGTTGATACAGAGCACAAGATTGATATTGAGCTTAAGGAAGTAGATGGAAAGCTTAAGGTTGTTACTAATATGCTAGAGTATCTCCCAGAAGCAAAGATGATATGTTCTGATACACTTGGAGAGGCATTTGAGCCAGAGCAGCGTTTCGAAGAGCCAAATGGTGATGATATTATCTTTGACACAGATATTTATGGTAATAAGAGAAATGGCAAGATTATAGCTGGACCATTTGCATAGTAATACAATTAGCAGTTGCTAATATAATGAAAAAGTTTTATACTAGACCCGTGGAAAACCACGATAATAAGGGAGCTTGTATAGTAGCAGGCTGAGAGGGAACTAATACTGTTTCGACCTATAACCTGATTTGGGTAATGCCAACGTAGGGATATTAAGTAAAGCTTTTATGAGATTAATTAAGCTTCTTATGCCTTGTTGGCATAGGAAGCTTTTTGATTTTACCAGACTAATTAAGAGGAAGAAGACATGACTAATAATATTACTAAATCACTAGAACTTTATGCGATTACTGACAGATCATGGCTTAATGGCCGCACTATGGCTCAGGTAGTAGAAGAAGCAATCCTAGGCGGTGTAACAATGATTCAATATCGAGAGAAGTCGCTTAAGGGTCAGGAATTATTAGAGGAAGCAGTAACAGTTCAGAAGGTTTGTGGCAGGTATGATATACCATTTATTATCAATGATGATCCTTATTTGGCTAAAGATATTAATGCTGACGGGGTTCATCTTGGACAGGGAGATATGCCAATTAATGAGGCAAGAAAGCTTCTTGGATCAGATAAGATAATAGGCATTACCGCTAAGACTGTAGAGCAGGCTTTGGCAGCAGAAAGAGATGGCGCCAGCTATCTTGGCTCCGGAGCAATGTTTGGCAGTTCGACCAAAACAGATGCTAAAAAGATGACTGTGGATGAGCTTAGAAGCATTACAGGTAGCGTAAGTATTCCAGTAGTTGCAATAGGTGGTATCACAGCTGATAACGTATCAACGCTTGATAAGACAGGAATAGCCGGCGTAGCAGTAGTAAGTGCTGTATTTGCTGGCGAGAATATCACGGAAGATACAAAGAAGCTTAGAAGCATTGTAGCATCCCTTATTGGCTAATCTAGACCGGTTCACCGGGGGCACCACCTTGAGTCGGTATATAAAATTAATGGAGGTTCATGTATGAACACAGCATTAACAATCGCTGGATCAGATTCCAGTGGAGGCGCCGGAATCCAGGCAGATATTAAGACGATGACTGCTCATAGAGTTTATGCTATGAGCGCAATCACCGCGCTTACTGCCCAGAATACTACCGGCGTAACAAGTATTATGGAGGTCACTCCTGATTTCTTAGCAGAGGAGCTGGATAGTATTTTCACTGATATTTATCCTGATGCTGTCAAAACAGGTATGGTCTCATCGTCTGAGCTTATTAATGTTATTGCTGATAAGCTTAGTCAGTACAAGGCAAAAAATGTCGTTGTGGACACTGTTATGGTGGCCACATCAGGGTCAAAACTTATCAGTGACGACGCTGTAGAAACGTTAAAAAATAAATTATTACCTCTTGCGAAGGTTATTACACCTAACATCCCAGAGGCCAAGGTATTGTCTGGTATGGATATTGAAACCAAGGAAGATATGGTAGC
This sequence comes from Lachnospiraceae bacterium UBA1748, assembly GCA_002314855.1. GTDB lineage: Bacteria > Bacillota > Clostridia > Lachnospirales > Lachnospiraceae > NK4A136. Next base: position 40,261 of record DCHQ01000069.1, read on the forward strand.
AGCAGCAAAGAAGATTCATGAGCTTTATGGCTGCAATGTTCTTCTTAAGGGTGGACACAGTATCAACGATGCCAATGATTTATTGGTCGAAGCTGGTAAAGAGCCTGTATGGTTTTGCGGAAAAAGAATTAACAACAGCAATACTCATGGAACAGGCTGTACATTATCAAGTGCCATCGCATCTAATCTGGCCAAGGGCTATGACCTTGAGACTTCAGTTAGAAATGCTAAGGCGTATATTTCAGGAGCGCTTAGCGCCATGTTGGATCTTGGTAAAGGGTCAGGCCCTATGAATCATGCATTTGCAATTCAGGGAGAATATGTGTAGAACCTCTGCTCTTCGTAGGAGAAGTAGGGAGAAATTATGAATAATTCAAAAAGCATCAATGTTAAGAAACTCGCAGTAACAGGTATTTTTGCAGCTCTTGCAGTTGTAGGTTCATTTGTATCATTTCCTGTAGCAGGAAGTAAGTGTGCACCAGTACAGCATTTTGTAAATATTTGTTGCGCAGTTCTTGTAGGACCTTGGTGGGGACTTGCATGTGCATTTGTTGCAAGTCTTATCAGAAATCTTCTTGGGCTTGGAAGCCTTCTTGCTTTCCCAGGAAGTATGTGTGGAGCATTACTTGCAGGACTTCTTTATAAGTTTGGCAAGAAGTTACCATTTGCTTATATTGGCGAGTTATTTGGAACATCTGTTATAGGTGGTATGTTAGCATTCCCAATAGCTAGTCTAATTATGGGTAATGAAACAGCTGCATTATTTACATTTGTTATTCCATTCTTTATCAGCTGTGCAGGTGGTACTATTTTAGCTATCATCCTTACCGTAGCACTTAAGAAGGCTGGAGCACTTTCAAAGATGCAGGATTCTTTAAAGTAGTAAGATTATTAATCGGGGACATATATGAAATCAATTGTTCAATGTATTACTAATAATGTAACAATAAACGATTGCGCCAATGCCGTACTGGCTGTTGGCGCATCTCCGATTATGGCTCATCATATTTCGGAGGTTGAAGAGGTTCAGTCTTTTTCGAAAGCGCTCCTTCTTAATCTTGGGGCAACTGATGATTATGATGCCATGAAAGTTGCTCTTATGGCAGCAAGCAATTTAGGGCATCCAGTTGTTCTTGATCCAGTTGGTGTATCAGGAATTAGCTTTAGAAGAAAGTTTGCACTGGAGCTTCTTAGTCAAAAGGGTATAACCTGTATAAGAGGCAATTATAATGAAATAAGAGCTATCATGGAAAACCAGGCAATAGCTGCAGGGCTTGACTATGATAAAAATAATAATGGAACTAATTCCATCAGTATGCTGGCTGATTGTATGAAGCAGTATGCGAGAGAGAATCATATTATTCTTGCTGCGTCAGGAGAGACGGATATAGTAACAGATGGCTGTGAAGTGGCATATGTCGAAAGTGGTGATGCTATGATGTCTTCTATTACTGGAAGTGGATGTATGGCATCAGCAGTAATAGCTTCAATGCTTGCTAGGGACAACTCTATGAAATCAGTTGTAAGTGCCATGAAAGAATATGGAGACTGTGGCAGCAGGGCAGCAGACCTAACCAGAAAAGAAGGCCGAGGTATTGGCATGTTTCATCAGTTATTTCTTGATGAACTTTCACTTGCAAATTGGGATAAATAGACTAAATATTAGTATGATTTGTGATTTACAGTAGTCTTTTATTTACTTAATATATAAATTAGAGCGAAAGGAGCGATGACTATGGCAAATATTATAGTTGGCTTGATAATATTATTATTAGTTGTGCTTAGTACTTTGCGCATAGTTAAGGCTAAGAAAAAAGGCCAGATATGTATGGGATGCTCCGATTCAGCGACTTGTGGTAAGAATTGCCACTGTAATGATATCTCAAAATAGTTTTGTTAATGGAGGTAAATATTATGGGTATTGAATCAATTGATGCAGAAGACGATCAGTTTGCATATCGCTATGATACACAGCTTCTTATTGATAGAAGAGATGAGGATCTTGATGAAGATGCTATAGCTGACTATATTACTGAGCATTTTGAAGGTAACAGTCTTATAGCTGCAGGTGATGAGGATTTGATTAAGATTCACTTCCATACCAACGAGCCTTGGAAGATTCTTGAGTATTGCAATACTATTGGCGAGATTTACGATATCGTAGTAGAAGATATGATTAGACAATCAGCGGGATTACAGGGCTAGTTTAGGCTATTATAATCTTGTTTTTTTATGTCGTATAGTTTATTATTTATGTGTTAATTACTAGGGCTTAGCTCTAGATATAATATAAGGATAAGATCCAGAAAAGAGGACAAAAATGGAAAAAGTTATTTTAGCATACTCTGGTGGACTTGATACTACAGCAGTTATTCCTTGGCTTAAGGAAACATATGGCTATGAAGTAGTATGTTGTTGTATCGACTGTGGTCAGAGCGAGGAGCTCGATGGACTTGAGGAAAGAGCACAGATTTCAGGAGCTGCCAAGCTTTATATCGAGGATGTAGTTGATGATCTTTGCGAGAACTACATTATGCCATGTGTTCAGGCAGGCGCTGTATATGAGCACAAGTATTTAATGGGTACTGCAATGGCAAGACCTACTATCGCTGCCAAGTTAGTTGAGATAGCTCGTAAGGAAAATGCCGTAGCTATTTGTCACGGTGCAACAGGTAAGGGTAATGACCAGATTCGTTTTGAACTTGGTATTAAGGCTCTTGCTCCAGATATCAAGGTTATCGCTCCTTGGAGAGATGACAAGTGGCAGATGGACTCACGTGAAGCTGAGATAGAGTACTGTAAGGCTCATGGTATTGACCTTCCATTTGGTACAGACCAGTCATACAGCCGTGATAGAAATATCTGGCATATCAGCCATGAAGGACTTGAGCTTGAGAATCCAGCTCTTGCACCTAACTATGATCACATGTTAGTTCTTGGCGTAACTCCAGAGAAAGCTCCAGAAGAAGGCGAAGAGCTTACAATCAATTTTGAAAAAGGTATGCCTGTAGCACTCAACGGAGAGAAGATGAAGGTTTCTGATATTATCCGTGAGCTTAACAAGATTGGTGGCAAGCATGGTATTGGTATTATCGATATCGTTGAGAACCGTGTTGTTGGTATGAAGAGCCGTGGTGTATATGAGACTCCTGGTGGAACAATTCTTATGGAAGCTCATCAGCAGCTTGAGGAGCTTGTTCTTGATCGTGATACAATCGCTCTTAAGAAGGATCTTGGAAGCAAGCTTGCAAGTATCGTATACGAAGGAAAGTGGTTTACACCAGTTCGTGAGGCTATTACAGCATTTACTACTGTTACACAGCAGTACGTAACAGGTGAAGTTAAGCTTCGTCTTTACAAGGGTAACATCATTAAGAATGGTACTACTTCTCCATACTCACTTTATTCTGAATCACTTGCTTCATTCACAACAGGTGATATGTATGATCATCATGATGCAGAAGGCTTCATTACATTATGGGGACTTCCGCTCAAGGTTCGTGCTATGAGAATGAATGAGCTCAAGAAGGAAAATACAAAATAATTTAGTTTTGTAATTTACAAGTAATATAACAAATGGCGACTCATATGAGTCGCCATTTATATTTAACAGTATTAGTTAATTAATTTAACATTTTTATTTTAACAGTGCTTTTATCATTGCTGCATCGAAACTAACACTTGTCTTTTTCTCAGCTTCAATCTGATAGAGCGCATTAGCAGCAATATGCTCTGCAGCCTGCTCGATATCTCGTATACCAGATGTTTCCTTGAATTTATCCATGATTGCATCCAGGGCTTCATCAGTAATATTTATCTCATCATTCTTGAGACCAATTCTCTTAAGAACCTTAGGCATAGCAAATTTAGTAAAGATAACACGTTTTTCCTCGATGGTATAGTCAGGTAATTCAATTACAGCGAAACGTGACATAAGTGGAGCGCTGATAGCTTCTCTGTCATTAGCTGTAGCAATTGGATATACACCAGTAGTTGGAATGTTACATTCGATATAGTTATCTGTGAATCCAAGGTTATCAAGCAGTGTAAGAAGAACATCTGCAGGATTACCATTACCCTTTCCTGAGCACGCCTTATCGAGCTCGTTAATGATAAAGAGAAGATTAGAACTTTCGGCATTAGCGAAAGCTTCCATAATAAGTCCAGGCTTGGCATTAGCATATATTCTTGAACTACCAGTTAACTGCTCAGGATCATTAATTGAACTCATTTCAAGTGTTGTCCATGACATTCTAAGAATTCTTGCAACAGCATAAGCTATCTGAGACTTACCAGTTCCTGCAGGACCTATAAGGAGTATTCCGTAAGCTGGAAGAGTATGTGTTCTATTAATCTGTATGATGGTCTCAATGATACGCTGCTTAACCTGATCAAGTCCGTACAGTTCTTCGTCAAGAATTCGTCTTGCTTCTACTGGATCAATTGGCTGGAACTCTGTGTTTTTCCATTGAATATTAAGCATAATAGAAAGTGCACGCTGAGCATGTCTTCTTTCTTCAGGTGTTACTTCAGCAGACTTAGCTACAGCAAGATTTCTCTTGGCCCATAATCTAATATTATCAGGAAGAGTACTTCCGGCACATGTAATGTAATCAGTGATACTCTGGATACTTGTGAGCTTCATATCATCTGAGTCTTCCATATCGTCAATATCAACTTCTTCCTTGGATGGCGCTTCACTCTGGAAAAGTCTTTCCATCATAAACTGAAGAAAACCATTTTCACCAGCAAGCTTAGAACCTCTTACTGATACTCCAAGTTCATATATTTTATATACAGCATAACCTTTATCAGTGCTCTTACCAGAGAGCTTTACCATTATATGATTGTCGCCAAGCCATCTGATAAGGTTCTCGAATCTTGCATCTATGAGCTTAATGTCATGGTTAGTTTTTACGTCATCTCTTTCGTAGATGAATGATGTACCTTTAGTAGGTGCTTCAAACATTCCGGATGAGTGATGTACGAGTATTCCATCCTTGTCTTCAAGAATAAGAATAGGATGGTCTGCATCAGCTGTCCTGTTATTTGTATAAATAAGGTCGTAAGTTTTCTCGGCCTTTACTTCTTCTTTTTTTGCCTGATTAAAATCAAAAACTGCCATTTATGTATCCTCGTATCATATCAATTTCAGTTATTAGTATATAATATACCGTCTATTTTCGCATCATTTAATTCAGTTCCAATTACAATCAAAACACCTTGTCCAATTGCGGTAGGCTCTGCAAGTAGTTCATACTGGGAAGCATTAATCTGATAACCGCCTCCCTTATCACACACGAAGCCTTTAATACGAATAATGTTTCCGTATTCCTTGGAAGAGAAGAGTGTATTGATTTTCGTTTTGAGCTCTTCAAGATTATCTTTTAAGTCGAGATAGCATTTTGAAGAAAATGATAAATCTCTTCCTGCGGTAATCTTCATATAATCACCTATATGGTAGCCGCTACTCATAAGCGCGTTATAATCAGATTCGTCAAGTTCGTCCCAGCTTTTTTCAAGGTAATTCTCTGGGAGCTTTCTGCATTTGATTTTTTCTGCAGCTTCTCTTATATGTTTTTTAGTATTAGCAATTTCTTCATCGGTTGCAAGCTGTGTTCTACTTAGTATGATAGTGCCGGCGCAGGCTGCCTGTGATGCAAGAATATAATCCTCCTCAGCGCTTAACTTATCTATCAGCTTGGCATTTACTACGGTTATAACATTGCCAATCTCATACATATTCTCCAGTGGTTCATCACGAAGAGTATCGTAGAACATATCCATATCAAATACTCCTGATGGTTCCACAATGACTCTGTCATATCCGCTCATTGCCATAGCAATAAGCTTAGTAGTAAAGCGTCTTCGTAAGCAGTCCTCGTCGCATGCAGCAGCAACCATTTCTATTTCGCAGTTAGCGCCGCGTAGCTTATTAAGTAGTAACATATCAACATTAACAGCACCGTAGTCATATTCCAGTATGCCGATGCGAAGTCCTTGCTTAATAAGGTGTCTTGCGTATTTAATTAAAAATGTGGTTTTTCCGGATCCTAAAAATCCGGTGATTAAATCAACTTTTTTCATAAATAAAAATCCTGTATGTAGCAGTTTTAATATTGTAATAGTACAAGCTACATACAGGAATTATATAACAAATGATTGCTTTTGGTATAATTTTTATCTACCGGTTATCTGCCACTTATTTACCAGTTAGTATTTAATGGAAACAGTAAATACGCTATCTTTTGCAGAAATTAATAGTGTAAGGCCAAGAACACTTGCTATATTTTGAACTATGCTAAGACCGAGTCCGTTACCTTCCACGTTTTCTCTGGCGTTATCGCCCTTTACAAAAGGTTTTGTGAGGGAGTCCACGTCAGTAGTTATTTCAGTATCATAGTTATTTGTAAAAGTTATATTAGTATTAGTGATGTCTATTGAAAAATCACTATTTTCAGAGCCATACTTTGAAGCGTTAGACAGAAGATTATCAATTAATCGTTCCATAAGGTGTTCATCTGTTTTTAACACATGGTTACCATTTATATTTGTAGTGATATGTTTCTTTTCTAAAACAGCTTCATATTTCTTAAGGCATTTTTGAGTGAGTTCTTTTGCATCCACATCACTTACATTTAGTTTTATATTATTGTTTTCTAGCTTAGATAATTCGAGAATATTAGTGATCATCTGGTCCATGTATTTTACTGACTCAAGTATGTTTTCGGCAGATTTTCGGCTCTGTTCTAAGTTTTCTCCAGTGGCGATGTTTTCTGCATATCCTGATATAGCCATAAGTGGAGTCTTAAGATCGTGGGCCATAGAGTTAGTTGTGTTTCGTCTATAGCTGTCAATCTCGTATGGTACCTGTAATTTGTTGAATCTTATATATCCAGCTACTACACCTACAATAAGTGAGATAATAGTCATTATTATATAGAAAATAATTAGTCCATCTTTGAAGTCTCTATAAAAGTCGAGATCTACAAAAGAAGCAACAATATAGGAATCATTAGCTGTTTTTACGAGTTTACAAGCTCTAATACGACTGTTTGTGAAAGTGAATCTTTCTGTTACAGCACCTGATTCTGTGGCTGCTACATAAGAAGCGAGAGTTTCTTTATCGAACTCTTCAAAAAATAGCTTAGAAGGATTATTATCACTGGCTCCAATAGCAATAGTTGGAAAAGTTCTCAATCGCTCATCAGAAGTATCAAGCTTTGTTAATTTGGAAAAATCACAATCAGATAAATCAAAAGAAGCGAGAATCTCAGTGGTGGCTCCATCATCCGTAGATTTAACAATATCAAGACTGCTTGGGATAAAGTAAACATCATCATAATATATATCCCCAAGTTCTATGCTGATGGATTCAGAAAGGTCATAATTGTAATGTGATTCCAAATCCTCTAATATTCTTTTTGATAAACCAGGGTAGATGCTGTCAATGCTATCAAAGTCTAAACGGCACATACGAACTACTCTGTCTGGATCGTCCGGCTGCCCCCATATTATTATCTGATAAATATCATTTGAACCATCAGATATTTTCTCACCATTCTTATCAAATACAACTTTATATGAAGCAAACTCAAGTTGGCTATTATGTTTAGCAAAGGCTAACCAGTAGCTGTAGTATTCGAGAAACATATAGTCATAATATGTAATAGGGTAATCAGTGCGGAAGTTTATTTTATCAATAATATTTCCTGACGAATACTGTACAAGTTCATCAGTAATCTGGTCCTCATCTATTTCAGTGCTTACTGGAGCTGCGAATCTATCTTCTATATCAGTAATTTTTTGATCTAGACTATCTGTTTCAGCTGTAAGCAGATGGTCGCCCCAGTATGTGTATTTATCTGCAAGAAAGTTGGAAATCAATACACATATAAGAACCATAATAACCAGTGATATTACGGACGCACGGATTATTTCGCGTGAAAGCTTTGGCTTACGTGCTATTTTCTTTTGGTATTTTTCTTTTTGCTTTTGAAGTTTTTTACTTTTCATAGTTTGGTCCCCTTATATTGATTATTAGTTGAATCATAACTAGAGGTGATTCAGCTTAAGACCAATATAAATAACTTATCTATTTCCTATGTATCCGTGGTCTATTCTTTATCTATCTTTTTTAGTCAATTATTTTGTAACCACGTCGTATTACTGTTTTGATTCTTGAGCCTTCTTTGCCAAGAGCATTTCTAAGTTTTTTTATGTGATTATCAAGAATTCTTTCGTCGCCATCGTAGTCATAGCCCCATATACGTACTATTAAATTGTCACGGCTAACTACAGCGCCTTTGTTCTCAAGAAGAACTTTAAGGATTAAAAATTCTTTGTGCGGTAAATCAATTACGTTGCCATCAAGATACACGTTCATGGAGCGAGGGTTTAGTTTAACGTTTCCAGCAGTAAGTTCATTGTTAATGACTGTTCCCTTGGTTCTATTAAGAAGAGCATTAACCTTAGCATATAGCGTAGCCAGTGAAAAAGGTTTTACAATATAATCATCGCAGCCAAGATCATACCCACGAAGAATATCTTCCTCAAGACCTCTGGCTGTAAGGAAGATAATAGGAGTATCATTATTTTCACGAATTGACTTACATATTTGAAAACCGTCAGCTCCTGGCAGCATTATATCCAGCAGAACCAGGTCGTATTGATTTTCGTATAGTGCATTAAGTGCATCGTTTCCATTATGAATAATATTTAGTTTTAATTGATTGTCGGACCTACTTAAAAAATATGTATTTATTACATCACATATTTTCAAATCGTCCTCTACGAGTAATATCTGATACATATTATGTATTTTACATCATTAATCTATCTTTTTTCTATTCCAACGCCCGTATTTATTGACAATTTGCTCGAAAGAATGTACAATAATTTCGATGAAAAGAGTGGGCAGATTATGCATTTTGCACAAAAAGCGAGATGCGAAATTATACTAATATATTAATGAGGTGTTGATTATGGGAAAGAATTTACAAGCAGCTATTGACCAGCTAGATACTATACGACTTTTATTTGATGAGGGAGCTGTTCTTTCAGTTCTTGATCCAGGCGGAGTATGTCTGAAGTATTCACTGCCAGATGGTGTGAGCCCATTTTTACAGGTAGGAAGTGTAGCTCCTGATCCAACAGGTATATTTGCTCGTTGCGTAAGCTCAGGCCGCGTTCAGCATAACCGACTTCCTAAGGACGTATATGGAAGTACTATGGAAGGTAATCTTGTTCCTATATTTGATGATGGCGTAGTTTCAGGTGTTATTATCAGTACTTACGCAGTGGATGATAAGCTACATAGAGCGGATATGGATGCTGATTTCAAAGAGTCAATTAACAAGGTTAATGAATCAGTGGATGAAGTGCTTGGTAATATTAAAACTCTTGTAGTTGAGCTTTCTGATATTATTAAGCGTACAGAAGAGATAGAAGATAATCTTGATCAGGCAACAGATGTAGTTAATGGAGTAGGACGTAATGCTTCAAGATCAAACATTCTTGCGCTCAATGCTTCTATTGAGGCAGCTAGAAGTGGAGAGGCTGGCCGTGGTTTCTCAGTAGTTGCGGCTGAGATGGGTAAGCTTGCCACAGAAAGTAGTGCATCAGCCACAGAGATTCGTAAGACTCTTGAGGGTATTATTAAGCATCTTGGTACTATTACAGAGTCCATCAAAAAAGCTGGTAAGGATGCAGAAACCAGTGCTGAGAATATTTCAAGTATTAGTAGTATTCTTGCTCAGGCAATTAATAATTCCAGTAACTAATATTCATTATTAATATTGATTATAAAACCACCGTTATGGTGGTTTTATTTTGCCTTTTTGCCAAGGGCCAGTATTATTGCGTTAACAATTAAGTTGTGCTAAGATGAGGAATTGAGGGCGATAACGCCTATTAGTAAGTAAGGAGTAGTATTATGAGTAAGGGATTTGATGATTTACTTTCAAAGGTATCACAGTGTAGTAAGAAGAAGGTTTCTGTAGCAGTTGCACAGGATGCACCTGTATTAGAGGCTGTTGAAGAAGCAAGAAAAAGAGGCATCGCAGACGCTATCTTAGTAGGTGATGCAGCTAAGATTAAGGAGATCGCTGATCAGCTTGGTATCGATCTTGCTAACTTTGAAGTAATTGATGAGCCTGATGTTGTTGAGGCATCATTAAAGGCCGTTTCACTTGTACATGATGGTAAAGCTGATATGTATATGAAGGGATTACTTCCAACAGGTACATTCTTAAAGAGTGTTCTTAATAAGGAAGTTGGTCTTCGTACAGGTAAGCCACTTTCACATGTATGTGTGTTTGAAATTCCTGGTATTGATAGATTATTATTCTTCACAGATGTTGCATTTATTCCATATCCAACACTTGAAGATAAGAAGTGCATGATTGATTATACAGTAGATGTTGCTAAGGCTTGTGGCGTTGAGATGCCAAAGGTAGCTTGTCTTGCAGCTCTTGAGACTGTTAATGAGAAGATGCCAGTATGTGTAGAGTCTGATCAGCTTTCTAAGATGCAGGACGCTGGTGAAATCGAGGGTTGTATCGTTGATGGACCTCTTTCACTCGATATCGCTTTATATAAGGAAGCAGCAGAAGAGAAGGGTGCCCTTGATAGAAAGGTAGCTGGTGATGCTGATATTCTTGTATTCCCAGATATCCACGCTGGTAACCTTGTTTACAAGTCAATCGTACATATGGTTCCATGTAAGAATGGTAACATCCTTACAGGTACAAAGGCTCCAGTTATCTTAACATCACGTTCAGATACTGTTGAAGTTAAGGTTAACTCGCTTGCACTTGCAGCAGTAGTTGCAGAGCACTTAAAGTAATCATATTTTAGATTAAGAACATAGTGTAATTATTCATATATATAAGGAGATAAGAACAATGTATAAGTTACTTATTATCAACCCTGGTTCAACATCAACAAAGATTGGTGTATTTGAAGATGAAACATTATTATTCGATGAGACTCTTCGTCACACAACAGAAGAGATTTCACAGTATGATTCAATCGTAGCTCAGAAGGATTTTAGAAAGAATATTATCACAGAGTTCCTTGCAGCTAAGGGTATCGAACTTAAGGATATCAATGTTGTTGTAGGTCGTGGTGGTATGCTTAAGCCTATCCCAGGTGGTACATATCCAGTATCTGATGCTTTATTAGAGGATCTTAAGATTGGTAAGCAGGGACAGCATGCTTCTAACCTTGGTGGTATATTAGCAAGAGAGATCGGTGATGAAATCGGTGCTCCTTCATTTATCGTAGACCCTGTAGTTGTTGATGAGCTTCAGCCACTTGCTAGATACTCAGGTGTTCCAGAACTTCCTAGAACATCAGTATTCCATGCACTTAACCAGAAGGCAGTTGCTAAGAGATACGCTAAGGAAATCGGCAAGAAGTATGAGGACCTTAACCTCATCGTTGTACACATGGGTGGTGGTGTATCAGTAGGTGCACACAAGAACGGTAAGGTTATCGATGTATTCAACGCATTAGATGGTGATGGTGCATTCTCTCCAGAGAGAGCTGGTGCAGTTCCAGCAGGTGCACTTGTTAAGATGTGTTTCTCAGGAAAGTATACAGAGGCAGAGGTTTATAAGAAGCTCGTTGGTAATGGCGGTTTCAATGCTTACTATGGTTCTAATGATGCTAGAGTCGTTGAAAACGCTGCTAATGAAGGTGATGAGAAGGCTATCGAGCTTTACAATGCATTCATTTATCAGGTATGTAAGAATATTGGTTCTCAGGCAGCAGTACTTGAGGGTAAGGTTGATCAGATTGTTGTAACAGGTGGTATTGCATACTCTAAGCTTGTTATCGCTGAGTTTACTAGAAGAATCGGATGGATCGCACCTCTTACAGTATATCCAGGTGAGGATGAATTACTTGCTCTTGCTCAGGGTGCACTTCGTGTACTTAATGGCGAAGAGAAGGCTATGGAATATTAATTAGATATTTGAAAAGCTATTTCAGGGGCTAACCAGTAATATTTATTATTGGTTAGCTCCTTTTAATTGCTCGTGCACATTGATTTGCGTATTGATTTAAAATTTGATAAAATATAGTCTGTTTTAGTGTATAAAAATATGAAAGGCTAGGACTAGTAATGAAAGCATTTGACAAGCTTTTTGGAACACACAGTGAAAGAGAATTAAAGCGAAATAAACATATTATAGATAAAATAGAATCTTATCAGGAGACCATGCACGGACTTTCTGATATTGAACTTAAAGCGAAAACACCAGAGTTTAAGAAGCGCCTTGAAGAGGGTGCAACTCTTGATGATATACTTCCAGAGGCATTTGCAGTTGTTCGTGAGGCAGCTAAGCGAGTACTTAATATGGAGCATTACCGTGTACAGCTTATTGGTGGACTTATTCTTCACCAGGGCCGTATCGCTGAAATGAGAACAGGTGAAGGTAAGACACTTGTATCAACTTGTCCAGCATACCTTAATGCACTTGCGGGTAAGGGTGTATATATCGTTACTGTTAATGATTATCTTGCTAAGCGAGATGCTGAGTGGATGGGACAGGTTCACACATTCCTTGGACTTAAGGTTGGTGTTGTATTAAATGATATGTCTTCTGAAGAGCGTCAGGAAGCTTATAAGTGTGATATTACATATGTAACTAATAACGAACTTGGTTTCGATTACCTTCGTGATAACATGGCAATCTACAAAGAGCAGTTAGTTCTTCGTGGACTTAACTATGCCATCATCGATGAGGTTGACTCAGTACTTATCGATGAAGCTCGTACACCACTTATTATTTCTGGTCAGAGCGGTAAATCTACTAAACTTTATGAAATCTGTGATATTCTTGCTCGTCAGCTTAAGCGTGGTGAGGATATGGCTGATCTTTCTAAGATGGATGCCATTATGGGTATCGAGCAGCAGGAAACAGGTGACTTTATTGTTAATGAAAAGGATAAGGTTATTAATCTTACAGCACAGGGTGTTACTAAGGTTGAGCGTTTCTTCCAGATCCAGAACCTTGCAGATCCTGAAAACCTTGAGATTCAGAACCATGTTATCTTAGCACTTCGTGCTCATTATCTTATGTTCCGTGATCAGGACTATGTTCTTAAGGATGATCAGGTTCTTATCGTTGATTCATTTACAGGACGTATCATGCCAGGTCGTCGTTTCTCTGATGGACTTCATCAGGCTATCGAGGCTAAGGAGCATGTTAAGGTTAAGCGTGAGTCTAAGACTCTTGCTAATATTACTTTCCAGAACTTCTTTAACAAGTTTGAAAAGAAGGCTGGTATGACAGGTACAGCTCTTACAGAAGAGAAGGAGTTCCGTGATATTTACGGTATGGATGTTATAGAGATTCCTACTAACAGACCAGTTGCCCGTATCGATCATCAGGACGCTGTATTTAAGACTAAAAAAGAAAAATTGTACTCTATTGTTCAGGCTGTTAAGGAAGCTCATGACAGACAGCAGCCTGTACTTGTTGGTACTATTAATATTGATTCATCTGAGGAAATAAGCAGACTCCTTACAAAAGAAGGAATCAAGCATAAGGTACTTAATGCCAAGTTTCATGAAAAAGAAGCTGAGATTGTTGCTGATGCAGGTATTCACGGCGCTGTTACTATTGCAACTAACATGGCTGGTCGAGGTACTGATATTAAGCTTGATGATGAAGCTAAGGAGGCAGGTGGTCTCTTTATCATTGGTACAGAGCGTCACGAAAGTAGACGTATTGATAATCAGCTTCGTGGTCGTTCAGGACGTCAGGGTGACCCTGGTGCATCTAAGTTCTTTATTTCTCTTGAAGATGATCTTATGAGATTATTTGGTTCTGAGAGACTTATTGGTATCTTTAATGCTATGGGTATTCCAGAGAACCAGGAAATCCAGCACAAGATGCTTACCAATGCAATTGAGAATGCTCAGAAGAAGATAGAGAGTAACAACTACGGAATTCGTAAGAATCTTCTTGAGTATGACCAGGTAATGAATGAACAGCGTGAGATTATGTATGCTGAAAGACTTCGTGTCCTTAACGGAGAGAGCATGCGTGAAGTTGTCTATAAGATGATTACTGATATAGCAGAGGGTGCTGTTGATACATGCCTTGCAGATGATTCACATCCAGATAAGTGGGATCTTAAGGAATTAAATGAACTTTTATTACCTACAATTCCACTTGAGCCAATTACAAGAGAAAGAGCAGAAAGTTCTATTAATAAATTAAAGCAGCAGCTTAAGGAAGAGGCAGTTAAGCTTTACGAAGCTAAGGAAGCTGAATTCCCAGATTCAGAGGCTATAAGAGAAGTTGAGCGAGTTATTTTATTAAAGGTCATTGATAGAAAGTGGATGAATCATATCGATGATATGGATCAGCTTCGTCAGGGTGCTAATCTTGCAGCTTATGGTAGCAAGGATCCTGTTGTTGAGTACAAGATGGCTGGTTATGATATGTTCGATGCTATGACTATGTCTATCAAGGAAGAGACTGTTCGTATGCTCTTTAGAGTACGTGTTGAGCAGAAGGTTGAGCGTGAGCAGGTAGCTAAGGTTACAGGTACTAACAAGGACGAGTCACTTCAGAAGGGACCTAAGAAGCGTGAGGAGGCCAAGGTTTATCCAAACGATCCATGTCCATGTGGAAGTGGTAAGAAGTTCAAGAATTGCTGCGGTAGAATTGTTTAATATTGGATTAATAGTATAAGGTGATTTATGGTTGAATTAGACCAGATGAAATCGGAGATACTATCCTACAAGGATACACTAAAAGAAGTCATAGACTCTCTTTCCTTGGATAGTAAAGTCCGTCGTATAGAAGAATTAGAACTGGAAATGGCTGAGCCTGGCTTTTGGGATAATCCAGAGCGTTCCAATAAGATTATGAAGGATGCTAAGAATCTTAAAGATACAGTAGACCTTCTTAATGGGCTTAACACATCATATGACGATATCCTTACTCTTATTGAGATGGGATATGAGGAAAATGATGCAGCTATGATTCCAGATATCAGAGCTGAACTTGATGACTTTATTGAGAAACTCGATGGAGTTAGACTTAAGACATTACTTACTGGTCAGTATGATAACAGCAATGCAATCCTTCGTATCAATGCTGGTGCGGGTGGAACAGAGAGCTGTGACTGGGCTAGTATGTTATACAGAATGTATTCTAAATGGGCTGAAAAGAAGGGCTTTGACCTTGAAGTTCTCGATATGCTTGATGGTGATGAGGCAGGTATTAAGTCTGTATCATTTCAGGTTAATGGAGAGAATGCCTATGGATATCTTAAGTCTGAGCAGGGTGTTCATCGATTAGTTAGAATTTCACCATTCAATGCTCAGGGTAAGCGTCAGACATCATTTGTTTCGCTTGATGTAATGCCAGAAATTGAGGGTGATGGTGGTATTGAGATTCGTGACGAGGATATTCGTATAGATACCTATAGATCAAGTGGTGCTGGTGGTCAGCATATCAATAAGACATCATCAGCTATTCGTATTACACACTTCCCATCAGGTGTAGTTGTGCAGTGTCAGAATGAGCGTTCACAGCACATGAACAAAGACAAGGCTATGCAGATGCTTCGCGGTAAGCTCCTTGCACTCAAGGAACAGGAAGAAGAAGCTAAGCTTAAGGGAATACAGGGGGATCTTAAATCAATTAATTTTGGTAGCCAGATTCGTTCATATTTCCTTCAGCCATATCAGATGGTTAAGGATCATAGAACAGGCGAAGAATGTGCCAATGCAGATGGCGTACTTGATGGCGATATTGATAGATATATCAATGCATACCTTAAGAAAAAGAGCCAGGGTCTGTTAGAAGAAAATATTGAGTAGATTAATACCCACTAGGTTAAAAGAAAAATGGTTATGAAGTTAAAACTTCATAACCATTTATTTTATTGCTCATCATCTGTTTCCTTAATTTTACAAAGCTGTAGGTAAAGGCTTGCTTCGCTAGTGTACATATAAGGGTATACGTACAAAAGACCTATACCGCATGAAAGAACTCCAAGTATAATCAGAGGAATAAAATATAGTTTTAAAAGTAATATTTTAAAGAACTGATTACGTGATAGCCATAGTCCTGTCACCATAGCCTTGGCACTGCTTATATTTGGAATATCAGATACCAGATAGTAAGCAGGTAGAAGACGAATATCAATTATCCAAAATATGAGTGCTCCTAATATAAGAGCAATAAGAAGCATAATTGAATAGGTTATTTTTGAAGAGTCAAACATATACACAATTATATATGCAGGTAAATAACATATCTGTTGGAATACTGCCAGGCTAATAGCTAATCCTGACTTTCCGCCGCCTTCTTTTATAAAACTGTTATATACGTTACTTGAAGCAGGCTTCTTTCCAATGGCGATATCTAAAAAGTAAGCAACCATTGATATTTTGTACTTGATGCATATCGCGCTGATGACAAGTGAAGCAATGATTCCGATTGAGAAAGCTAGTACACTTGTATCGTGATTGAAAAGTTCTGCTACTGTTTCAAGAAACAGCATAAATATGAAATATGAAATTGTTATTAGTAGAGCCTGTCCATAGTGGCCTTGCAGTCTGCCTCTGGCACGGGCTGTTATTTCTGATAATTTAATGGATGGATTCATTATTGTCTTCCTTATACAGCAGCATCCACATTGGAACCTACTATGGCATCGCGCTGAGCGGATTTCATATTGGCACCGTAAGGGTTATCCTTTGGGTAGGCAATTTTAGTGGTTGTAGTACCGCCTGCTACGTATGCTTTGCCACATTCAGGGCATATAGCAGTTTTTAATGCAACACTTGCCTGAAGAACCTTGCCATTTTTTTGCTCAGCTTTATTGTAAGCATTGGCAACATGTTCTTTTTCATGACTCATAACTCTAGCTCCAACAGAACTAGGATTAATCTTAGTAGGAGACTTAAAAGAAACCATTTCATCAGAGCCATCCACATATTTTCTATTCTTACATGTCTGACATTCTGCTTTCTTGCTGGCTCCTTTTATAGGGTCATCGATATTCGATTGTGAATCTCTGGATAATGGATCAAGCGAAGGAGTATTACCATTTTGGTAATCACTGTAGCCGTAACCATATCCAAAAATATTAAAGCCACCTATCATTTATATTCCTCAGTTTGTTACTCTGCTGAAAAGCTGTTCGAATATTCTTCAACGGTCATACCAGTTAATTCCTGAAATGTTTTATTGGTTTCAGCACGGAATAAATCGTCATTCATGTACATCCATATAGATGTGGCAGACATAACAATAGCAATCGTTATACCTAGTAGAGAAGTGACAATTCCCGCTTTGGCCTGACCTGTCATTTTAGTATCATAACCCTTGGAAAGAACAGCAATAATTATTGCGATACTTCCAAGAAAGAGTGGTATCAGTACAGTTTGTACAAGAACTATGGAAAGTAAACCCATAACACAAGCCGCGCTTGCCATATTATTTGGTTGAGGTCTTCTTACATTTGTCTCCATCGATACTACTCCTATTTTAGTACTTATATTTTATCATTTATAAAAGCTATGGTCAAAATCAAACTTGCGTTTTTCTTACCATATTTTATAATATTTCTTGGCGAGTATTACTAGATTATAAGGAGATATATCGATGGATATTAATGAAGTAATTGCAAAAGAACTTAGCATAGCCAAGGGGCAGGTAGAGGCAACTGTCAAGCTGATTGACGAGGGTAATACAATTCCTTTTATTGCCAGATACCGAAAGGAAGCAACAGGATCTCTTAATGATGAAGTGCTTCGTAATCTTTATGAGAGACTTACATACCTTCGTAATCTTGAAGAGAGAAAAGCCCAGGTTATTTCGAGCATAGAAGAACAGGAAAAAATGACTCCTGAACTCAAAGAGAAGATTGAAAGTGCAATGACTTTAGTAGTTGTTGAAGACCTTTACAGACCATATAAGCCAAAGCGTAAAACAAGAGCAAGTATAGCAAAAGAAAAAGGTCTTGAGCCACTTGCAGAGCTTATTCTTTCGCAGAGCATGACTACTCCTTTGGAAGAAGCAGCAGCTCAGTATGTAAGCGAGGAGAAGGGCGTTAAAGATGCAGCTGAAGCGATTGAGGGTGCTAAGGATATCATTGCAGAAATGATTTCTGATGATGCAGAGAACAGATCAGCCATTAGAAAACTCACATTTGATGCAGGAAAGATTTCTTCAAAGGCCAAGGATGAGAAGGCTGAAAGCGTATATGAAATGTACTATGCATTTGAAGAAGCAGTATCAAAAATTGCAGGACATAGAGTTCTTGCGCTTAATAGAGGCGAGAATGAGAAGATACTGGTAGTCAAGGTTGAGGCTCCAGAGCAGAATATTATTGACTATCTTGCTGGCAAGATTATTAAGGGTAATAACGATATTACAAGACCAGTTCTTGAGGCAGTAATTATTGATAGCTATCAGCGTCTTATAGCACCAGCAGTAGAACGTGAGATTAGAAGTGAACTTACAGAAAAGGCCGAGGACGGAGCAATTACTGTATTTGGTAAGAACTTAAAGCAGCTTCTTATGCAGCAGCCAATCGCTGGTAAGACAGTACTTGGTTGGGATCCTGCATTCCGTACAGGATGTAAGCTTTCAGTTGTAGATCCAACTGGTAAAGTGCTTGCTACTACAGTTATTTATCCTACAGCACCTCAGAACAAAGTTGAGGAATCTAAAGCGGTTGTAAAGAAGCTTATTAAGCAGTATGGAATAGATCTTATTTCACTTGGTAATGGTACAGCATCAAGAGAATCCGAGCAGGTTATTGTACAGCTTATTAAAGAAGTAGAGCGTCCAGTTCAGTATGTTATTGTTAATGAAGCAGGAGCTTCTGTTTATTCAGCAAGTAAGCTTGCAACAGAAGAGTTCCCTAATTTTGATGTAGGACAAAGATCTGCTACTTCAATGGCAAGACGTCTTCAGGATCCGCTTGCAGAGCTTGTTAAGATAGATCCTAAGTCTATCGGTGTTGGTCAGTATCAGCATGATATGAATCAGAAAAAGCTTGGTGATGCGCTTAGCGGTGTGGTAGAAGACTGCGTTAACCGTGTTGGAGTTGACCTTAATACAGCATCAGCTCCTCTTCTTGAGTATATTTCAGGTATTTCTAAACCAATAGCCAAGAATATTGTTGAGTATCGTGAGGCTAATGGTAAGTTTACTAATCGTAAGCAGCTTCTTAAGGTTGCCAAGCTTGGACCAAAGGCATTCGAGCAGTGCGCAGGTTTTATGCGAATTACTGATGGCGATAATCCTCTTGATGCTACAGGTGTACATCCAGAAAGCTATGATGCAGTTAGTAAGCTTATGGAAGCATTATCATTCACAATGGATGACGTAGTGGAAGCTCAAAAGAAGGCCAAAGAAGAGGCTAAGAAGGAATCTAAAAAAGAAAACAAGGCTGAAAAGGCTCCTAAGAAAGAGAAGCAGTTTGTAGTTAAGAACACTGGTAGTGTATTTGGCGCAGCACTTGCGGCAGCATTAAATGGTTCTAATGTTAAGCTTGCTGACGATAATACAGCTACTAATAGCAAGGAAAATAAGGAAAGTACATCATCTTCTATTGGAGATTTAGAGAAACGAGTTAAGGATAAAAAGAAACTTGCTGCTGAGCTTGGTATTGGAGAGATTACCCTTACAGATATATTAAAGGAACTTCAAAAGCCAGCCAGAGATCCAAGAGAGGATATGCCAGCTCCAATCTTAAGTAGTGATGTTCTTGAGCTTACAGATCTTAAGAAGGGTATGATACTTAAGGGAACAGTTCGTAATGTAATTGACTTTGGCGTTTTTGTAGACATAGGTGTTCATCAGGATGGACTTGTTCATATCTCTCAGATTACAGATAGATATATTAAGCATCCACTTGAAGCTGTCAGCGTTGGCGATATTGTGGACGTTCAGGTACTCGATGTTGATGTGGCCAAGAAGCGTATTTCACTTACTATGAAAATTAAGAAAGAATCAAAATAAAAGTATAATATTTGTTGCATGAAAAAAGGACTTCAGTTTTGAAGTCCTTTTTAATATCATTTTATTTTACTAATTCATTAATAGCAGTTAAACATAATGTCTATATCAACATCGCCCTTGATACCTGGGATGCTCTGCTTAGCTGAATACTGCCATATCTCAAGTCTGTAAGGATAGTAGAGATATGTATCATAGAATGCGTACCATATCTTTTCTTCATGAATCTCGTCGATGTTAAGCATATCGAATAAAGAATAGGTATTACCATAAATCATTGGCTCATAGCCCTTGCTTCTTACGTAGTCACAGAAATGAAGAGTAAGAGCTGTACGCTCCTCCTGAGTAAGGGCGTTACCTCTTGAGTTATTTCCATCAACCTTTTCGATATCAATAACAATAGGTCCAGTTATTTTATACTCACCCTCGATAATAGGCTCAAGGAGTGTATCAACTTCTTCTTCGATTTCTTCATTTGTTATAGCCTGTGAGAAGAAGTAAATACCAACTTCGATATCGTTTTCAAGTGCACCTTCAACGTTGTTAATGTATTCTGTATCTTCAACAAGCTTACCGCTTACATAACCTCTGTATCCGGCACGGATGATTGCAAAATCGACATCAGCACCCTTAACCTGTTCCCAGTCTATCTTACCCTGGTATTCTGATACATCAATTCCTTTTCTAGATTTGACTGTATCTCCAACCTTTTGGGTGATAATGTTATCAGAATCAATCAAAAGAGTATCAGGTGAAATTCCGTTAGGCTCATATGTTTCGTTGATTGGCACGAATCTATATCCGCCGCTTGAAAGAACGATTACATATTCTGGGTAAGTGTGACGGAGAAGGTCTGCAAGGTTAGCACCTTTTGTTGAAGCATATTCTTTTATATATGCCTTTAATGCCTGTTCCTTTTCAACGGCTCCTTCGTCCTTTGCTGCTGTTAACATATTATTAAGTTCGAATTCTGTATAGGTATATTCTTTTACGTTAGGATCTTCGCTTATGACATGCTTCTCTTTTTCAGCTGAATTATGTTTTAATGTATAAACGCTTAATCCAATAGAAGCTAATGTTGTTATTCCGAGCAGTATTACTACTGGAAGAAGAGGGTTCTTTTTAAGATGTTTTCTTTTTTCTGTTTCTTTTTTAGAGTCGGTCATTTTAGTCCCCTTTTAGTATTCATAATTTCCAGACTATATTTTATCAAATCATGAAGTGAATTGACAATTAAATAATGAGGAAATTATAATTTGTTTATAGGATTAGGTTTGGTGTACATAATTGCACACCAAACCTTTTTTTGGTAAAATAAATTAGTTAAGGATTAATAATATAGGCTTATTAGGAGTTGCTATAGGATATGGAAGAAAAACTTAGCAAAGAGATTACGTTATCAGTTAATATGAATGCCAATGTTCTTTATGATTATTTGGTTTATCATGCATACTCAACTGCATCAGGAATACTTGGAACATGCTTTGGTGCACTTGGCGTTTTAGCGTTTTTGGCACAGCCAGGAGTTGATAGAGTTATGTATCTTATATTAGGCGTAGTTCTTATTCTTTATGTGCCTGTTTCACTCAAGCTTCGTTCAATGCAGCTTATGCAGTTTACTGAAGCATATAAAAAGCCTTTAGACTATGTATTGAATTCTGAAGGAATTACGGTATCTCAGGGAGAGGTATCTCAGACAATAGAGTGGGATAAATGCGTTAAGGCAGTGTCTACAAGACAGAGCATAGTTTTATATACAGGAAAGAACAATGCATCAATTTTTCCAAGAAAGCAGCTTGGTGATAAGCTTCCTGCATTAGTTGCAGTTTTCGCAGAAAATATGGATCCTAAGAAAGTAAGAATTAGATATTAATGATATTTGAAACATATAGTGAAAAAGAAACATATGAGCTTGGCTATAAAATAGGCCAAGAGTGTAAGCCAGGACAGGTCTATACTCTTATAGGAGACCTTGGAGTTGGCAAGACAGTATTTGTAAAAGGTGTTGCTGAAGGCATAGGTACAAAGGAGTATATTAACTCACCAACCTTCACAATAGTTCAGGTATATGATGATGGCAGATTACCTCTTTATCATTTTGATGTATATCGCATTGAAGATGAGGATGAGATGTATGAGGTCGGATTCGATGATTATCTGTACGGCGAGGGTGTGTGCCTCATAGAGTGGGCTGATTTAGTAAAGGGGCTCATTCCAAAGGCTCATACAAGAATCGAAATCAAAAAGGATTTGGATAAAGGCTTCGATTATAGAAGTATTAGTATAGAGGAATATAAATGAAAATATTAGCAATAGATTCTTCAGGTCAAGTTGCCAGTGTGGCTTTGGCAGAGGATGATACTCTTATAGCAGAATATACAGTTGACTATAAAAAAACACATTCGCAGACTTTGTTGCCTATGCTTGATGAGATAAAGAAGATGACTGAGCTTGATCTTTCTTCTGTAGATGTAATTGCAATATCTAATGGACCAGGTTCATTTACAGGTCTTCGTATTGGCTCAGCATCGGCTAAAGGGTTAGGACTTGCTCTTAATAAGCCATTAATCGAAGTATCTACTATAGAAGCATTAGCTTATAACCTTTATGGAATGAATGAAGCAATATGCCCTATTATGGATGCTCGCCGTGATCAGGTATATACAGGTGTATTTACTTTTAATAAGACAGGACAGTCTCCATATAGTTATGAATTTATTACTCTTGTAGAGCCTGTACCTCTTGATATTAGTGAACTCATATCTAAGCTTAACGATATGGGACGTGATGTTATTTTCACTGGTGATGGAATAGATGTTTATAAGGAAGTAATAGCAAAAGAGCTTAAGGTTCCATATTCATATGCAGCTTTTACAGGCAATAGACAGAAGGCAGGAAGCGTAGCATTACTAGCAATGGCTAAGGCTTCAAAGGGTGAGTTTGTTTCAGCAGATGATAGTGCACCAGTGTATCTTAGACTATCACAGGCTGAGCGTGAGCGATTAGAAAAGGATAAATAATGTCAGATATATTACCTGATATGAAATGTGATGCAGTGAATGTCCGTATTATGACTGAAGCGGATGTTAGCAGCGTGGCTAATATAGAAAAACAGTGCTTTTCAGAGCCTTGGTCTGAGAATGCATTTTTGGCGGCCACAAAAGATGATAATTATATTTTTATGGTTGCTGAATGTAATGGGCAGATTGTTGGCATGGCAGGAATTATAAAAAGCTTTGACGAGGGTGATGTTACCAACGTTGCTACACACCCAGATATGCGTGGACGAGGTGTTGCAAGAAAGGTACTAAGTACACTTTTTGAGGAAGCGCTGTCACAGGGTATTACCAGTCTTACACTGGAAGTTAGGCAGCACAATGTTGCGGCTATAAAACTCTATGAATCATTAGGATTTATATATGAGGGTAAGAGACCAGGATTTTATGAGAATCCCAAGGAGGATGCACTCATTTACTGGCGAAGATAATTAAAAGGATAATTATGTTAGATATATGTTTACTTGGAACTGGCGGTATGATGCCACTTCCATATCGCTGGCTAACAGCATTGATGGCCAGGTATAATGGCAAAAGCATATTGATTGATTGTGGTGAGGGAACTCAGATAGCAATGAAGGAAAAGGGCTGGAGCCCTAAACCCATAGATGTTATTTGTTTTACACATTTTCACGCAGATCATATTAGTGGACTTCCAGGAATGCTCCTTACAATGGGTAATGCAGAGCGTACAGAACCATTAACAATTATTGGACCTAAGGGTGTGGGCCGTGTTGTTTCAGCACTTAGAACCATAGCGCCTGAACTTCCATTTGAAGTTAACTGTATTGAAATAGAAGGAAACACACAGTCATTTGAATTTGATGGACTTCGTTTAACAGCATTTAAGGTTAATCATAACGTTATATGTTATGGCTATACACTTGAGGTTGATAGATTAGGTAAGTTTGATGCAGGTAAAGCAAAGGAACTAGGTATTCCTATTAGTTTCTGGAACAAGCTTCAGCATGGTGAAACTGTATCGGATAACTCCGGTAATACATATACACCAGAAATGGTTATGGGGCCTGCAAGAAAGGGCCTGAAAGTTACCTATGTTACGGACACAAGACCTACAGACAGTATTGTTGTTAATGGTCAGGCTTCTGATTTATTTATATGTGAAGGTATGTATGGCGATGATGATATGGATGAAAAAGCCAGAGCTCATAAGCATATGACCTTCTACGAGGCAGCAGAGTTAGCAAAGAAGGCTGAGGTTAAAGAGATGTGGCTTACTCATTACAGCCCATCATTAGTTAAACCAGAGCCTTATATGAATAAGGTTAAAAAGATATTTGAAAATAGCTTTCCTGGCAAGGATGGCAAAAGCGTTGATTTATTGTTTGAAGACTAAAAAGATTAAGACAGAATTGTTTTATCAGGGACGGATAGGAGATCAGGGATGGATCGTGGCAGAATAATAAAAGCCACCATATTGATATCGATGATGATAGCACTCATTATTGGGTACTATTCTTATTTGTCGTCCCGTAATGACAGGATTAATTCACAGCAGGCAGCTGAGCAACAGGCTCTTCAGATGACTGATACACAGGAACTGATTGCTAGAAGTGCCTACAAGGAATATCCTACAACGCCTACGCAGGTGGTAAAGTATTATAACGAGATAACATCATGTTTTTATAATGATACATATTCAGATGAAGAGCTTGAGAAGCTTGCGGAGCTATGCAAGAATCTTTATGATATGGAACTTGTGGCCAATCAAGCCGATTACCTTGAAAAACTGAGGGAAGATATAAAGGTTTTCAAATCAGGCAATATTACCATTTATGATAGTACAGTTACTCCTGCAACAGATGTAGTCTATTTTGAGCATGAAGGGTATGAATGTGCGAAGCTAAACTGCGTATATACGCTGAAGTCAGGTACCAACTATCAGACAACAGTAGAGGTATATATTCTTAGAAAAGACGTAGAGGGTCATTGGAAGATATTTGGCTTTGCGTTAGATGAAAAAGGATAATTATTAGGTTTTTTATATGGAAGATGTATTAATTTTATCAATAGAAAGTTCGTGTGATGAAACAGCAGCTGCGGTTATAAAGAATGGCAGGGAGGTTCTTGCTAACGTTATACATTCGCAGATAGATCTTCATACTTTATATGGAGGTGTTGTTCCAGAGATAGCATCGAGACAGCATATTGAAAAAGTAAATCAGGTGATTAATAAGGCTCTTGACGAGGCGGGTGTGACTCTTGATGATATTACTGCAATAGCAGTAACTTACGGTCCAGGACTTGTAGGAGCTCTTCTTGTTGGTGTATCAGCTGCTAAAGCTATCGCATTTGCGACGGGGAAACCACTCATAGGTGTGCACCATATAGAAGGACATATCTGTGCCAATTTCATAGAAAATAAGGAGCTTGAACCACCATTTCACTGTCTGGTTGTTTCAGGTGGACATACTCATCTTGTACATGTTAAGGATTATGGAGTGTATGAGATACTTGGTCGTACACGAGATGATGCAGCTGGTGAGGCATTTGATAAGGTAGCAAGAGCAATAGGACTTGGATATCCAGGAGGCCCTAAGGTTGATAAGCTTTCTAATGAAGGAAATCCGGATGCCATAGTATTTCCAAGAGCCAAGATGGCTGATAATGTATACGATTTTTCATTTAGTGGACTTAAGTCTGCGGTATTGAATTATATTAATAGTATGGAAATGAAGGGCGAAGAGATTAATAGAGCAGATGTAGCAGCTTCATTCCAAAAAGCAGTAACAGATGTTTTGGTAGAGCATTCAATTGACGCAATGCGAGAGGTGGGCTCTAAGAGGTTAGCAATTGCGGGAGGCGTTGCATCTAACCAGCATCTTCGTGCAGCAATGATAGAAGCATGTGGCAAGGAAGGAATAGAGTTCTTCTATCCATCTCCAATATATTGTACAGATAATGCTGCCATGATAGGTGTAGCAGGATATTATGAATATATAAGAGGAACAAGACATGGCTATGATTTGAATGCTATGCCTAACCTTAAACTAGGAGAAAGAATATAGTGAAAACTACTGCAATTGTACTCTCTGCGGGCAGAGGGACTAGAATGAACAGTGATGTGGCAAAACAGTATCTTCCATTAAAGGGAAGACCTGTTTTGTTTTATTGTATGGACATTTTTCAAAAAAGTTTTATTGATGAGATAATACTGGTATGTGCCAAGGAAGATATAGAGTACTGTAAAGAAGAGATAGTTGATAAGTATGGATTTTCTAAAGTGTCCCAAATAGTACCAGGCGGAAAAGAAAGATATAATTCGGTTTTTAATGGATTATGTGCTATTAGTGATGTGTCAAGAAAAGCTTCGGAAGAAAGCTATGTATTTATTCATGATGGCGCTAGACCATTTGTGGATATGGATATGCTTGAGAGAGTTCTTGATGAAGTGAAGGTTCATAAAGCATGTATTACAGGTGTGCCAGTGAAAGATACTATAAAAGTGTCAGATGCTGACGGCTTTGTTTGTGATACTCCTAACAGATCATCGCTGTATCAGGTTCAGACTCCACAGGTGTTTGAATATAAGCTTATTAAGGACGCATATAAGGAAGTATTAGATAAAGAGCAGGAACTTCGTGAGAAAGGCGTATCAATCACTGATGATGCCATGATAGTTGAAGCGGTGTCAGATATAAAAGTCAAAATAGTAGAGGGAAGTTATAGGAATATTAAGATAACCACTCCAGAAGATATGATAGTAGCTGCGTCTTTCATAGGATAGATATCAAAAGTATCAACGTTTTTAAAGAAATATTTAATAATAACTGGTATTATTAATAAAAAATATTGTTATGTGAACTACTCGAAAGCCTTATAAATAAAAGGTTTTCGAGTTTTTTGAAAAAAAAGAAAAAAAATTAAAAATAGTTGTTGACACATTAAAATCGTTTTGCTATTATAACACTTGCGCCGGTCAAAAGCGGTCGGCGTAAAACAAACGGAGAGGTATCGAAGTGGTCATAACGAGGCGGTCTTGAAAACCGTTTG
>DCHQ01000069.1:67361-67513 GCA_002314855.1 Lachnospiraceae bacterium UBA1748
GTTCGAATCCCATCCTCTCCGCTCAACTTTCTATGAAAATAAAAAGTTGAAAAAAATAAAAAAAAGTTGTTGACAAGACAAGATAGAGAGTATAAAATAACCTCTGTTGCGTCAAACAAGCAACATGAATAGAACCTTGAAAAATAAACAGT
>DCHQ01000102.1:0-5759 GCA_002314855.1 Lachnospiraceae bacterium UBA1748
GGATAATCAAACCATGCTGCAGAGCAAAGTGCCAATGCATTTCTGGAATTCTTGACCTTAATAACTGTAACACCTGTAACATCAACATCATCTTCCACAATAAGTGCAACAGCGCCATTAGCAACTACTTCACTTGCCTTCTTATGAGCATCGAACTTGGCACCTTTCATACATACAAAAAGTGATCCTGCTTCCACTTTACGAGAGTCATAAACTAGTGATGAAATATCTATATCAAGACTTCCATTTGTGCTAATAGCTTCTATATTTTCTACAATTTTACTTAATAACATTTTTCTATTCTCTTTTTTCTTATATTTCTGTTTTTAATTTGTGAAGCCTTATGCTTCGTAATAGTACACACCATTATATACAACGTGAGAAGGCCCTGTCATACGCACCCTGTCGTCCTCATCCCAGTCAACATGAAGTGTTCCACCAATCTGCTCTACATCAACATTTCGACCAGCTAAGCCTAAAATGTTAGCATAAACAACTGCGGTGCAGCATCCTGTTCCACAACCAATTGTTTCCCCTGTACCACGCTCCCACTCACGGATTTTGATATTTTTCTCATCAACAACCTGAGCAAATGTAACGTTTGTTTTGTTTGGAAAATAGTTGGTAGCGCATTCAATGGCTGGACCATATTTACTTACTTCAAAGTTGTCTGTATCATCCACAAATATAACCGTATGTGGATTGCCCCATGAAAGGGACGATGCCATAAAAGTCTTATCAAGTATCTCTATTGGCTGATTGCAGAACTTCATGACATCAGTAGCAACTGGGACATCACTGGACAAAAGTCTTGGTTTACCAATATTGGCTGTAATATTAACTACTTCTCCATTTTCTACTGTAAGAAATACATGCTGCATACCGCCAAGTGTCTCTATAGTAAGCTCTTCTTTCTTGGTATAGCCAAGATAGTAAGCAAACTTCGATACACTTCTAAGTGCATTACCACACATCTCCCCTTCTGTACCATCCGGATTGAACATACGCATTCTAAAATCGCCAACCTCCGATGGACATAGCATAACTAATCCGTCTGACCCAATTCCAAAGTGTCTGTCCGACACTTTCTTCGCAAGATCATTAGGATTATCTATTTTTTGAGATATCGCATCAACATAGACATAATCATTGCCAAACGCCTGCATCTTCGTAAACTTAATTTCCATAATCTCTCGTCTCTTTTCTTTTTGTAATATATCAAAATTTATTTCGAAACAATCCTATATATTATATACCAAAAAATTTACATAATAAATATTACAAGAACATTCTATGTACACAACCTGATATAACCCACAAAAAAGCCATCTATTCAGCGGAATAGATGGCTTATCTTATTTTATACTAGTAATAAATGAAACTTATTTATCCTCTTCAGAATCAGCTAACTCAATAAGCTTAAGAGTAACTTTATCAGTAAGTATTGCATCCTTTACAGTCTGCTCACCGTATGAAGCATAAAACTCTTCAGTACTTGTATATCCATACTTGCTACACATCTCCTGAATATCTGTATCACTAACTGAAAGTCCTAAGTCCTCAGCGATTATATAATACATTGTGATTGAAAGAGCTGATTCAGCACATGAATCCATAACTTCCTTCTTAAAGTCAGGTAATGTTGTTCCTGTTGAAAGAAGCATATCTTCTACTGACATCTGATACTGCTGACACATAGTATCGTATAAATCCATTGTATTATTATAGTAATTTGTAGCGATATCGTTATTAATCTTACTTACATAGAAGTTTTCATTAAGGTACGCAAAAGCCTTATCATTAATGATCTGCTGCTGAGCTGCATTCACAACATCATCCTTAGATAAGAAACCTGTAATCTGAGTTGAAACTAGCTCATCTGTAAGTTCTGCAGGCTGACCACAAATCTCATTTAAAGTAATCTTGAATGTTACAGCCTTACCAGCAAGATTCTCAGCACGATAGTTCTCTGGGAAAGTAACCTTAACATCCTTAGTTTCACCAACTTTCATTCCAACAATTCCTTCTTCGAAACCTGGAATGTATGAACCAGAACCAAGATTAGCGATCTGACCACTTGCTGTACCACCTTCGAACTGCTCTTCACCAAGGTAACCAGCATAATCAATGTTAACATTATCATAAAGCTGAGCTGTATCACGCTCTTCTTCAAGCGGAACAATATAGTTCATAAGAAGATTCTTGTATAAGAAATCCTGAACTTCTTCGTCTGTATATGCAATAGCCTCAGCCAGCGCCTTATTGTCATTGTAGTTTGCAACATAAGCATAAGTACCATCAGCTGCTTCAATCTTAATCATATCATTGGAAGCCACTAACTTTTCGCATTCTTCCTCAGTCATTGTATTAAAGCTGTCTGCAGAAGGAACCTGTGGAACATCTGTGAAAAGTGCTGAGTTATCAATATCTACAGCCACTGTTTCACCACTAAGTGGATCTACAACAACCTCCTGATTATCTGATACTGAATCCTGGCTTGTCGTCACCATATCAGGAACGTTATTCTTCTTATTACTTAATACTAATGCTACAACAATGAAAACAACAGCTATTGCAGCAATAACACCTTCTATTATATATACGGTCTTTTTATTTCCGTTATTATCTTCGTCAGTGCTAGCAGCCACCTTTGCTTCTACCTTATCGATAATTTCTTTTGTTTCGCTAGTTTCATTAGTTTCGACTTTAACTTCATTTTCAGTAACTTCACTATTTGTATCAGTTAAGTTATTTTCATTATTTTCGATACTCATTTTATATCTCCTTCCATAAAATCCTTAAGCATTATAGCATAAATATCTGAATTTATACATAAAAAGTATATGTTTATTATTATCAATCTTTTTTGACTTATATCTATAAATGTAGTATGCTAAAGACATATTTTGATTAGAAAACACTATATATGGAGATAGATTATTATGATCGATGAATGTTTATATAATGATTTTGATAGGAAGGATCACCTTGCATTTGCATCAAAGGCTGTCCACGGCGCTCTTGGATGCGATCCATGTACAGGTTCTGTAAGCTTTCCTATTTATCAGTCTGCTACATTCAAGCATAAAACATTTGGTGTAGGTACTGGTTTCTACTATACACGACTGGAAAATCCTACACGTCAGGAACTTGAGCGTACTATGGCAATCTTAGAGGGTGGTCTTGAAGCATTTGCTTTCACCTCAGGTCAGGCTGCCAATATGGCTCTCTTTGGTATGCTTAAGAAGGGAGACCACGTTCTTCTCTCCGATGATATTTACGGTGGAACATTCCGTATATGTGACACAATATTTACCCCTCTTGGAATAGAGTTCACATATGTAGATATGTCAGAGCTTGATGAAGTTAAGGCTGCTATTAGACCAGAGACTAAAATGTTCTTTATCGAAACACCTACCAATCCAATGATGAAGGTGGCTGATATAGCAGAGCTTTCCAAAATAGCTAAGGCTAATGGTGCATTAACAGTAGTTGATAATACATTTATGACACCTTATTTCCAGAAGCCTATTGAGCTTGGTGCTGATATTGTTGTTCACAGTGCTACAAAGTATATTGGTGGACATAATGACGTTGTTGCTGGTATGGCCATTGTTACTACAAAGGAACAGGCCGAGCATTTTACAATGCAGATTAAATCTAGAGGAAATGGACTTGGACCTTTTGAATCATGGTTACTTCTTAGAGGTCTTAAGACTTTACCACTTCGTATGGATAAGCATCATCAGAACTCACTTAAAGTTGCTAACTGGCTTAGGACACAGCCTAAGGTTAAGAAAGTTTACTATGTGGGATTTGAAGATCACAAAGACTACGCAGTTACTATGAAGCAAACAACTGGCTTCAGCGGTATGATATCATTTGAGCTTGATTCTTTCGAATCAGCTAAGAAAATGCTTAGTGATGTTAAGATGGTTCTTTTCGCTGAGAGTCTTGGTGGCGTTGAAACACTTCTTACATATCCACTTACACAGACTCACGAGTCTACACCACCTGATGTAAGAGAAAAGCTTGGTATCAATGATCGATTCCTTCGTATCTCAATTGGTATTGAAGACGCCGATGATATTATTGCAGATCTTGATCAGGCCCTTAACGGTTAATTAATAAGCAAAAAAAGAATGGATGCCTTTGTACTATGCAAAGACATCCATTTTTATTTTGCTCAAAACTAATATGATAAATGATAATTATTCTAAGTATTCTGTTTTAATGTATGCATCCATATCATTGTATATAATTTTAGACCATCCATTACTCTGCTTTTCAATAAGCGGGAATGTATCACCCACATAAGCTACACCAAGCTGTCTACCGTCTGTACTATCCTTATCACGAATATTAACGGTTTCCTTAGCCTTAACAGTACCTATTACATCATCATCTGTACTTGTTCTTGTCGATGAAAGATTAACAAGGAAATCAGACTTAATATAAGCTATTTCACCTTCATATTCTACCTGACTCCATCCGTTAGTACGCTGTTCATAACATGTCAGAACTGTACCAGCTTCTACTCGACCAACTCTGTCAGCATCCTCTGAATCAGATGCTCGTACATTAACTGTCTCTGTTGCCTTTACTTCAAAGGTAACAAGTTCCTTTATTTCATCTTCTGTTGGTGTATTGTCTGGATTAGCAGCATCCTCTTCCATCTTAATTGCTGCAAGTCTTTCCTTAACCTTTTCACGAATCTGAGTATTGAACTCGCTCATATAGTCCTTAAAGCTCTCATCACTATCGAGCACTTCCTTATACTCGGCATTAATTCTTGTTATAAGATCAACAACATCTTCCTGCGCTGAAATCGCTGCAACATATTCCTCGACATTTTGATCTAACTCTCCGGAATAAATATAAAGCGAACCATCGTCCTTAGTACAAATAAGGAAAGTTATAAGTGCTGGTGCAACCTGCTCCCACTCATAAAGCTTAACATTATAAGTAATATAAGTTATATATGAATTCTCAAATGGTCCAGGTTTGGTATAACAAGTTATATCATTATACGACTCTACATAATAACTCATAGCCTCTAACTTGGCTGATTCAACAGGGTCTTCGCAATCTCTAAGCGAATTAATTGTAGCCATATCAAAGCTTTGTCTTGCTGTAAAATATTTATTAACAATATCATTCACTTCAGGATAATTATTTATAAGCAGTGGGTCCTGTGGAATATATGTTCCTGATGCGTCATTGACTGAAGCAGTATTACTGCTATTACTTGACACGCTTTCTTCCCCGCCACTTTTTAGTTTGGCTATTACAAAAAGCACAATAGCTATTACAAGTATGGCTCCAAGCACTGTGAAGCATATTATCTTATTGGTTGCTACCCAATCATTTATGGATGATACAATATCTTTCTTTGGCTCAACATTGGAATCATCGAAATCTTCGTAGCCATCACCATATTGCTCATAATCTTCATCATACTCGCTGTATTCATCATACTCGTTAAATCCATCATCCATATAGTCACTAATTCCGTACTCGTCGTAGTCACCATATCGTCCTGAAAATCCATCAAAGCTTCCCTGATCATCCTGATATTCCATGGATTCGTCAATATTAAGCTGTGGTAAATAATTGGTTTTACTAAAATTAGGATCAGCGTAGCTTGGATCATCTGAATATCTTGGATTCATATACTGCGGATTAACATATGCACTATTCTCGTATTGCTGCTGAACATATTGCTCCTCAGTATACTGACCTTCAACATACTGCTCCTC
>DCHQ01000102.1:5796-6129 GCA_002314855.1 Lachnospiraceae bacterium UBA1748
ACATACTGCTCCTCGGTATACTGCTCCTGTGCATACTGCTGCTCGACATACTGGCCCTCAGCATACTGCCCTTCCACATATTGCTGCTCACTATTTATTGGCTGATCATACTGTTCTGGAATATATTCATCGGGATCATACTGTTCTCCAGAATACTGAAGTTCATCCTCTTGATAATCCGATTGCTCTTCCGTTATATTATCAACTGGTTCATTAATTGATTTTGTCTGCTTTTTATTCATAAAGCCAAAACCACGTCTCTTACTCATACACAACCTCTCTCTGGAGTAAAAAAACTCGCAAGTGCGTCCGACAGGAATCGAACCTGCATTA
>DCHQ01000102.1:6152-16617 GCA_002314855.1 Lachnospiraceae bacterium UBA1748
TTCGTTCTATCCATTAGACTACGGACGCCGGCAAATAAAGGAGCCAATGGGCATAATCCCCTATTTAAACGAGTTTATATTAACATAAAATAGCTGTTGTGTCTAGTTATGTTATACTAATCTGAGTTCTCTTTTACTAAAATCATAGTAATATAAACTATCCGATAAAACCTCTGTATCAGAAAGACATTCTCGATTCACTTGATAAATCATGGTTTTGAGACTTTCCGGGTCTATATAACCATTATCTATAACAGCTATCATCTCATGGATAGATGACGGTATCAGGAAAAAGTTATGTTGATTACTTATGGAAAACTCTTCGAGAAAATCATCATACAATATTACACCCGCGCCATACTGTCTTCGTTTATTAGACATAACATACAGAGGCACCTGACTCACATCACCACTAAATGTAAGCATACTTCCACTCATACTGTTATTCATATCATCAACTATTTCGCCAATATGACATATATCAGCTTCATATATTTCTGGTGTGTTCATTTTGGCAATCTCTAAGATATCTTCAGCAGTTTTATTCCAACTTTTAATATGGTCATTATATAAGACAATTGTGCCTGACATATTACTACGTTTCCAGCTATTACTATCCACCACATAGCAGAAAATAATGGACATATCAAGGTATTCAAAGTGTGGCACCTTTTCCAACATCTTGGCATTCTTTTCTGTGTTCACCAGACGATATACAATTCGTTTACTCGCCTTTTCATAATCAATAAAATCTTCGGCATCAAAATCAAGGTTATCCTCTTCTGCTTCCACCATTTTAATGATTGTTCTCACGATTTCGCCAAGTGTCATTCCTTTTTCATACCAATTATATAGATCCTCCAAATATACTGTAGGACCCATATTCTTATGTTTGGAGCATATACTTATTCCTGTAAGTTTCACATCATTGTTTTTGGTAGTATGTACCTCTTTTACCTCGGCACTGCTACCATAAATATCAGTAAGTGCCTTTATTAGTTTGTTTTTAAATATATCAAATGCTTCATTATCAATAATCACTGTATTATATTCGTTACTCATAAATTATCCCTTTCAAAAATTTGCATAAAAAAAAGACAGCATATGTCTAACATATACTGTCTTATAAAGCATAATAACGAATCGAAATGCTACTAATTAAACACGGCTTAAGTACTCACCTGTTCTAGTATCAATCTTAATAGTCTCACCCTGCTCTACGAAAAGTGGAACCATAACCTGAGCACCTGTCTCAACGATAGCTGGCTTTGTAGCACCTGTAGCTGTATCACCCTTGAAACCTGGCTCTGTATCTGTAATCTGAAGCTCTACAAAGAGAGGTGGCTCGATTGCAAATACGCTACCATTGTGTGAACATACCTTACAAAGCTCATTCTCCTTAACGAACTTAAGTGAATCACCAACTGAATCCTTAGAAAGAGCTACCTGCTCATATGTCTCTGTATCCATGAAGTTGAATAAATCACCATCAGCGTAAAGATACTGCATTTCTTTTCTATCAATACGTGCCTGTGGACACTTCTCTGTTGGTCTGAAAGTCTTTTCAACTACACCACCAGACTTAATATTCTTAAGCTTTGTTCTTACGAAAGCTGCACCCTTACCAGGCTTAACATGCTGAAATTCTATAATCTGATATACGTTATTCTCGAATTCGATAGTAACGCCATTTCTGAAATCTCCTGCAGAAATCATAAAAAGTTCCTCCTAATTTTTCTTAACGAAATAATACCTTATTTAGTTTAAACGAATAAGTCTATTTTTTCAACTACTTTTTAGCATTAGTTATGTTAAATATCATTTAACAAATCATTCTTTCCAAAAAAGATAGCTTTTAGGGTCATCGTACCATTCCATAAAAGAATGATGAATCCCCTTGTCTTTATACTTAACAACCGTTTGTAAGTTAACATTTTCAGCGGATTTAAAAATATTGCTATCAACATACGGATTAATCTTCTTAAGATTCTTGATGAGATTTTTTATCTCCTGACGCTTAGAATCAACTGATCCGTCCTCGTTAGCTGACGTATGTTCCTCTGTAAATCTGCAAGCACATGCTAGAAAATCAAGCTCGTTATAATTCTTCCAGCGAATAATATCTTCTTCTCTCACTAGATACATGGGCCTAATAAGTTCCATCCCCTCAAAATTAGAGCTATGAACCTTTGGCATCATAGTCTGGAACTGGCCTCCATACATCATACCCATAAGTATGGTTTCAATAACATCATCAAAATGATGTCCTAGAGCTATCTTATTACATCCAAGCTCCCTAGCTTTTGTATATAAATGTCCTCTTCGCATTCTGGCGCATAAATAACAAGGCGAATCCTCTATATTATAAACAGAGTCAAATATATCTGTTTCAAATATGGTAACTTCAAGACCCATCTTGGCAGCGTTCTCTTCAATTTTCTTCCGATTAGCTTCATTATACCCTGGGTCCATCACCATGTTGACTACTTCAAACGGAATCTTGTTATGCTTCTTTAACTCCTTAAATAACAGAGCCATAAGCATTGAATCCTTGCCTCCAGATATGCACACAGCCACCTTATCGCCTGGCTTAAGAAGTTCATACTTTGTAATGCCCTTCGCAAACTTGGTAAATAGTTCACTGTGATATTTTTTGCGAATGCTAAGCTCTATGGCCGCAGTTTTTTCTGCGTAATCGATTTTTCCATCCATAAATTTATTAACCAGACCTTTATCATACATAAAAAAACACGCAACTAAGTGCGTGTATTTTACTATTAATTACTTGCGCTGTCTATAGGCTCAAAATTGATTACAACCTTGTTTCCAAGGGCTGCAGCCATCTTTACCAGCATCTCAAGTGTTGGATTGCTTTCTGAGGATTCAAACCTTGTTATGTTAGGCTGAGGAATACCGGTAACTTCTGCAAGCTTAACCTGAGTTATTCTCTGGTTCTTACGAAGACTTTTATACTTGGCAACCATATCTGACTGAACGCTCTTTTGAATATCTGATATAGAATATGAAATGCCTCCATCCTTATATAAAATATCCATATTACCCTTTTTTTTCATTGCTTTAACCTCCGAGTAGTATTTTTAGTCGTTTAAGCAAAACATATAATACATTATATTATTTTTGTTTTCAAGTGCACTTTCCTCTATTTATGCTACAATAATAAGGGTTTATATAGTTAAATTGTACGAAGTATATCGTATACAATGAATGAGGATTATTATGGCCGATACTAAGGACATTAATAAAGAATGGAATAGTTTCAATACAGAATACACCAACGAGGAATATCCTATTGGTGTTTATTACCTTGATCTCCCACAAACTATAATGGGAAGTATTCGTTTACACTGGCATCCAGAAATAGAACTGGATTTTGTAAAAACTGGTAGTGCTGTATATAACCTTGGTGAAGAATCAATCCAGGTCGACGCCGGTTCAGCCATAGTGATTAACGAAGGACGTATCCACTCCATCGAGAACAAAAACCCTGGCAGTGAATGCGTAATAATCTCTATGTTAGTTAATATAGAGTTTTTATTTAACAAAGACGGAGGATTATTGTCTGCTAAATACAAAGAGCCTATTACTGGCAATCAGTCTCTAAGATACGCTCTATTTACACCAGATAATAAAAGAGGCCGGGATGGCATTGACTGTATCAATGCATTACTAAAAAGCAATCTTGATAAAAAATATGGTTATGAACTTGAAACAAAGAGCCTCCTTTGTAACCTGTGGATGCAGCTTCTAAATATATCTGCTTTGGAGAGAAATAACAAGATTAGTGTATTATCTATACTCGATGAAGAACGAGTAAAATACGCCATATCATATATTAATAAAATGTACAGCAAGCCACTTACACTTGATGAGATTTCAGAAAGTGTTCACCTTAGTAAAAGTGAATGCTGCCGTTGTTTTAAACGAGCTACAAACATGACTCCTTTCGAGTATCTTATGAGGCAGCGCATACTAGAATCGGCTCGTAAAATGCAGCGTAATGATCCAATAGCCAATTCTATTTCCGAGCTTGCGGAATCTGTAGGCTTTAATAACGCCAGCTACTACAACCGTATATTTAAGAAATATTTTGGCGATACACCTACTAAATGCAAAGAGCAGTTAAAGAAAAGTCACCGAGATTCCCTGTCACCGTTCGGAATCTCACTTGCACGTATTT
Organism: Lachnospiraceae bacterium UBA1748; assembly: GCA_002314855.1. Taxonomy (GTDB): domain Bacteria; phylum Bacillota; class Clostridia; order Lachnospirales; family Lachnospiraceae; genus NK4A136. The sequence continues at coordinate 10,351 of DCHQ01000102.1, forward strand.
AATATGGATATAAAAAATACCCTGAGACTAATCTCAGGGTATTCTTAGTTAATTCTTTATTTACTGATTTTCAACCTTTAGAAGCTTGGCTGCCTGATCAGCAGCGATACATGCATCAATAATCTCCTGAATATCACCATTCATAATCTTATCAAGCTTATAAAGTGTAAGACCGATTCTATGATCTGTTACACGTCCCTGTGGGAAGTTATAGGTTCTAATCTTCTCAGATCTGTCACCAGTACCTATCTGGCTTCTTCTTGCATCAGCTTCAGCATCATGAGCTTTCTGACATTCCAAATCATAAAGCTTAGCTCTAAGTAAGTTAAATGCCTTCTCCTTATTCTGAATCTGAGACTTTTCAGTCTGAGAATAAATAACAATACCTGTTGGGTAATGAGTAAGTCGTACAGCTGAGTCTGTTGTATTGACACACTGTCCACCGTTACCTGAAGCACGCATAACGTCGATTCGAATATCCTTCTCGTCGATTTGAACGTCAACTTCTTCTGCTTCTGGAATAACAGCAACTGAGGCTGTTGATGTATGAATACGTCCACCTGACTCTGTTTCTGGAACTCTCTGTACACGATGAACGCCTGATTCATATTTAAGAATAGAATATGCGCCCTGACCTGATACCATGAATTCAACTTCCTTCATACCACCGATACCAGTCTCATCTACGTTAACAATATCTATCTTCCAATGATGTTCCTCAATATAATGAGAATACATTCTATAAAGCTCTGCAGCAAATAATGCGGCCTCATCGCCACCTGCGCCTGCTCTGATTTCAACTACAACGTTCTTGTCATCATTAGGGTCCTTAGGAAGAAGAAGAATCTTAATATCATGCTCAAGTTCCTCAACTCTTTTCTTGGCATTATTATGCTCTTCCTTAATCATCTCACGCATATCAGGATCTTTTTCTTCCTCTAACATTATGATAGAGTCTTCAATATCCTGCTTGCATTTCTTATATTCCTTGTATGCTTCAACAAGAGGCTGTAAATCACTCTGCTCTTTCATAAGCTTTCTGAATCGATGTGAATCATCAGTAACACCTGGCTCTGAAAGCTCATTCATAAGCTCTTCATATCTTCTTATTAAATCATCTAACTTATCAAACATATATTTCACCTTTCCGGGTTAATTAAGACTACCTGAAACCATTCTGTCCTTACCAGCAAGATCCTGCCGTACGCGAATGTCATTGTAGCCATATTCTTTTAGTAACTCGCTGACAGCCTGTCCTTGATTATACCCTATTTCAAAATATAATCTACCACCAGCTTTCAAATGCCCTGCGGCATCTTTAATAATTCTTTTATACAAGTCAAGGCCATCATCTCCGCCACATAGCGCAAGCATCGGTTCATGATCCTTCACTTCACTGTTCAGTCCTTCAATCACCTTTCGTTCAATGTATGGCGGATTCGAAACAATAATATCGAACTGCCCTTCAATGCCACCTAGCAAATCACTATAAACAAAAGATACATTATGAACATTCAGCTTTTCCTTATTAATAGCTGATACTTCTAAAGCGCCTTCTGATATATCACTTCCTGTAACCTTCCACGAAGGCCTGTTACTAGCCAAAGTAATCGCTATACATCCTGATCCTGTACATATATCAAGAACATCAAGATTATCAGCTCTTTCTACAGATAATATATTCTCTACTATAACCTCTGTATCATATCTTGGAATAAGCACCCTGTTATCCACATAATAATCAATTCCATAAAAGCACTGACTGCCTGTGATGTACTGAAGTGGTTCATGCCCTGCACGTCTTTTTATTAGTTCTAGGTATTTACCAGAATTTTCCACTTCCTCGCGGCTTTTTACAAGATACTGGGCTCTATTCATATGAAACACATATTCAAACAAAGAAAATGCATCATAAGCCGCATCATCAATTCCTGCCGCCATAAGTTCGCCTGTAGCATCCTGCAATAGCTGTCCATACGTCATACTCATCTTGTAGAGTCCTTCATACCAAGACTGCCAAAGTACTTTTCTTCGTATGCTTCCCAGTCAAATACTTCTTCGATTGCAGCGATAGCAACCTCTATCATTTCATCATCAGGTTCTCTAGTTGTAATCTTCTGAAGTAACATACCTGGTGCAGAAATAATTCTGACAAAAATATTGTCATGCTTACCCGCAAATCGAATAATTTCATATGATATACCTGCAATAACTGGAATAAGAGCTATTCTAAGTAATAAACGAAGCCATATCTGATCTACTCTTATAAAGAAGAATAGAACTATACTAACAATCATAACTAATATAAGGAAACTTGTTCCGCAACGTCTATGAAGTCTAGAGCTCTTTTTAACATTCTCTATATCGAGATTTCTTCCTCTCTCAATACAGTTAATACACTTATGCTCGGCTCCGTGATACTGATAAAGTCTTTTAATATCCTTAAGTAAAGATATAAGACATACATATAGAACAAATATTGTTATTCTAACAACACCTTCAATAATAGTTACCAGCGAGTCATTGAGAATAAATCCATTAAGCCACTCTGATACAAAATATGGAAGAAGCATAAACAGTGCAACTGCAAGAAGCAGTGAAAATATCATAGTCACTGTGTTTACAACAGCTTCAGCCTTGTTTCCAAAGGCTTTCTCCAAAAGCTGATCTCCCTTGGTCGCTGCCTCCTCCTCTTCGTAAAACGATGAACTATATGTAAGTGTTTTCATACCAAGCGAAAGCGACTCTGCAAAGTTTACTACGCCTCTTACAAATGGCCATCTAGCAAATGCATATCTATTAGAAAAGCTGTCTCCAATGTCCCACTTTTGAACCTCTATGGTGCCATCAGGTTTTCTAACAGCCACTGAATATTCATTTTTATTTTTCATCATGATACCTTCCAGTACAGCCTGACCGCCGATACCAGAATATACCGCTTTTTTCTTATTTTTAGATTTTTTAGTCTTCTCTTTAGCCAAAATAAACCCCTACCATTTCAGAATATATTCCTGAAAAGAAAAAAAGAAGGCCAGGATAGTTTCTACCCCGACCTTGCTAAATAACTGCTTATTTGCTTTCAACACCGTACTTCTTATTGAACTTATCAATACGACCTCTAGCCTGTGCAGACTTCTGCTGACCTGTGTAGAACGAATGACACTTTGAGCAAACTTCAACGTGGATCTCAGACTTTGTAGAACCAGTAACGAATGTATTACCACAGTTGCATGTTACGGTTGCCTGATAATATTCTGGATGTAATCCTTCTTTCATCTTATTCACCTCTCTATAACTTACTACCGGATAAGATACCGTGTATTACGGATACATATCCGAACTACAGTCTCTATAAACAGCGTTCTTATTGTAGCATAGCATTATGTATTGTGCAAGTAATTTTTTTACTAATTTGCAAAGCCTTTTATACCTGGCTAATGCTACATTTCTATACCTATTTTAAATAGTCATCAAGTTTTGCCAAAATACTGCGAAGCGCTTTTCCTCTGTGGCTTATCTCATTTTTCTGCTCTGGAGTCATCTGTGCAGTTGTACAGCCAAATTCTGGTTTATAGAAAAAAGGATCATAACCAAAACCATTCTCTCCTATGATTTCTCTATTAACAATGCCTTCACAGGTTTCAAGTGATGTAATAACTTCATCCGGAAGAACTATTGCCGCCATAGAGCACACAAATCGGCATGTACGTTTTTCATCGGGCACATCCTTCATGTCATCAATAACATCCTGCATAGCCTGAGGATAACTACATTCTCCCAGCCATCTGTGACTGTATATTCCTGGAGCTTTATCATAATAATCAATCTCCAGTCCCGAATCATCAGCAAGAACTATTGTGTCCTTGTATTCTGGTTTATTCTTTAATATATAGTCAGCTACCGCTTTCGCCTTAATAACTGCATTCTCCGTAAAAGTGGTTCCAGTTTCTTCCACATCCTCATCAAAACCAATATCCTTAAGAGAATAGACATCGACATTTTTGCCTGCTATCATCTCTTTAATTTCACGAACCTTATCTTTATTACTTGTTGCAAATACAATATTCTTCATAATCTTTTCCTTAATATATATTGTAATAAATGTTAATTATCGTTTATCAGCTTTAGGAGGCCTTGGTCCCATAAACTGATAATAGTATGTCTTCATCATACCATTATAGATTTTACGATTCTTATCTGCCTTACGTCCTATATCATTCTCCGCCTTATCATAAGCAGTAATAAGATACATAGACCAGCTGTCAAGATTCTTATACCTGTCACCTATTGTTTTATATAAAGCTGGAAGGTTTGCCTTCTCTTCAAGTCGCTCGCCGTATGGTGGATTTGTAATAATAAAACCATACTTTTTAGGATGGGATAACGCCTCTACACCCCTTGTTTGGAAATGAATAAGCTTGTCCACCCCTGCAAGCTTGGCATTTTCCCTAGATATTCTAACCATATCAGGATCAAGGTCAAATCCCTGTATATCAGTTTCTATTGAAAGATCCATATTATCTTTGGCTTCATCCACTACTTCTTTCCAAAGAGTTTTATCTACAAGATGCTTCCAGTTCATAGCCTGGAACTTTCTATTCATACCAGGTGCAATATTAGCCGCCATAAGAGCCGCCTCTATAGGGAATGTTCCCGAGCCACAGAAAGGATCAACTAAAACTCTGTCACCCTTCCAAGGAGTTAGCATAATAAGTGCTGCTGCAAGATTCTCTGCTATAGGAGCCTTAGCTGTAAGCTTTCGATACCCTCTCTTATGCAATGAATCTCCTGTGGTGTCAAGAGCTACAGTCACCTCATCTTTTAGAAGGAACACTCTAATAGGAAAAGACTCACCTGTCTCGTCAAACCATTCCTTATGATACTTTTCCTTCATTCTCTCAACCATGGCTTTCTTCATAATTGACTGAATATCCGATGGAGAAAAAAGCTTACTCTTAATGCTTGATGCCTTTGTTACCCAGAATTTACCATCAGCCGGGATATATTCCTCCCATGGAAGTCTCTTGGTTCCCTGAAAAAGCTCCTCGAAAGTTTCTGCATGAAATGAGCCTATTTTAATCATAACTCTTTCAGCTGTTCTAAGATTAATATTAGCTCTAACCAGTGCCTCTTCATCACCTTCAAAGGTTATTCTTCCATCAGTAACCTCTGTTGTATCATATCCCAAATCATATATTTCTTTTTTTAATACTGCCTCCAACCCAAAATGGCATGGTGCAATCAACTCATATTTTCGCATTATTTACTATCTTTCCTATTGTCTACAAATGACTATATACATATTAACATGCGTGTTCTTGGTAAATATTACCACTAATTAATCTCCAGTTGCAAATAATTGTACAAAGCTTTGTTTATTGTGTTATAAAGTGCCAATTCGCCTTGATATTTGCACCCCGTTTTTGTATAATTTTAGGGTAAATGCCCTTGCTGTTATAAAGGGCTAAGGAATATAACATATTATAAAATTCAAAGGAGAAAAACAGATGAAATTCGGTTATTTCGATGACGCAAACAGAGAATACGTTATCACCTCTCCAAGAACTCCATATCCATGGATTAACTATCTTGGAACACAGGGATTCTTCTCATTAATCTCAAACACAGCAGGTGGTTACTCATTCTATAAGGATGCAAGACTCCGTAGAATCACAAGATATCGTTATAACAACGTACCTATCGATATGGGCGGACGTTATTTCTATATCAATGAGAATGGTACTATTTGGAATCCTGGTTGGTCTCCAGTTAAGACAGAGCTTGATTCATACGAGTGTCGTCACGGTATGGGTTATACAGTTATTACTGGTAAGAAGAACAATCTTAAGGCAGAGGTAACATTCCTCGTTCCTCAGGATTACGACGGTGAGGTTCAGCAGGTAGTTCTTACAAATGAAGGTTCAGAATCAAAGTCATTCAAACTCTTCTCTTTCGCAGAGTGGTGTCTTTGGGATGCTCAGGATGATAGCAATAACTTCCAGAGAAACTTCTCTACAGGTCGTGTAGAAATTAAGGATTCAGTTATTTATCATAAAACAGAGTACAGAGATCGTCGTAATCACTATGCTTTCTACTCTGTAAACGATACTATCGATGGTTATGATACAGATAGAGATTCATTTATCGGTCTTTACAATGGATTTGGTGATCCTCAGGCTGTAATCGCAGGCGAAGCTACTAACTCATTTGCTGATGGTTGGGCTCCTATCGCTTCTCATTATAAGAAGATTACTCTTGCTCCTGGTG
>DCHQ01000082.1:0-46405 GCA_002314855.1 Lachnospiraceae bacterium UBA1748
AAGATCGTTAACGTTCTTGGTTCAGACGGTAAGGCTTAAATATCAGTAATTAAGTAATTTATTGGGCCGGACGTGTAAGCGTCCGGCTCATTTTATATAGGTTAGTTTATGAAGGAATTAAATGACGAAAGACTTGAGGCCATGAGAAATAAGCTCATTGGCGCAAGGCTTGATTGCAAGCTCAACAGTTTTATGGGTATAGAATGGGTAGAGCTTGAAAAGGGATATGCCAAAACCAGATTAAAACTGAAGGAAGAAGTTTTTAATCCATATGGCTTTATGCATGGCGGAGCACTACTTGCCATTGCTGATGTTACAGCAGGTACAGCAGCGTGTATGAATGGATATTATGTAACAACAGTTAATTGTGGTATGAATTTTCTTGCAGAAGGAAAGAATACCGATTATATTTATTGTGAGGCCAGAGAACTTCGATGTGGTAGACACCTGGCTGTATATGATGTTCGTATACTTGATGATAATGACAATATTCTTGATAGTGCGGAGTTTTCTTATTTTATAAGCAATAAGACAGTACTTGATAATTTATAATATTTTGGAGGGTTATTTATGCTTTGGAAGGATGGCAAAAAAAAGGCGTTAACACTTAGTTATGATGATGGAACAATCCATGACAGAAGATTCATTGATATGCTTAATAAGTATGGTATTAAGTGTACATTCAATCTTATCTCAGGAGTTTTCCGTGATGATCATTTTGAAGTTGATTACAGTGAAACACCTATCGAAGATCATAAGTGGGTAATCGTTGCCAAGGATGAAGTTGGCAAGTTATATGAAGGACATGAGGTTGCTTCTCATACAGTAACTCATCCTAGAATGAATGCTCTTTCTTTTGATGAGGTTAAGACAGAGGTTAACGATGATAGAAAGGTATTAAAGGAGCTTACTGGTTATGAAATCAATGGATTTGCATATCCATGGGGCGAGTATGATGATCAGTTAATCCAGAGACTTGATAGTCTTGGTATTGTATACGCAAGAAATGTTGAGGATAGACAGGACTTTTCTATTCCTGAGAATTTCCTTAGCTGGAATCCAACTTGTCATCATGATAATCCAGATCTTATTAACCTTTTCAATAAATTTATTGAATCAGATAATGAGGGTGAATTATTTTACCTTTGGGGTCATTCCTTTGAGTTATATATTAATAACAACTGGGATGTACTTGAAGAGTTCTTTAAGCTAGTTAGTCTCCATAAGGACGAAATCTGGTTCGCTACTAATATGGAAATATATAATTACGTTAAAGAGAATAAATAATTCATATTGATTCCACATTAAGTGGGTTTAATATGAGATTTTCTCCATAGTCTTTATTAATGATGATTCGTATAATAAAGTCATAGAGATATGTTAGAAAGGATTCAAAATGCTTAATTACACAGAATTACTAGAAGAAATTGATTGGAACAAAGTAATACCATTCAAGGCAGCTACTCTTGATGACCTTGCAGTATTAAGTGCTCCATCAGCATGTTCCCATAACTGGAATTGTGACAAGTTTGAAATTGACAATGTTCCAGTAGAGGAAGTTAAGAAAGAACTTGATAAATTAAAGATAGATTCTATCAGCAGTCTTATGAAGTATCTTCAGCAGTCTAGCGAGAATTTTATCTACAAGGATTATTATTCTTTCTGCAAATGTAAGGCTGAGGGCGAGTATCCAGAAATCAAAACTGAAGAAGGTAAAAAATACTTTGAACTGTGTATGAGCTATGCACTTCGATTTGTTAACATGGTTAAGGGTAATAGTTTCTTTGCATGGGATTGTTGCGATATTATCTCCACAGTACGTATGGCATGCACATGCGATATAGTATCAAGAGATGTTGCAGAGGATATCTTAAAGCCTGTATATAAGATGGTTGAAAGATTCACATCTGTAGAAGATTATGCATATTCTTTTATTTGTGGTGGCGCATACCATTGCTTCAAGGATACATGCCTTAACAGCGAAGAAACATATGACAAAGATGCAGACAGATGGTATTTCTTCGTATCTAAGTTACTTAATAAGATAACAAAAGATCAAAACTACTGGGCAGTCTAAAAAAAGTATTAAAAATTTAATAAAGTAAAGGGGAAAAATTATGAGTGATTTTAATAATTACAATAATTACAACAACGATTCCGGCAATTATTCATCATACGTAGACAATTATGATGACAGTTTAAGCAATGGATCACAGTCAGGCTTTGGAATGGGTGAACCAACCAGCTATTATTTTCAGAGCCTTGTAGATACTAGTGCAGTAATTAAAAAGGCCTTTGGACTTATGGTGATTGCACTTGTTATCACTGCAATAGGAGCTTTTGTAACTCCACCGGAAACAGCGATATCCATGATGTCAGGCGGATCTTATTTTATTCTAATTCTTGCAGAGCTTGGACTTGTATTTGTATCTAATTACGCAATTAGAAATAATAATGTAATACTGGCAGGTATTTTATACGCAGTCTATTCATTTGTTACTGGTATGACGTTCTCAGTATTAGCTCTTGTTTATACTGGTTCAAGTATCACTTCAGTATTTCTTATAACCTCGGCCACATTCGCTATTATGTGTATATATGGTTATACAACAAATGCTGATTTATCATCTATTGGTAATATCTGCATAATGGGTCTTCTTGGATTAATTATCGCTACAGTTGTTAATATGGTATTCTTACACAGCACAGGCATTAGCCTTGTACTTAGCTACGTAGGTGTATTATTATTCGTAGGTTTAACAGCTTATGATGTTCAGAAGATTAAGAATATGTCAGAAACAGTTGGTGAAGACAATGAAAATGCACTTGCTCTTTACGGAGCATTCCAGTTATATCTTGATTTCATTAACTTGTTCCTTAAGCTTCTTAGAATTCTTGGTAAGAAAAGAAGATAATATAGTAATTTATTGTTTATTAAAGGACTGCAGAAATGCAGTCCTTTTTCATTTTTTTGTTGACATACAATATTATATGGCGTATAGTATGTACAAGAAAACATATTATACGTCGTATAGTATTGTATAGAAAATAGGAGGAGAATATATGATATTCAATACTGGTGCAGCGCTGCTTGATGCAATAGTATTAGCCATCGTATCACGTCAGATGAGCGGTACATATGGTTATAAGATTACTCAAGAAGTAAGACAGGTTATTGAGCTTTCAGAGTCCACGTTGTATCCGGTGCTTCGAAGACTTCAGAAAGATGAATGTCTTGAGGTATTTGATCAGCAGTTTGATGGACGAAATAGAAGGTATTATAAAATCACTGAAAAAGGTAGAGCTCAGTTGAATCTATATATTAGTGAGTGGACAAGCTATTCGAATAAAATTAATCAGATATTTGAGGGAGGAATTGTCGGATGACAAGAACAGAATACATGAACAGACTGGAGCAACTGCTTAGTACTGTTCCAGAAACAGAAAGAGAAGAGGCTCTATCATATTATAGTGATTATTTTGAAGATGCCAATGGAAGTGATGATGAAGTAATAGCATCACTTGGTTCTCCAGAAGAAATAGCAGAATCTATTAAGCTTGGACTTAGTGATAATGGTGAAGGTGGAGTATTCACTGAAACAGGCTTCGAAAGTAGAGAAGGCAAGAAGGATGAACTTGGAAGCTTCACTGCTATTGAAAAGATTATTGGTGAAGAAAGTACAGGGAATAAATATTCTTATGGTAATAAAAGTGAGCTTCGTGAAATTCCTGAGCCACAGGTAAACAAGAATGATCGTACAGTTCTTATGATTGTTCTCTTTATTATATGTTTGCCAATGATAATAGGAGTTTTATCAACAGTATTTGGACTGGTTGTTGGAGCTATCAGTACAATCTTTGGAATAGGTGTGGGATTAATAGGTGCAATCGTTGGTTTATTTGGATCAGCAATTGCCCTAGTAATTGTAGGTATCGCAACCATATCTCAGATAGGATTAAATGCAAGTCTGGTTCTTATAGGCGCTGGACTTATATGTGCTGCACTTGGTGTCTTTTGTATCTGGTTAGAGGGAGCATATATATATCTTGTTAAGAAGCTGATTCCTTTAATCATTAGATTTGCTAAGTGGGTATGGCATGCAATATTCGGTATTTTTAAGAAAGAAGAGGTTAATGCATAATGAAAAAGTTTTCTTCAAAATGTTTAATATGGACATTAGTCCTATTCATGATAGGCTTATCATTATTACTTACTGCAGGTTTGTCAGGAGGCTTTAATCAGCTAAAATCCGAAGCTACAAAAGGAGTTAATACCATTAATGTAATGGGTTATGAGTTTCCAGTAAGTTTAAATTTTGGGAAGGAAGCCTACAAGGGAAGTGGAAAATCTGTTGATATTGTTATAGAAAACAGTGGTGCTACAAGATTTCTTGATATCGAAATTGGAGCCAGTGACGTTGAGATGCTTGTTTATGATGGACAGGATATTAAGGTTGCGGGAACCAATGTAGATGGAGAGATTGTATGCGAGATAGAAGGTTCAAAATGTAAAATTGAACAGAAATCAAATATTAAGAATTTTTCACTCGGTAATGCGGCTGCATCTTCCATTAAAATATATATTCCTGAGGGAAAGGTGTATGAACAAATATCAGCAGAGGTTGGAGCTGGTAAGTTCACAGTTTCAGATATAACTGCAGGCACTATGGAATTTGAAATTGACGCAGGCGATGTCAGAATGGAAAACGCGCAGTGCGACAAGCTAGATGTAGAATGTGGAGCTGGTAATTTTATATATAATGGAAAGATTATTGATGAAGCAGATGTTGAAGTAGCTGCTGGTAATCTTGAGATGACTATGGACAAGTATGAGAACTATAATTATGAAGTATCAGCTACAGTAGGTAACGTTAACCTTGGTGGTGCTAGACAGAATGCATTTGGAACTGATATAGAAAAAAAGCATGATGGTGCAACAGCTAATATCAAGGTGGAAGTAGCAGTTGGTAATGTAGATATTAAATAAAGATGATTAAAGAATATGTACATACACCTTAAAGCTAGGCTATAATTATATAAAATAAAAGAATTGGTGAATGTAGTATTTATGAAACATCAAAAGATATCATTAGCAGTTGATTTACTGTTATTTACAATAATTGAAGATAAGTTACAACTTCTTTTGACTAAAAGGAAAGAAGAGCCATTTGCAGATATGCTTTGTTTACCAGGTGTGGCGGTATTCGAAGAAGAAACTCTTTATGATGCTACCAACAGATGCCTTGTCGAGAAAACAGGTATTAAGGAAAAGATATATATGGAGCAGCTTTATACCTTCGGTGATGACTTAAATCGAGATCCAAGAAACCGAGTTGTATCAGTCAGCTATTATGCACTTATCCCGGAAGCAAAGCTTATGGCATATATAGATAACATGTCGCCAGATGCCCATTTCTACGATGTTAATAAAATATTAGCTAAGAAAACAAAGCTCGCTTATGATCATAGAGAGATTATACGCCTTGCAAGAGAGAGACTAAAAGGTAAGGCTGATTATACATCCATAGGAGTTAGTCTTTGCGATGATGAGTTTACTCTTCCTGATTTGCAGAAGGTATATGAGGTTCTTCTTGATAAGAACTTATACAAAGCGAACTTCCGTAAGGCATTTGCTGACGTGGTTGAAGAAACCGGTAACATGCGAAGAGATGGAGCATACAGGCCAAGCAAGCTTTATCGATATATAGGAGATAAGGACGCTCATCTTCATATATAACAATTAATACAATAGTCCTAGAATCCAGTCTGAAAAAGCAGGCTGGAATTTTTTATTAAAAGTAGTTGACAAAGTAGTAAATCGCTACTAATATATAAGTATAGAAAAGCTACTAAGTAATGAAAATTAATTAGTTACTTTTTCAAAAAGGCATAAGGAGGTGATGGAAGTGGACTATAAGACAATACTTGATTGTACAAAGCCAGGAGATCTTTTTACATCCGACGATGAAAAAAGTATTAAAAATACTTACATTGAACTATGTAAAAAGTATCATCCAGACAATGCAGTCTCTGGAAGAGATGAAGACTCTTTATCAGAAGAAGATAATGCTAAGGTAATGAGTAAGATTAATGAGCTATACGTATTAGCGATGCTCATGTCGAAAAAGGGGATTTGGGAAAAAACTGGTTATATAAAAATCAGAAAATCAGAAACCAAGGCATATGAGATTTATTACAGTAGTGATTATTCATTTGAACTGGGACATGTATATCTCACAAAGAAAAAGATAATCTACGTAATAGCTGCTGACAAGAAAAAGTACGCCGACAATCTTGTTGATAATCTTAAAAAGATTAAATACAAAAATAGTAAAATGGAGGAAAACTTCTCATCATCAATGCCTAATATTTATGGTTATTTCGAAGATGTTACTGGAAGAGCCATAGTAATAATGGATAAGGCAGAGGGATATTATCCACTGCGGGAAGTCGTTCAGTACTATGGAGGCAAGCTTGATCCAAGACATGTGGCCTGGATTATCAGTAGACTTTCAAACATTGCCTGTTTGCTTGATATGAACAATATGACATCCAATGGATTGTCAATTGATAATCTGTTAATTTCACCTAGTGACCATGGAATAGCAGTACATGGAGCCATGTTTTACATGACAGAGATTGGCAGCAAGATGATAGGAACAGTCAAAGATGTGTTCGAGGTTATGCCAAATAAGGTTAAGGGCAACAAGGAAGCTGGCATTGATACAGACTTAGAGTCCATTAAGATGATAGGTCGTGAGCTTTGTGGTGAGAAAAACGTTGTGAAGTTTAGAGAGCTTGGTGATGTACCAGATTCAATGAAAACTTTTCTGACAAAAGGCGCAGGACGAGATGCATATGCCGAGTTTCAGTGTTGGGACAAATCACTGCATGAATCATTTGGTGCCAGACGTTTTGTTAGAATGGAGTACAAGTAATTTATTATTATATCTTAGATAGTAGCAAAATAATACTAACCATATTATTAATATTATGAAAAGGAGGACAAGAATATGGGAGCAGGATATTTTACAAGTAGAGACTGGAGCGATTACAAAGCGAGAAGAGGATTCAGCGCTTCTTCAACAGTATCTGATTATTATACAAGAAGATCTATCAAGGATGATTTTGATCCTAAGAATATTAAAGTAAGAGAGTCATGTGATTCTGCGGATCATCCAGAATCAACTCCTATTATTCTTGGACTTGATGTAACAGGTTCTATGGGTTCTGTACTTACAACAATTTCTAAAAAGCTTAACGTGCTTATACAGGAGATTCTTGATAGAGAACCTGTGAAGGATCCGCAAATAATGGTTATGGCCTTTGGCGATACAGAGTGCGACAGATATCCACTTCAGGTAACACAGTTCGAGTCTGATATCAGAATAGCTGAACAGTTAAATGATATTTACTTCGAAAGAGGCGGTGGTGGTAACGATGGTGAATCTTATTCACTTCCTTGGTATTTCGCAGCCAGAAAAACAAAAACAGATGCTTACCTTAAAAGAAATAAGAAAGGTTATCTTTTCACAATGGGTGATGAGAAATATCTGGATGTTCTTGGAAAGGATAGAATCAAGTATTTTATAGGCGATGATGTTCAAGCAAATCTCACTGCAGAGGAGCTTTACAATGAAGTATCTAAGCAGTATGTATGCTATCACCTTCTTATTGAAGAGGGCTGTGGCATGAGAGTAAGAGGAAGAGAAGTCATTGATAAGTGGCAAAATCTTATGGGACAGTATGCAATACCAGTTGCCGACTGCACTAAGATTCCTGAAATAATAGTTTCTATTCTTCAGGTTGAGGCAGGTAAGGACAAGGAAGCTGTAACAAAGTCTTGGGACAAGAGCACAGCACTTGTTGTTGATAAAGCAATTAAAAATTTGGAGATAGCAAAAGGTAAAGAAGGACTTATTGAGTTTTAAACAATCTACATGGAATATACCTGGAAGGGAGTAGGTTATGCAGGAAGCAAGGATAGTAATTGGAGCTAATTTTGGCGATGAAGGCAAAGGTCTTATGACAGACTTCTTTGCCAGAGAGTATATGAACAAATACGGTAAATGTCTTGTTTCCTGCACTAATGGAGGAAGCCAGAAAGGGCATACTGTTATATCTGAAGATGGAGACAGACATGTATTTCATCATTTTGGCTCAGGTAACTTCGTGGGCGCTGACACTTTCTTAACACGATTCTTCATAGTTAACCCTATCATATTTAATAGGGAGTATGATGAGTTGTTAGCGAAGAAAGCACTTACTAAGACATATGTGGATAAGAGATGTAGAGTCACTCTTCCAACAGATATGATGCTCAATCAATTAGTAGAAGAGAGACGTGGAAATGGTAAGCATGGAAGCTGTGGTTTTGGTATATTCGAAACTATATGTAGAAGCAGAGAGCTTGCCATTACAGTAGAGGATCTTTTATATATTGAGAATGATAATATTCGTGAGTTTGGTGGCCGAATAGGTAATATTAGTTTTGATGCAATAAAAGAGTATGTAAAAAGAAGAATGGATTTTCTTGGTATCAGTACAGATAATGAAGGAGATAACTGGAAGGAAGTATTTGAACATATTGATGATATTCTGGAAAATTTCATTCATGATGTTAAAGCCTTCCTAAGCTGTATTATTATTACAGACGAAGACGTTCTTCAAAAATACGAAGGTGTTGTATTCGAAGCATCTCAGGGACTTATGCTTGATATGGACAATGAAGAATATATGCCACATTTAACACCTAGCAATACAGGTATTAAAAACCCAGCAACAATCATTGGAGATTACGAGCAGGATGTGGATAGCGTATGCTGCTATGTAACACGAAGCTATATGACAAGGCATGGTGCTGGACGATTTGATACGGAATGTGCCAAAGAGCTTATTAATGCAGATATGTATGACAGGACCAATGTTCCCAATATATATCAGGACACACTAAGATACGGCTGGCTTGATACAGCTGATCTTCGAAAACGTATTGATAAGGATGTTGAGACTAATAGTAATGGAATAAACCCTGAGATAAGACTGGCTGTTACTCATATCAATGAATACGCCGAGAATCTTGATGATATTCGAAAGACATTTGAAGATATTCCATTATATGAAAGCTATAGCGAATCGGGGACGGGGCATCTCAGGCTTGTCTGAGATTATTGTCATAAGGATGTGTACTTTGGTTCAAAAAATAGAGTAAGCGAAAGCTTACTCTATTTTTTAGTCATATGCTTCAGTTAATAGCTGTAATTCTGCAGGTTCAAAATCTTCATCATCACAATATATGAAAAAAGTACAGTTATCATTTGAAAGTATTATTCCCTTACTTTCATCAATAGTATTATTTAATACTATCTGAATGGTGTCTAATATATTATGAGGGAAATGAAATGATTTTGATTTCCTTCGTAAGATTTTATTATCATTTCTATTTATTTTTTCATAGTCTTTTAATTTTATATTGTTACATATTTTGTCTACTAAAGAGGATTCATTAAAATATAAGGTAAATTCCTGATTATTGAGAGATAATTCTGCGGATCCAATATGTATCTCTGTTTTATCTTTGTAATTAACTTTTACGTGTACCTTAAATTCTTTCTTTATCTTATATGAACGTTTAGTTAGGCTTAGTTCCTTCACATATTTTTGACATTCCAGTCTTTGCCACTCATACCAGTCAGGAATGGATATATTAGTCATAAGATCATCCTGCGTGAGCTCACCAAGAGAGTTTAATGTCCATTTGCTATGGCATTCCTCGCATTCAAGAGTGGAATCCATACTTTTCATTTTATATTTTGTCCCACAGTTTATGCACTGATAAAGTGCTCTGTGAAGTCCAAGTGCACGTTTTGGATATTCTATTTTGATACCCTTGTCCAGTTGATATTTATAATCGTTGTATGTCAGTCCGCTATCAATCGAATTTATAATAGTCTTTTCTGAGGCGATACTATCATCATAAGAGCCAATATATTTAAAGTTTACTTCAATAGGAACGGAGTTAATATGTCCATCAGACCATATAGGATTCGAAAGATAGCTTCCGTTAGTTGTTATTAAAACAATATTATTATGGTAATGTGAAATTCCAAGACCTAATTTTTCGTATAAATAATTAATTGACGTATTAGTTCCTGCAATACTACCTATGCGACCAGGAAAATACAATATATTATTCTTTTGTATTGAAAGGTCCTTCTTTTTTCTCGAAATATATCCAAGTTCTTTCCAAGGCTCGCTAAAACGATTCGGTAATTCTTCTATACCAACTACGTATTTTATTTTGTAGTCTTTAAGCGCAAGCGCAATGGCATATGTATCAATGTGTGATTTATAAGAGGCTATAAAAACAATGGGTCCCTTTAACTTCTTTATCTCATCATCATTAATTGTTAATCTGTTTCCCACCATCTTTTTAGCTTTGCTCAGTACTTTACTACGAGAGTAAAAAGAAGAATTTTCTTTTTCCTTTTGTTCTAAAAAGAAATCAGCCCAAAATCCCATATATAATAATCCTTGAAAAAACATTAATATAATGACGTATTATAGCATAGGAAATATTTTGTAGTCACTATTGACAAAGTGGTTTATCCAGGATAAACTAACATCACGAGGTTTACCCGGGATAAACCTCGTTTAATTCGAATTAATTAGTAACCATTAACAATTAACACTAACAAAGAGGTGTGAGAGTATGTCAGACATAGAATTAGGAGAAGTACAGGCTCAGTTTGCTGAGATAGTTTGGGATAGAGAACCAGTAGCATCAGGTGAACTGGTAAAAATTTGTGAAAAGGAACTTAACTGGAAAAAACCAACCACATATACAGTTCTTAGAAAGCTCTGTGAAAAGGGTATTTTCCAGAATGTAGACGGAGTTGTATCATCTGTTATATCAAAGAAAGAGTATTATTCTGCCAAAAGTGAAAAGTTTGTCGATGATACTTTTGAAGGATCTTTGCCAGCATTTTTGGCTGCGTTCACTTCCAGAAAAAAGCTTACTAATCAGGAAGTTGATGAGATACAAAAAATGATAGACTCATTCAGAAAGGATAACTAATGGATAGCTTATTTATAACTATATTGAATAATGCAATAGTAGCCAGCTGGCTTATTGCTGCAATTATTCTGTTACGACTAGTTTTTAAGAAGGTACCTAAATGGGTACATTGCATGTTGTGGATATTAGTAGCGGTTAAATTACTACTTCCAATTAATATTGAAACCCCATTTGGTTTTCTGCCAAAAACTAAACCTATTCCTGAGAATATTACCGTAGCAGAGGTACCTACAGTAGATACTGGCATTTCTGGTATTGATGAAAGTAAAAATTTTACGCTGGCTAAAAATATGAGTAGAGATAATATCGAGTATGTCACTGTAACACCAATGGGTGTATATATGTATATTGCCTCACTTATATGGTTAACTGGAATCATCATTATGCTTGCATATTTTATTATAAGCTTCCTTGTAATAAGGCATAAAGTGTCTGCTTCTATTAGAACAGCCAGCAACATATATGAGTGCGATGAAATAGTCAGTCCATTTATTCTTGGTCTCATTTCACCAAAAATTTATTTGCCATCCGGACTAGATGCGAGAGTAAAGGAATGTGTTATAGCCCATGAAAATGTCCATATAAGTAGACGCGATTATTTATGGAAGCCACTTGGTTATGTGATTTTAGCAATATACTGGTTCAATCCTTTATGCTGGATATCATATATTCTTCTTTGCAGAGATATTGAATATGCATGTGATGAGAAAACCACGAAAGATAAAGAAGATAGCTGGCGAGCAGATTATTGTCAGGCACTTCTTGATTGTAGCGTTCAGAAGAAGATGATTACAGCGTGCCCAGTTGCATTTGGAGAAGTAAGTGTCAAGAATCGTATTAAGAAGGTGCTTGATTACAAGAAACCAGCATTTTGGTTTGTAGCCATAGCAATTGTAGCGTGTCTTTGCATAGCAGTGTGTTTCATGACAAGTAGTGATAGACCAGGTATTTTCGAATCTACCGAGGTAGCAGTGGAATTAGAACCTGTATCAGTCAGCGTTGATGAAATATCGGAAGAACCAATTTCAATGAATAGTGCTGATATATATGCAGCAGGAGAGTCCTCTGTAACTATGTTTCCAGAAGAGGAAACTGTGATGGCGCAGATACCAGAGGGTAGCTTAGAAAGTAATGCTGATTTGGATGGAGAAGATATTCATAATTATTATGCAAAATTAGTTTGGCCAACTGAAAGTTCAGTAATTGCAAAGGGATTTTCCGATAAGGATTCACTTCCTGAAGGTGCTCCGGAAGGAGTTAAAACAGAGCGAATCAGTATAGTAGCTCCTGTTGGAACTCCTGTATATTCTGCATCATCGGGCACTGTTATAGATACAGGCTTCGATTCTTATGATGGTAATTATATCGAGATATTATCAGATGATGGATTTCATTTTGGATATTATCATCTAGATCAAATATATCTTAATACAGGAGATAATACTGTAGCCGGAAATGAAATAGGAACGGTTGGTAATACCGGCTCAAGCACAGGCCCTCATCTTGGTTTTTCGATGGGCGAGCAGCAGGGCAGCGAATTTGTATATCTCGATCCACTCAACTTCTTCTAGGGACGGTACAAAAATGTTTTGCGATTTGATATTATATAAAAGATAAAAATAAAAGGGATGCGTTAATGAGATTATTACTAGAATTTGATTACAAAAATTATATAACAGGCGGTACAGTAGGACGTCGTCCTTCAGTAAGAGCAGTAATAGTTCGTGGCAATAAGTTGGCTCTAGTATATAGTGAGAAGTATGATTATTATGGCTTTTCCGGGGGCGGAATCGATGAAGGCGAAACCAATGAAGAAGCTCTCGTCCGGGAAATACGAGAAGAACTGGGACTAAAAGTAATTCCTGAATCGATAAAAGAATATGGATTAGTTCTTAGAAAAGAAAAAGGAAAGAAAGATGACCTTTTTATTCAGGAAAATTATTTTTATACATGTGATGTTGAAGATGAAGTGTATGAACAAAAGCTTGAGCATTATGAAGCCGATGAAAAACTGACACTTCGATGGGTAACTCCAGGAGAAGCACTTGAGACTAATAAAACCCATGATCATGGTGAGATAAGTAATGAAAACTGGGCAATTCATATGTTTGAACGAGAAGCAAAGATATTTGAAAAGCTTCGCGAAGAAGGGATAATAGATGATTAGAGAAATAGTACATGATCCAATGCTTTTAGGACAGAAAAGTGTGGCTGCCACTGAAGCGGATAAGCAGGTTGCATTAGATCTTTTAGAAACATTACAGGCACATCGCAGTGAATGTGTAGGTATGGCTGCCAATATGATAGGCGTTAAGAAAAGCATTATAGCAGTAGGTGTTGGTTTTTCTCAGTTTGTTATGATTAATCCAGAAATTATACGGAAAAAGAAACCTTATGATACAGAGGAAGGTTGTTTATCACTTCTTGGCGGGCCAAGAAAATGTAAAAGATTTGAGGAAATAGAAGTTAAATATTTAGATATTAACTGGAAGCCTCAGACAGGAAAGTATTCCGGATATGTAGCTCAAATAATCCAGCATGAAGTTGATCATATAAATGGAGTGTTAATATAGTAAAGTAAATGGGAGTCTTATTGACTCCCATTTTATTTTGCTTGATTTATACATCTAGCTTTACACATTCACAATTTCCCATCATATGAGTCCAAAAATCCTTGAAAGGAATATCTAGAACCTGATTGATGAGGCTTAGGTTCATGGCACCATGACCTACCACAAGTATATTTTCATATTTGCCTTCTAAAGGTTTAACGGTGTTTTCAAGGAAATCCTTTGTTCTTGCATATAAGTCACTAATAGGCTCAGCAGTTGGTGCATCAGAGTAATTTTCAGGATCTCTGAAAAATTTGTATAGAGGATGATCCGGCATTGTATATATGGATTCAGTGCCTTCATACTGCCCAAATGACATCTCGCGAAGTCTTTCATCAGTAATTATATCTATACCACGATCACCAACAATTAGCTCGGCAGTGACCTGCGCACGGATAAGAGGTGATACAAAGCATATATCAAAAGGAATATCCTTATATCTGTCATGGGCATCCTTAGCCATTTGTATTCCAGTTTCATTGAGCGGAATATCTGTTCCTCCCTGTACCTTGTACTTCAGATTCCAATCGGTCTGACCATGTCTAAGCATATATAAATTCATAAGTAATCTCCAATTATTATACTAATATAATAATAGCACATTTTTAGTGGGCTGCCCCGTCCCCAATGAAAATATGCTATTATTATGTTATGAAAAAAACATTAGTACTAGGAATACTTGCGCATGTTGATGCGGGCAAAACTACATTATCAGAGGCACTGTTATATGCAGGTGGTACCATTAGAAGTCTTGGAAGAGTGGATCAGGGTAATGCTTACCTTGATACAGATACTCAGGAACGAGCAAGAGGTATCACTATTTTTTCTAAGCAGGCCAATATAGATATAAGCGATGAACTAATGCTCACTCTTATAGATACGCCAGGACATGTGGACTTCTCTGCAGAAATGGAGAGGGCGCTTAGCATTCTTGATTTTGCTGTTCTGGTTATCTCAGGTCCAAGTGGTGTGCAGTCTCATACCAAAACCCTTTGGAAGCTGTTAAGGGCTTATAACGTTCCAACCATTTTATTTGTTAATAAGATGGATATGTCCGGAGTGAATTTAGCTGAAATCATCGCAGAACTTCATAGCAAGCTTTCACTTAAGATAGTGGACTTTAGTAAAGCGGTAGGATGCGAAGAGGATGATGAGTTCTATGAGGAGCTTGCGTCCTGTGATGAGGCTCTTATGGATGAGTTCCTTGAGAGCGGTAAAGTATCGCATTCTTCTATAGTTGATGGAATAAAAAAAAGAAATATATTTCCATTAGTAAGTGGATCGGCTCTTAGATATCAGGGAATAGATGAACTTGTTAGTGTTATCCAGAAGTATATGGAGGCGCCTTCTTCAGATGATGAATTCGGAGCCTATTGTTATAAGATTACGAGAGATGAAAAGAACACTAGGCTCACTCATATCAAGGTTACTGGCGGAAGTCTTCGTGTTAAGTCTGGCATTAATGATGAGAAGATTAATGAGATAAGACTGTATTCTGGTAATAAATATACGGCCATCCAGGAGGCGACTGCAGGTATGGTTGTCGCACTTACTGGATTAAATGATAGTAAGCCTGGAATGAATTTTGGTAAGGGTTATAAAGAGAATAAGCCTATTCTTGAGCCAGTGCTTTCATACGCAATAAGATACCCAAGAGATGTGGATGCGACCCAGATGCTTAATATCCTAAAAGAAGTGGAGGATCAGCTTCCAGAATTACAGGTAGAGGTTGATGATGAGCACCGTGAGATACGCGTAAGTCTTATGGGTACTGTTCAGACAGAGATTATCACAGAGTTAATACGTGATAAATACAATATCGCAGTAACTTTTGATGTCGGTAGCATTTCCTATAAAGAGACCATAGAAGATGTGGTTGAAGGAGTAGGACATTTTGAGCCGCTAAGACATTATGCGGAGGTGCATTTAAGGTTAGAACCGCTGGAAACAGGTATGGGCATGCAGTTTGACAGCGAAGTCAGTGAGGATTTACTTGATAAAAATTGGCAGAGACTTATTATGACTCATCTTGAGGAGCGAGTACATAGAGGAGTACTTACTGGCAGTCCTATAACTGATATGAAGATAACTATTGTTGGCGGTAGGGCGCACAATAAGCACACAGAAGGTGGTGACTTCAGACAGGCTACATATAGAGCAGTTAGGCAGGGTCTTATGCAGGCATCGTCAAAACTACTTGAGCCATATTATGACTATACGCTTACTATTCCTGAAGCCTTAGTTGGAAGGGCAATGACTGATATCGACAGGATGAATGGAACAAGCGAGCTTACAGAGTCTGCGGATGGTATCGCTGTTCTTAACGGAAGAGCACCAGTGGCAACAATGCATACATATGCAACGGAGGTAGCAGCTTATACAAAGGGTGAAGGTATCCTTAGTTTATCAGCCAGTGGCTATGCACCTTGTCATAATGAAGAAGAGGTGATAGCTAGCAGGAGATATAATCCAGATGCTGATAATAGAAATCCTTCTTCATCAGTATTTTGCAGTCACGGTGCAGGTACTGTTATTCCATGGGATCAGGTATTTGATTATATGCATGTTCCATCATGCATCAATGGAATGAAGAGAGATGATGATTTAAATAATATCAAAGTCATTAGACATAAGGAAAATGCGGATCAGCTTAGTATAGGAACTGATGAAATAGATGAGATATTAAATAAGGTTGCCTATTCTAATACCAGAAATGGATATAGTGCCCATAAGGGAATATCAGCTGACAGAGCAAGAGCTAATAGAGAGGTTAAAATAAAGGAAGCAGTAGAAGTCGAGTATAAAGGCTCTACGCAGAAGGATAAGTATCTATTAGTTGATGGTTATAATGCAATATTTGCATGGCAGGAGTTAAAGGAACTGGCTAAGGACAATATTGATAGTGCCAAGGATTCGCTTCTTGATAGTATGTGCAATTATCAGGGCTTTACTGGAGAGGAAGTAATAGTAGTCTTTGATGCATATAAAGTTCCTAACAAAGGTATAGACGCATTTGATTATCATAATATCCATGTAATATATACACGAACTGCTCAGACAGCAGATATGTATATTGAAAGATTTGCTAATAACAATAGTCGAAAATACGATATTACCGTGGCTTCGTCAGATGGTATGGTTCAAATCATTACAAGAGGCGATGGTTGTCGGGTTATCTCATCAAGAGAGCTTGAGCAGATAGTCAATTCCATGCATTTACCAGGATAGATATATAATAAATATAGTGTGTATATTAAATAAAAAAGGAGAAAGCCAATGAATATTAGTACAACCCCTAAGCACAGAATAGAAGAAGTAGTTCTTCATGTAACAGACAAGCAGGGCAATCCTATTAAAAATAAGGAGCTTCGTTTTAAGCAGACTAATCACAAATTTCTCTTTGGATGTGGAGCATTTGATATTCAGCTTTATGCCAATAAGGATGAAATAGAAAAGAAAAAGAGTGAAGACCTCACTCATATGCCAAATTTTGATATTAACTTTGTAAAGGAACGTGTTGATAAATGGTTTGATGTATTCAACTATGGAACACTTCCATTTTACTGGGGATTTTTTGAGCCAAAGGAAGGAAGTCCATTAACACAGGACCGTATGAACACAGCCAAGTATATGAAGGAGAGAGGTGCAGTTGCTAAAGGTCATCCTCTTTGCTGGCATACATGTTGTGCTGACTGGCTTATGGATTATGATAACGATACAATCTTCAAGAAGCAGATAGAGCGTATTCATCGTGATGTAACAGACTTCAAGGGAACCATTGATATGTGGGATGTTATCAACGAAGTTGTCATTATGCCTATCTTTGATAAGTATGATAATGCTATTACAAGAATCTGTAAGGATAAGGGTAGAGTAGGTCTTGTAAAGGAAGTATTTGCTGCAGCCAAAGAATCCAATCCAGATGGTATTTTCCTTATTAATGATTTTAATCTTTCAACAAACTATGAAATCCTTATTGATGGATGTTTAAATGCAGGCGTTCCAATTAACGCAATTGGTCTTCAGACCCATCAGCATCAGGGATATATGGGAGAGGAAAAGCTTCGCGAGGTATTAAAGCGCTATGAGCACTTTGGTCTTCCTCTTCACTTTACAGAAAACACACTTATTTCAGGTGATCTTATGCCTGATTATATTGTGGATCTTAATGACTGGCAGGTTGATGAGTGGCCATCTACTCCTGAAGGAGAAGCAAGACAGGCTAAAGAGTGGGAAGAGATGTACAGAATTCTTTATGATCACCCACTTGTTGAGGCTGTTACAGGTTGGGATTTTGCAGATGGCGCATGGCTTAATGCACCTAGTGGACTTATTAAGAAGGACAACACTCTTAAACCAGCTTATCATAAGTTAAAGAGTATGATTAAGGATGAGTGGTGGACAGATATTACTGTTAAGACTGATGATAATGGTAATGTTCTTGTTTCAGGAGTTCGTGGCGAGTACGAGCTTGTAGATGGAGACAGCGTGGCAAATATCACACTTAGTAAGGGTATGGAGAAGAACCTTCATATTGAATTATAATCATTTATCTTATTAATAAATGGTAGCTCGGAGATAGTAATCAGTATATGATTACTGTCTCCTTTTTGTTTTGGTTATAAAAAACATATCCACTAAAAAAGGATAAGTGTATAATGTGTTTGTTAAATAGGTGAAAAAGGAATTATTCATATATGAGCGAAAATATGGAGTCAAAGAAAAATAGTAATATACTAGGTCCTGTAATGGTATTTTTAGCTGGAATATGCTGGGGCGTTATCAGTGTTTTTATTAAAGGATTAACATCATTTGATTATGATTCATTTGACATTATGTGTTTCAGATCCTGGGCCAGCGTAGTATTAATGTTTATTTTTTTCCTTATGAGGGACAGGTCTTTATTAAAGATTAAGCTTCGAGATATATGGATGTTTATAGGAACAGGTATATTTAGTCTTACATTTTTCAGCTATTGTTATTTTACTTCTATAGTAAGAAGCGGGGCAGCAGTTGCCGTTGTTTTATTATATACTTCACCAATATTTGTAATGCTTATGAGTGCTGTGGTATTTAAGGAGAGGATAACATTTAAAAAGATTGTTGCACTTATCCTTACATTTATTGGTTGCGTATTAGTTGCAGGTTTAATTGGAACTGGTTCAAGATTAAGTATGGGAGCATTACTTCTTGGACTTGGCGCTGGTTTTGGATATGCTTTATATTCCATATTTGCAGGTTTTGCGGTAAAGAAATATTCATCACTTACTGTGACATTTTATACCTTTCTATTTTCAGGAATTACACTTCCAATATTTAGAAATCCAGTTGCACTCATCGGTAGCGTTTCCCTGCAAGTAATACCATGGATTGTAGGAACTTCTATTATATGTACAGTCCTCCCATATCTTTGCTATACATGGGGACTAGGTAAAATGGAAGCTGGTAAGGCAGCAGTACTAGTTACAGTTGAACCTTTAGTTGGAGCAATAATTGGTATTTTGATATATCATGAGGATGCAAATCTGTTTAAATTATTAGGAATCGTACTTATCTTTTCAGCCGTTATTTTACTGAGTTTACCAAATATAAAAGTTAAAAAAACCACTATATAAAGGGGAAAAAAGCCAAATACCCACTAAAAACCCTTATTTTTTAATGATTCGTGACAAAAAATTTTGGATTTATTTGTTTATGTTCAAAAATTTTGTTTTTATTTATTCGTGCTTTTTTAATACTTGTTCGATTAAAAGCTATTGCAAGTAATTTCAAAAAACATTATCTTCATATCATCGATAAGCCGTTGATGTGAATGTAATGTTTTTTATTTAAATTGGCATATATTTGGGAGGAAAATATTATGAAAGGAAACAGAGGTTTTTCACTCGTTGAAATAATTGTAGTTATAGCAATAATAAGTGTACTCACAGGAATTATTGCACCTCAGCTTATTAAGTATGCTGAGAAAGCCAAGGTATCTGCTGACATACAGCTTTGCGATACAGTAAGAACAGCTGTTATCCTAATGCTTAGTGAGCCGAAAATTGCAGCTAATACAGATATTGATGCTACAACACAGGCACTTGTTACTCAGCTTACTACTCCTGGAGCAAGTGGAACATTTAATGTATATGCAGTGTCATCTAATAATTTTATGGCATATGATTATTTAAATGAAATCACAGGTATTAATGTATTTACCACCACATCAGGACAGTTCTTCAAGTCTAACCCAGCCAGAACAAATGGTGTTCTTAGCTACAAGGTTTCGGAGGAAGGACTCATATATATCTTCATTAATCACAGTGATAATTCTGGTGAGAAGAATGATTATTTTGTTAATAGTAATGCATCTGTAAGTGATCTTGGTAATCTTATATGTGCTCCTGTAGCAGCTATTAACCAAGACTAATTAAAGATTGTTCCCTTTTTGTAATATATCAATATAACCCTCTGTGTTAGATTCTTTGCGAAGCGAATCAAGGCACGGAGGGTTATTTGATTTCACATTTAAACAATATATGCTTATTATTTGTTATATGATTGAAAAAAAGAATGAAACTGATAATATATGTTTATTATGAAAGAGAAAATTACTACTACAGAAAAAAAAGATTTTTATAGAAAAGCAATAGGGCTTACATGGCCCATCGTAATACAGAATCTGCTCAGTGCTTTTATTAGTAGTGCAGATGTTATCATGCTTAACTTTGTAGGACAAAAGGCTATCGCAGCTGTATCATTAGCGAGCCAGGCGAATAGCTTACTTTTCATGTTTCTCTATGGAATATCTGCAGGAGCAGGTATGCTTTGTGCTCAGTATTATGGCAAGGGAGATTTGAAGGCAATTCATGTCATAGAGGGTATAGCTCTTAAGATATCAATTAGCGTTGCTGTCATTTTATTTATAATAGGATTTTTTGCTCCGCGTTATTTTATGCTAGCCTTTACCAGTGATCCAGAATTGGTGGAGCTTGGTATCATATACTTACGAGTAGTATCCTTTAGCTTCTTATTTTGGAGTATTTCCGAGGTTTACAAGGCAGTGCTTCGAAGTGCTACCAGAGTTACTGTATGTACCGTAGTTAATGTTATTGCATTTACCTGTAATATTATCTTCAATACTATATTTATATTTGGATTATTTGGTGCGCCGAAGCTAGGCATTATGGGAGTTGCTCTTGGAACAACCTTATCAAGATTTATTGAGCTTATCTGCTGTATTGTTATTTCTATTAGAAGTAAGAATGTTAAGCTAAGTCTACGATTTATGTTTATTAAGAACGATTTACTATTCAAGGACTTTGTGAAGCTATCGGTTCCAGCACTTCTTAATGATGTGGTATGGG
Organism: Lachnospiraceae bacterium UBA1748; assembly: GCA_002314855.1. Classification (GTDB taxonomy): domain Bacteria; phylum Bacillota; class Clostridia; order Lachnospirales; family Lachnospiraceae; genus NK4A136. Next base: position 21,039 of record DCHQ01000082.1, read on the forward strand.
GACTGGCATTCACCATGTATTCAGTTATCCTAGGTCATCTTAGTAGTGACGTGGTTGCTGCCAATGCAGTAGTATCAGTTGTACGTAATTTTGGTACAGTTCTCTGTTTTGGAGTTGGATCTGCCACCAGCATTATCCTGGGTAATGAGATTGGCGAAGGCAAGATGGATACTGCCATGGATCATGCTAGATGTATGATGAGACTCACTGTATTGTCTGGAATTATTGGTGGGGTAATAGTATTTTTGGTAATGCCATTTGCCCTTGTCTATGCGGATCTTACAGAAACAGCCAAGGGATATTTAAAGATTATGCTACTTATCAATACCTATTACATTATGGGTACAGCAGTTAATACTACGCTTATTACTGGCGTCTTCAGATCTGGTGGAGACAGTAGGTTTGGATTTATATGTGATATCATAGATATGTGGTGCTATGCAGTACCTCTTGGACTTATATCTGCATTTGTGTTAAAGCTTCCAGTTATGTGGGTTTATTTCCTTCTTTGTACAGATGAATTTGTAAAGTGGCCATGGGTTCTTAAGCACTATAGAAGTGGAAAATGGATAAAGAATATCACGCGTGATAACATAATGGAATGGTACTAATGTTAATGTGAAAAATATGAAATCGAGATGGATAATATAAGGTTAGTATTATATGAAATTGCAGCAATTATACAGCAAAGTTAGACAGGCTGTGGATACATACAAGATGATTGAAGAGGGAGACAAGATTGCTCTTGGCATATCCGGGGGCAAGGACTCCCTTTCTTTATTATATGGGCTTAGTGGACTTAAGAATTTTTATCCAAAGAAATTTGACCTTGTGGCAATCACAGTTGATCTTGGATATGAAGGATTTGAGCTTGGTCCAATAAAAAAATTGTGTGAAGAATTAGGCGTAGAATATCATATAGTCAAGACCAGTATTAATGAACTAATAAAAGAAGAAGGCTGTTCACTCTGCTCAAGACTTCGTAGAGGAGCGTTGAATAATAAGGCTTTGGAGCTTGGCTGTAACAAGATAGCATACGCTCACAATATGGACGATGTGGTGGAGACCATGATGCTTTCACTTATATATGAAGGAAGGTTTTCAACATTTTACCCGGTAACTGTTTATGAAGATACTGGATTAAAACTTATACGTCCATTTGTATTTGTGACAAATGCTGAGGCAGTGGGCTTTAGAAATAAATATAATCTGCCAGTGGCAACCAATCCATGTCCGTTTGATCATACATCAGAGAGAAGCTATATCAGGGAGCTTCTAGATGATATTAATAAACATACAAGTGGTGTAAGGCAGCGTCTTATGACAGCCATTACAGATGGCACGCTAGAGCATTGGAAAAAGTAATATATCACACATTCATTATAGCTCTTGTCATCTTAATAGCTTCATAGTTAGCTTTAACATCATGGACACGTACGAAAGCGCAGCCCTTCATGACGCCGTAAACAGTTGTTGCCACTGTACCATGTACTCTTTCATCAACTGGTACATCAAGTGTAAGTCCAATCACTGACTTTCTACTTGTACCGAGGAGCACAGGGTATCCCATAGCTACCAGCTTATCAAGTTCTTTTATAGCCACCAGATTACCAGTATAGTCTTTTCCAAAACCTACACCTGGATCAAGTATTATCTTATCCTTTGGAATATCCCCAAATCTGTCAGGAAGAATTCCATCAGCATTGACTTCATTAGGTTCTATTGTAAGACAGCAAGGCATATTGTATTTTGCAATAACAGCAGCCATTTTGTCGTCCCTTGCACATCCATATACATCATTAACAAGATGTATGCCAGCCTTAATTCCTTCCTCTGCAACTACTGCTTTATATGTATCAAGTGAGATAGGCACATCAGTGATATCTTTAAGCTTCTCTACAACAGGGATAACTCTTGATAATTCTTCATCAGCGGATACCGTTGCATATCCTGGTCTGGTTGATTCACCACCTATATCAATGATAGTAGCTCCATCTTTAATCATTTCTTCTGCGCATCTTAGTGCATCGTCAAGCTTATTATGCTTTCCACCATCGGAAAATGAATCAGGAGTTACGTTAAGAATTCCCATTACATATGTATCATTTACAATATCAAAATCTTTATTACCTATTCTCACTAGTCCTATTGTTCTCCTTTTACTTAAGACTTAATAATGATAAAATAGTATAAGAAAACAAAGGGTATTTCAATATGGAAAGTCCATAAAATAATAGGAGGTTATGATGTTAAGCGAAAATAAGATTTGGATTGGTAAATCTGGGGATGAGAAAATCTTTATATATCCAAAGATGGCCAATAGACATGGTATGATTGCCGGCGCAACAGGCACAGGTAAAACTGTTACATTAAAGGTACTTGCAGAGTCCTTCAGTGAAATGGGTGTGCCAGTATTTATGGCAGATGTCAAAGGAGACCTTGCAGGTATGTGTGAGGTTGGTGAAGACTCAGAAAGTATGCAGAAACGTATCGAGAAGTTTGGACTTGCTGATGAAGGTTTTACTTATCGTTCTTATCCAGTTAATTTCTGGGACATATATTCAGAAAATGGACTTCCACTTCGTACTACTATTTCTGAGATGGGTCCACTTCTTCTTTCCAAAGTACTTGGACTTAATGATACACAGTCAGCTGTGCTCAAGGTAGTATTTAAGATAGCCGATGATGAAGGATTACTTCTTATAGATACAAAAGATCTTCGTTCCATGCTTACATATGTAAGTGAGAATAGTAAGGAGTTCAGTTCTACTTATGGAAATATGGCACCACAAAGTCTTGCAGCTATTATTCGTTCTGTAATAGCTCTTGAGGATGAGGGTGGTGATTTATTCTTTGGAGAGCCAGCCCTTGATATAAGAGACTGGGTTGCAACTAACTATGATGGTATGGGATTCATGAATATTCTCGACTGTCAGACACTTATTAATAAACCAACTATGTATTCTACTTTTCTTCTTTGGATGCTTTCTGAGCTCTATGAGCTTATGCCAGAAGCTGGTGATCTTGAAAAGCCTAGAATGGTATTTTTCTTTGATGAAGCTCATCTGCTTTTCGACAATGCAAGCAAGGAGCTTCTCGAGAAGGTAGAGCAGGTTGTTAAGCTTATTCGATCAAAGGGTGTAAGTATTTTCTTCATTACTCAGAATCCTAAGGATATACCAGATGGAGTACTATCTCAGCTTGGAACTAAGATTCAGCATGCTCTTAGAGCCTATACACCAGCAGAGCAGAAGGGTGCCAAGATTGCAGCACAGTCATTTAGAGTAAATCCAGAATTCGATACATATGAAACTCTTAGTAACCTTGGTATAGGTGAGGCTCTTGTATCAGTACTTGATGAGGAAGGTATACCTACTGTTGTTAAGAATACTAAGATTCTTCCACCAAGAAGTAAGATGGGAGCTATTGAATATACTTCGTCTCGTACAAAGGTAATTGACGGCAGTCCTCTTCATTTAAAATATATTGAGGCAGTTGATAGAGATTCAGCTTATGAGTTTTTAGAGAGAAAGAGTATTGCTGACGCCGAAGCAGCTGAGGCAGCAAGAGAAGAAGCAGAAAAGGCTAAACAGGAAGCTCTTGAGCAGAAGGCAAGAGAAAAGGAAGAAGCTCTTGCAGCCAAAGAAGCAGCTAAGCTTGAGGCGGCTGAGCAAAAGGCCAGAGAAAAAGAAATCCTTGCTGAGAAGAAGGCTAAGGAAAAAGCTGAGGCTAAGAAGCAGAATGCCAAGAAGAACGCTATTAAGCAGGTTGGTAGTACAGCAGCAGGTACTGTTGGCCGAGAGGTTGGACAGGCAGTAGGAGGTTCTTTTGGTAAGTTCGGTAAGAAGCTTGGTGGTAATGTTGGAGCTTCTCTTGGACGAGGTATTATCGGAACTTTATTTGGAAGATAATACACTATAAGTAATTAATGAAATTAAAGTAACTACAAAACAGGAAATGTGATTAATAATAGATTACGTTTCCTGTTTTTTTATTTGGATATATCAAATGTGATGTAATGAAATTGACATTATGATAAATAAATTCTAATATATATGCTTGAAATTACATTTATTTACAAAAAGGAGAAACATTATGAAAAAGAAAAGCTTATTAGCTGGATTAATGCTTGTAGCTGCTCTTGGACTTACAGCATGTGGTAATCCACTTAAGTCTCTTCCAGAGGTTTCAGATGAAAACCTTGTTGAGTCATATGATGATGACAAAGAGACTTATGGCAATGCTGCTGTTGATCGTTTAGTTAAGCAGTTCAAGAAAGACGACATTCTCAAGGGAGATATCACAAGCCTTGTAGTATATGATCGTGAAGACAACGAAGAGTCTAAAGAGAAGTCAGAACTTTCTGTAGAGCTTCAGTGCGAGACTGATATTGCTGATTATACAGAGTACTATGTAGTTACTATGAAGTATGACAGCGAGAACAAGGAGTGGAAGGTTAAGGAAACAGAGCCTGACAAGAAGGAAGATAAAGAAGTAAAGGTTAAGTATGAAATTTCTGATGAAAAGGCTTCTAGCATATTAAAGGATTATATCTATTCAGTAAGTAAGGATAATTATTATATCAATTTATCAGATGGTGATATTACAGATATCTCAATCGATGATCCAGAAGCTGAGGTAGTTGATGGTTCTGTAACAGTACGTTATCCAGTTGATGTAACAGTTAATTACTATAACTATATTTATGAGCTTAGTGCTACATTAGTTTGTAACGTATATACAGAGACTGATTCTTACAGATATGGATATGAATTAGAGAGCTTCAAGAACGATTCTATTTATTACTATAGCTATGAAGATCTTGCAGTAAATAGTGCAGAGCTTGATCCTGAGGTAGAAAAGCTTCTTTCTGAGGATATAATGTTCGAAGCTGCTATAGATGATTTTGATGCTTTATATACTTATTATTATACTTTTGATGTAACAGCTGATGATATTGTTTCTTATACAACTACAGATTTCACAATCAGTAGTTCTTCAGCTCAGAGAAATCTTGCAGCTGATGTTAAGATTACAGATGGTATTACAGAGCAGTATTATATGAATATCACATATTATTATAGTGATGCAGATGGCTGGTATTACAGTTACCTTTATGATGGACACAACTATGATGATAAAGGTAATTATTATGTTGATATTGATAATAGCTTCAAGGGTTCATACACTGGAGAAGTATCAGTTGGTAAGGATGATGTTGGAGAGATTTCAATCAATATAACAGGTATCGATGGTACAACATTAACTGGTGATGCAGAATTTGGAGGTTCAACTGTAGACTTTACAGCAACATATGATGCATATTCTCATTACATCAGTTTTGATTTTGATGAAGATATTAAGTTCAAGAAGCATTATTCATATGATTACTTAACTCTTTACTATGATAAGGAAACTGATTCATGGAGAACAACAGATTATGCTTCATTACAGATGCAGCTAAGTAAGTAATCGAAAAAAATAAGATTCATTAATCAAAAAGCCCCTTGGAAATCCAAGGGGCTTTGTTTGTTATGAATGTATTTGTTACATCATTTTAGTAGTAATAACCAGCATGCTGCGCGTATCGAATCATCTGAGGTGCCATAATACCAGCTAAGATAGGAATGTATGGATTAGTAGGCATTCCAATTTCTGGAACTAGTAATACTTCTATTGGAAGTCCATCCTCAACAAATTCGCCAATCTCTTCTGATACTTCATCAATGATATCATCAGTGTCGAAATCAAAATCAAGATCCATGTCATCAATAATATCGTCAATCTTAGAGAAATCAAGATCTTCAATGTAATCAGCGATATCTTCAGCGTCAGCTACTTCAACAGTATTCTTAGGAACACTTACACTTGTCTTGTTATTAATAGTAGTGCTTACTTCAAGAGTCATAAGTGCAGTTCCGTCCTCGCTTAATGAAATACCATATGTATCTTTAGAGCCTTCAAGTGAAACAACTATTGAAAGATCACGCATAGCCTTTGGAACATCCTTACCAAACTGATCAAAATCAAAAGAAATCTTAGCATCTACAATACCTTCATTTAACTTATTCCAGTCAAGATCTTCTATGTTAAGCGATAACTCTTCATCATCTACTTCGCAAGTGAACTCACCTGTAAGCTTTGAACCATTGGCCTTTCCTTCACCTTCAATAGACATTTCAGTTTCGCCATCTTCTTCCATATACATCTCAACAGCAAACTTGCCGCCCTTTATGATATAACCAAAGAAAACTTCCATCTCGCTTTCAACAGTTTTAGTTTTGTATTTATCAGTATCCCAATCATATGACTCATATGAATATTCATTGTACATATAAGCCTTGGAACCAATAATCTCTCCTTTGTTATTAACATAGAAAGATAATTTCATGCTAACATCTTCATCGGCGTCATCAAGCTCATCTTCGATGTCATCAAGAGCATCTTCAAGTTCATCAAGCATCTGCTCGTAATCTTCCACGAATTCATCAGCATCTTCAATGTATTCAATTTCACTGATGTCTTCTACGATTCCCTTGATTTCTTCGTCTTCAATGAGTTCTTCAGCAACTGCCACAAATATATTGGCAAGATCTTCCATATCAAGTTCAACCTCAAGAACAGTAACTTTCTGCTCAAGATCACCAACCTCAAGAGTTTCTGTTGACATATCAACATCAGTAATCTGCTCAAGGGCTATTTTCTGATATCTCTTGATGATACCTTCTAACTTATCAGCAGGAATGAGAATATTACCAATCTCATCAATACTGTCAATGATTTCAAAAAGTTCATCGATTTCATCATCATCATAGAAATCTTCAAGATCCATGGCTGCATAATCTTCTCCAAATTCTGGGAATCTTATATATACCATTTGATTAGCTTTATCAAATATAAGCTCTGTAGAAGCAAGAGATTCCTTGCCTGCTAAGGCTCCAACTGATAAATAAGAAAGGTCTCCATCATGCTTACATGTGTAGCTAAGTGCTATTTTCTCTTTAAAAAGAGCAATATCTTCAAGATCCTCAACATCTACATCATTGTCTTCCAGGAATTCAAAACCTTCCTCTGTTACCTGAAATGAAAGAGTTGTTGTAGCTTCAATATTGTCTTTGAAAAGACTAAGTACACTTTTATCATACATCTTGCCGTAATACTCAGCGTTTTTCTCAGCGTTCTTAATAAGTACATATTGTGCGTACTTATCATTTGACATAGTAGCCTTTTTGATAGAGTTGTTAATAACCTTGAAGTTAAGTGCGACAAGGACTCCAACAACAGCAACGACTAAAAGAATAGCTATTATAATAGGCATTTTGGATTTCTTTTTAGTAGCTGCTTCTTCCACATTAGTGGTTGGTTCCACATTAGTTGTTTCTGTGGAAACTTCAGTTTTGTTTTCTTCCATAATTAATCTCCCCTCATAATATTAGTGTTAGTTTTGAAACTTTTGTATGGTAATAAAACTACTGCTTGCAAGATTGTACCATTATATATGTACATTGTCTAATTGTGATATAATTAATTGATTAAATATAAACAAAAGAGTGAACCAATATGCCAATTAATCCTGCCAAAGTATTGATTACAGACAATATAGATTTAATAAGTGATTACCAGGAGAAAGGTATACCTTGTATTCTTCTTCTTAATGATAAAAACAAAGATAAAGACACCAGTATTGCCAGGTACTGCGCCGAGCTTGATAAAGATGAAGAAATAAGAGTTAATAGCATATCTTCAGAATATGAAAGAAATCGAGAGATAGCTAGAATACTGGGTGAGGATTATATTAATCTAGTTATCGCAAGAAGTAGAAAAGAGCCACTTATTATTTCAAGTTCCGACAGGATTATTATAAGAGAATTCACTACTAATGATACAAATTCCATTTATCAGTTATACGAGGATATAGGTGATGAAATGGAACGTTTTTATAAAGATGCCGAGGATGCAGGCAGCGTAATAGAAAAATACATAAGTGATGTATATGATTTTTATGGCTTCGGTATATGGGCAATAGAGCTGGCAGAAAGTCATGAGTTTGCCGGGATAGTAGGCTTTACTCCAAGAACCAGGGATGATGATGCCATGGATATAGAACTTGGCTATGCCATAAGTCCAATGCATCAGAGAAAAGGTATAGCTATGGAAGCCGCAAGGATGGCTATTTCCTATGCCAGGAAGAATATTGATTATGTCAATATTCTTGTTAATGTTAGAGAAGGTAACCTGCCAGGACAAATATTAGCTGAGAAATTAAGGGTATTTTCATCTGAAGTTAGATATAATATTATGAATCGAAGAGATTAATATATGAGGATAAAATATGTTGCATAAATACCTACGAGCTGTGGGATTCAGTAAGGCAAGAACAAGACAGGATCTAAATAACATAATTAATATTGCTGTCAGGGATGCCAAGGAAAAAGCATATACAACCATCGATGATGACATTCTATACAGTGAATATCACTGCGAGGTAGCTTCTCGCATAGGAGTGTGCGTCCGCGGCGAGTATGATGATAATAATAAATTTATTTTCGATTACTATTTTCCTTATTTGGAAGGTAAGGGCATCAGTACCTATGAGGATGTATCCATTGAAAAGCAGGTGGAAAAGTTATCATTTGCAGGTGTTGTTGATGATTACAAGATAGGAATTTCTCTTATTTTTTTCGTTAATAAGATTATTACATATATGAAGTATTTGGGTGCAGACAGGCTTCCTCTTCGTGGAACAAGCCTTACATTATCAGGATTGTCGGATCAGGGGACAATACTTCTTCCTATATCTAAGAATGAAGAAGATATTAGACGCACTTATGAGATAAATATGCGTAAGAGCAGAATGCTTCGAGAGGCTGTCAGTGGCAATGAGCAGGCCATTGAGAGTCTTACCATTTCAGATATGGATACTATTAATAATGTTCATGTAAGAGTTAGGCAGGAGGATATCTACTCACTTGTGGATACATGTTTTATGCCTTACGGAGTGGAGTGTGATCTGTATTCTATCCTTGGAGAAATCACTTCAGTGGAGCTTGTCACCAATAAATACACAGGTGAAGAGGTATATGTACTTACACTCAATGTTAATGATCTTATATTTGATGTGTGTGTTAATAAACTTGACGTTGTGGGCGAACCAGAAGCTGGACGACGTTATAAGGGAACAATATGGCTTCAGGGCAGTATTAATTTCCCAGAATAAATGTGTAGAAGGAAAAAGCAATGAGTATTTTAGAAGTAAAAAATATTACTAAGCTTTACAATGGAAAAAATGGTGTAAGAAATATCAGTTTTACCATTGAAAAGCAGGGTGTATATGGATTCCTTGGACCTAATGGTGCTGGTAAGAGTACAACCATGAATATTATGACAGGTTGTCTTGCTGCAACTGAAGGTACTGTAACAATAAATGAATTTGACATATATCAGGATCCTGTATATGCCAAGATGTTAATTGGTTACCTGCCAGAGCAGCCACCATTGTATATGGAGAGAACACCTAGAGAGTATCTTAATTTCGTGGCTGAGGCCAAGGGCATAGTTCGTCAGGAGCGAAAAGCTCATGTTGAAGAGGTAATGAACCGTGTTGGTATTACTGATGTGGCTGACAGACTTATAAAGTATCTTTCAAAAGGATATAAGCAGAGAGTCGGTATTGCCCAGGCTATTATAGGTGATCCAGATATTATTATTTTAGATGAGCCAACAGTAGGTCTTGATCCAGCACAGATTCTTGAAATCAGACAGCTTATCCGTGATCTTGGTAAAGATCATACAGTTATTTTATCAAGTCATATCCTTCAGGAGGTTAATGCTGTATGTGACAAGCTGATTATTATCTCAAAGGGTAGACTTGTGGCCATTGATACACCTGAAAATCTTGAAGCACGATTTGCAGGGGACAATCGTATTAATATGGTTGTAGGTGCCACGAAGAAGGAATGCGAAGAGATACTGTCAGGTATAAGTGCAGTTGTTAATCCAAGAATTACTCCTATAGAGAGTGATGATAAAAAGGCTAATAAAGTTCGTATTAGTCTGGGCTATACCAGTAAAAGTGATGATACTGTTAGTCCAGATCATATAAATACATGTGATGATGTTATAGCAGATATTTTCTTTGCATTTGCAGATAAAAGAAAAGTTATTTACGAGCTTACTAATACGAAGGCAGGACTTGAGGAGATATTCCTTGAGCTTACAGGAGTACCTGAAGAGTCTGATAATAAAGAAGCTGTTAATAAAGAAGCAATTAATAAAGAAGAAACTAAGGAGGCAGAATAGTGAAGGCAGTATTTAAGCATGAGATAAGCTCATATTATACTAGTCTTTCTGGCTATGTATTTGGCTTATTCCTTTTATTATTTGCTGGTATTTACGTGATGATATATAACGTCAGAAATCTTCTGACAAGATATGAGGCAGTCATTTTTAGTATCAGCTTTGTATTTTTGATTATTGTTCCTATTATTACTATGAGGATTTTTGCTGAGGAGAAAAAGCAGAGAACCGATCAGCTTTTATATTCATTGCCAATAAGCATTAGAGATATTGTTTTAGGTAAGTTTTTGGCACTGCTTGTAGTATTCCTTGCACCACTTGCAATCATGTGTGTATATCCACTAATCCTTTCTGCTTTTGGTAATGTACATATGGCTGAGGCATATAGTGCAGTATTTGCATTTTTCTTACTTGGTATGGCTCTTCTTTCCATTGGTATGTTTATATCGTCGATATGTGAAAGCCAGGCTGTGGCAGCAGGACTTTGTTTTGTAGTTATGCTTATCAACTATTTTATTGCCACTCTTGCTTCATACACAGGAGTGTCAGCAATGGGTTCTTTTATAGGACTTACAATATTTGTTGTTTTATTTGCATTTATCATAAGATTTATGACAGGAAGTATATTTACAGCTATTACTGGCGGACTTGTAATTGAGGCTATTCTTGCAGCTGTATATATGATGAATCAGGAGCTTTTTATAGCACTTATGCCAAGACTTATGGAAAAGGTATCACTGTTCGAAAGATTCAATGTATTTATCAATGGAATATTTGATATATCAGGAGTTTTCTATTTGTTATCTGTTACAGCAATTTTCGTACATTTAACAATACAGTCTCTTGAGAAGAGGAGGTGGAGCTAATGAGTGATAAAAAGATTACCTCTTCTGTTAAAAAAGACATGAAGACCAGAAAGTTCAAAATGGGTGGTTACAGCCTGATTGTAACAGTTCTTTTTGTAGCAGTAGTTATTATTTTAAATATAGGTGTATCAAAGCTTCCTGTATCCATGATTCAGAAGGATATAACATCAGACAAGGTATATGAGATATCTGATTTATCTAAGAGCATAGCTGAGAAGCTTGATGAAGAAGTTATTATTTACTGGATAGTGACAGAGGGCAAGGAGGATGTTAATCTTCAGCATTTCCTTGAGCGCTATGATGAGCTTAGCGGATACATTAAGCTTGAGCGAGTTGATCCTACTCAGTATTCCAAATTTGTTAATGATATAGCTATGGCTGAAAACCTTGATACAGTTACGGATAACAGCCTTTATATTGTTTGTGATGAAAGAGCCAGATTTATTAAAAGAGATATGTTATATTCTCAGGATTATGTAGATGGCTATGGCAGTGATGTAGAATTATATTTCTATGGCGACAGCTGTATTACTAGTGCTCTTGATTATGTGGCATTTGGAACCTCGGCAAATATGTATATTCTTAATGGTCATGGTGAAGGTATTATGTCTTCAGATTATGTTCAGGCCATTGAAAAGCTGAATATTAATATCAAGGATTTATCAATCGTAACAGAGGGTACAATACCAGAAGATGCTGATATTCTTTTCCTCTGCGCTCCAGAAGGAGATATTTCAAGGGAAGAGGAAGCTCTTATATTTGACTTCCTTCAGAAGGGTGGGAAGCTTATGGCTGTTACATATCCTACTGATGGTGATGAGCATCATAATATAGAGGAACTTATGAACTATTATGGTGTAACAGCGGTACCTGGTTATGTTATGGAAGGTGACAGTAGCTTAATTGCTGGTAATACTCCAGCCGTAATGATAACAGGTTATACAGATCACAAGATTGTTGAGCCTATAGCCAATGCAGGTTACTATGTAATGCTTTTTGCACCACAGGGACTTGTTGTTAACAGTGATCTTAGAGATACACTTTCAGTTACTCCATTACTTATTTCATCGCCAAGTGCTTATATTAAGAGTAAAATGACTAATTCTTATGATAAGAAGGATGGAGATATAACAGGTCAGTTTGCATATGCAGTTGCAATTGATGAGACAGTTGATGGAGTTAATTCCAAGATAGTATGGGTTGCATCTGATGCAATACTTGATGACAATATGAATGAAATGGTATCTGGTGGTAATCAGGAGGTACTGCTTAATTCGCTTTCTTATCTTACTCAGGGCGAGGATGGTAATCTTGCTATTCATCCTAAGAATCTTAAGTACGAATACCTGTTCTTTAATGGTAGTCAGGGAACAATACTCAGTATCATAGTAATAGGTGTTATTCCATTAATTTATGGTTGTATAGGACTTGTTATTTACTTTAAACGTAAGAAGAAATAATAGATATTATTTATAAACAGTAAAGTGTATCCATGAATTCAGAAAAAGTAAGTGAAAAAAAGAATAAGGAAAAGAAGAATAAAGAAAAAAAGACCACATATGCAGGTCAGTCTTTCTCTTTTATTATGGCAGCGGTGGTTCTTATGTTTGTGCTTCTCGTTGCAACTGTTGTTATTTTTACACTTATGATGAGGTTATCTAACAGTATCGATGCCATAAATGACATTGATTATAATCAGCATTACGTATTTATTGCTGATGATAGAGACCAGGCTTTATGGAAGGCCGTATATGAATCAGCTAAGGAAGAGGCTGTTACTCAAGACATATATCTTGAAGATTTATCAGATACACTAGGTGTTAATTATTCTACTGAAGATTTGCTTCGTATAGCGGTTAATTCTTCAGTAGATGGAATCATATATGGTGGAGCTTCTTCTGATGGAGTAGTAGAGCTTATTAACCGAGCCGTTGATGAAGGCATAGGTGTTACTATTCTTCAGAAGGATATGGATTACTCTGCAAGACAGTGCTTTGTTGGAGCCAATAACTACGAGCTTGGACGTATATATGGTTCTCAGATAGTGGCTGCGACTGGAAGTTCTGTGCTTCCTGTTACAGAGGTGGAACTACTTATTGATGGCGATATTTCAGAAGGTGCACTTAATATTCTTATTATGGGTATCGAAGAATATGTTCAGGAGCATGATACCAGGTCTGGTAGAGAAATCAATATTACCACAACACGTATTTACTCTGGAGATGCATTCAGTGTGGATGAGTTAATTCGAGGAATGTTTCTTGAGCGTTCGGAATTACCAGAGGTTATTATCTGTCTTAACAGTATGTATACCAAGAGTGTGTATCAGGCAGTTGTTGATTACAATAAGGTTGGTGAGACCGCTATTATTGGATATTATGCTGATGAAGCAACTCTTGATGCTATTGTAAAGAAAATCTTATTTTCTACGATATCCATCGATACTCATGAGATGGGTGTTCTTGCTATCGGAGCTCTTGATGAGTTCCATGAGCATGGCTATACAAGTTCCTTTGTTTCAGTTGATATAGATGTATATGATTATGATAATGCTACCAAGGCTTTATCCGACATGGAGGTAGCAGGCGATGATTAATTTTATGCGTAAAAAGTGGAACAACACATCTATTCAGAACAAAATGATGATAACCTTTCTTATACCTATTATTGTCATTCTTGTAATGAATGTCTTTATGTACATCAATATCAATGTCATGATTAACAGAATAGACGCTATCTATTCCAATAATATTAAGCTCAATGAGCTTGCTGGTTATCTTACCAATATTCAGAACTCCACCAAGGAATATCTTGAAAATAAAGGTTCAGTAGCTTTGAATAACTATTATATAGCTACTCAGGATTACAGAGACTGTATGGATGTTATTGATAGCAATCCTGACAATACAAGTTTCTCAATGATGGAAAAGAATATTCTCAATCAGTCAGAAAGATATCTTGAAGTTATTGATGATACTATTCAGGCTAAGAGAGGTCGAAATGTTGAAAAATATAGGGAATATTTTGATGACGCCAATGTTCTGTATATAGACCTTCAAAACTGTCTAACAGCTCTTAATAATGAGCAGTTCAAAAGAAATAATGCCAACTATAGTCAGTTATTAACCTCCCTTCGTTCTATGGAGATTATTACGGTATCGATTCTTATTCTTGTAGGTATTATCAATGTTTCCATGCTATTTTTTATAACAAGGGGAATGACTCAGCCACTTAAAAATCTGTCGGAAGCAGCCCTTCAGGTTGCTGATGGTAAGTTTGATGTTACTATCGATACGGATATAGACGGTGATGAAATCGGAGTCGTAGCAGGTGCCTTTGACAAGATGGTAGGTAGTATTCAGGAATATATTGAGGAGCTTAAGGATAGTATGCTCCGAGAAAGTGAACTCAAAGAGCATGAGCTTGTTATGGAAAGCCGCATGAAAGAAGTGCAGCTTCGTTCATTGCAGGCCCAGATTAACCCTCATTTTCTATTTAATACTCTTAATGCTGGAGCTCAGCTAGCTATGATGGAAGAGGCCGATAAAACCACAGAATTCATTGAAAATATGGCCGACTTCTTCCGTTACAATATTAAGAAAATTAATCTTGATGCTTCCATAGCCGAAGAGATTGAGATGGTTGATAAGTATATTTACATTTTGAATGTGCGTTTTACAGGTGAGATCAACTTTGAAAAGGATATAGACGAGGAAGTACTCAGTGTACGAGTTCCAAGTATGATTCTTCAGCCACTTATTGAGAATTCAGTTAATTATGGTATTCGTGATATTGACTGGGAAGGAAAGATACGTCTTCGTGTGTATCAGTCGGAAGGAGAAGTATGTCTTGAGGTATCTGATAACGGAGTTGGTATTGAGCAAGATATTATTGACAAGATTTTATCAGGAACCTATGAGAATGAAAAAACAGGCTCTTCGTCTAATGGAATCGGGCTGGGTAATGTTATTGAGCGACTTCAGATTTTCACTGGAAGTGACAAGGTCCTTTCTATTGAAAGTGAAGGCAAGAATAAAGGAAGCACTTTTACAATACATATACCTATGTATCTATAGGTGATTTGGTGATTAATTCATTTACAACAATATCCTTTGTGCTATACTGTATTCGTTGTAAAAAAATAAGTAAATGGGAGTAAAAAAATGAAGGGAATTCAAGAGATTCTTGGTGATACTAAGCCAAAGAGTGTTGCTAAGATTGACAAGGCATTTGCCAAGGGTGGATGTGAGCAGTACAAAGATGCATTTATGTCAGAAGTGCTCAAGCCATCAGCACGTGATTTTCAGAACAATAAGTGTATAGTAACAGATAATTTTATCTGCTATTACGGATTATATGCAGGACTTGGTAGTATGTTAAGAGTAATACCACTCGAAAAAATAGTTAACCTTTATAGATCAAATGTTACTATAACAGACAAAGGTCTTGAGTATAGTTATGATTACTTTAACCTTGCGCTTGAGCTTGATAACAATGAACGTGTATTTGTGGCTCAGACAAGTAAAAATGCTAAAACAATGGATGCCTATAATGACATTATAGCTTTTATTCGTGGAAGAATTAGTATAATGGGTGGAGGTGCATCATGTTAGTTGTTTATGGAGTAAAAAGAAAGCTTAAAATAGATAAATCTTTAGGTACTCAGGTATGTCCAAACTGTGGTCATACAGTAGATCTTTCACTTGCACGTGAGAAGTGTTATGCACATATTTACTATATACCAGTATTTCCTTGGACAGGAATGAGAATGAAGGCTTGCCCTAACTGTGGTGTTGTTGAAACACTTACATCTGGTCAGTACAAGGAACTTAAAAATTCGTAAGATATTTACCGTGATCGCTACAGGTCACGGTTTTTTTTACTTTTATATTTTTTTAAGTTTATTTTAAGTTAATGGAATATAATAGTGGCATAAAGACAAGATCTTTTTGGCAAAGGAGGCGTGGCAATGAAGACATTTAAAAAAATAATGCTAGCGGGATTTTGTGGAATAATTTTTGGAGTTTTTGCAGTAGTTACTATTGGAGCCTGTATCGAGGTTACAGGAGCGCTTGGATACTCTATTGTAAGAGAAAGCGATGAAGTATCAGAGCCGGCAGTAACGATTACCAGTGAAGAAAATGAGCCAATAGATGCAGGGCTAGGTGAGGTTGATGGAGAGGTACCAAGCACTCAGCTTCTTGATACGCATACAACTGTGGTTGTAGGAAATGATGTGACAGAAGTTGTTGATGAGGTTATGCCATCCATAGTTTCTATCACTAATAATATGACCTATCACTACTATTCATACACAGCTCAGGGTGAGGCCAAGGGTTCAGGTATCATTATAGGTCAGAATGATGATGAACTTCTTATCGCTACCAACAATCATGTAGTCGCTGATAATGATGAGCTTACAGTAACTTTTTGTAATGATGGTGAAGCCACTGCAAGAGTGAAGGGCTATGATGCTGATATGGACTTGGCAGTAGTAGCGGTATCGCTTGAAGATATTGACAGTAGTACAAGAAACGCTATTAAGGTTGCAGTTATTGGTGATTCAGATAACCTTAGGGTTGGCGAATCAGTGGTAGCGATTGGTAACGCACTTGGTTATGGTCAGTCAGTTACTGTAGGAGTAGTAAGTGCACTAAATCGTGAAATGGATATGGGAAGCAATGGTAATACATCTTTCTACATCCAGACAGATGCAGCCATTAATCAGGGTAATTCAGGTGGAGCACTGCTTAATATGGCCGGCGAGGTTATAGGTATTAACTCCAACAAAATTGGAGGTAACGCAGTTGAGGGCATGGGATATGCCATACCAATATCAGCAGCAAGACCTATCATCGAAGACCTTATGCAGAAGGTTACCAGATACGAGGTTGATGAAGACAAGCAGGGATGCATCGGTATTTCTGGCTCTAATATTTCAAGCCAGGGTGCAGCTTATTACGGTGTTCCAGCCGGTGTATATATTGAAAATGTATTTGATGGTTCAGGTGCTGAGGCAGCACACCTTAAGAAAGGCGATATTCTTTATTCCTTTGATGGACAGGTAATATCATCCATGGAGCAGCTTCAGAAGGTTCTGGCATGCTATGAAGAAGGTGAAACCGTGGAGATTGTAATTTATCGTAATTCAGCCACAGGCTATAAGGCCAGAACAACCACAATAACTCTTGGTAATAAGAGCGATCTTAATTAGTAAAATAAACATATTTATTTCTCTCCCAAACATAATAGAAAAGTGGTGCCAGATTTTTCTGACACCACTTTTATGTTAAAATTAGCACATATATATACCAGTATTAAGAGAAAATATTAAAAAATAAATAGGATAGTAAGTAAATGAAAAAAGATGATAAGACAAATGTATGTCGAGTATTAGATAATAAAAAGGCAGTATATGAATTTCGTAGACTAGATACAGAATGTACAAATGGTGTGGAGCTAGCTGGACTTCTAGGTCAAGACCCTAGCAGGGTATTCAAAACCCTTGTCACAGTAGGTAAAACAAAGGCTCACTATGTATTTGTAATTCCAGTTAATCAGGAACTTGACCTTAAGAAAGCCGCCAAAGCAGTGGGAGAGAAAAATATAGAGATGATTCCACAAAAGGAGCTGCTTCCACTCACTGGATATGTACATGGAGGCTGTTCACCTATTGGTATGAAAAAGTTCTTTAAAACAACTATTCACGAGTCTGCCAAGGAATTTGACACCATATATTTTAGTGCAGGTAAGATAGGCTGCCAGATAGAAACCAGCCTTCAAGAACTTGCCAAGGTTATAGCTTTTGAAACAGCAGATTTAACAGTTTAAAACTACAATTCAAGGGGGTTAAGCAATGAGTACAGAAAACAACAAGTACGATTCTAATCAAATCACCAGAGACTATTTCGATAGTCTTCTTCTTGAAATGCGTCATATCGATGGACGAAAAGCAGATACCAGTATACAACTTTTTGGAGAAAACTTTGAGATGCCAATAGCAACAGCAGCATTATCACATCTTGATGGTACTACTGAGAATGGTATGGCTAAGATGGCTGAAGGAGCAAAGCTTGCAGGAGCACTATGCTTTTCAGGAATGGGCGAAGAAGCTGAAATTAAGGCAATGTGCGAGACTGGAGCCAAGGTTATTAAGATGGTAAAGCCTCACAGTGACAATGCGAAGGTGCTTGCCAAAATGAAGGAAGCAGAGGATGCAGGAGCTTTTGGTCTAGGAATGGATATTGATCATGCTTTTTCTGGTAATGGTGACTACGATAATGTATGTGGTCTTCCAATGAAGCCAAAGTCTATGGATGAATTAAAGAGCTTTGTAAATGCGACCAAGCTTCCATTTATCATAAAGGGTATACTTAGTGAAAGTGATGCAAAAAAGGCACTTGAAATAGGAGCAGCAGGTATTATAGTTTCTCACCATCATGGCATTATGAATTATGCTATTCCACCACTTATGATATTACCTAAGATAGTAGAGGTCATTGGTGGAAGAATCCCTATTTTTGTGGACTGTGGTGTTGAAAGCGGTATGGATGTATATAAGGCTCTTGCTCTTGGAGCAGATGCTGTATGTGTTGGACGTGCTATTATGCCACCACTTAAGGATAGTGGAGCTGAAGGTGTTAGAGACAAGATGATAGAGATGAATAATGAGCTTAAAGCAACCATGCAAAGAACAGGTGTACCTAGTCTTGCTGATATGGATAGCAGCGTTATTCATAAAAGAGATTTTTAATTCTGGAGGTGAATTATGAGAATAGGTGGAGCCATAGAAAGACCTTATAATACTCCAGAAGAGTGGGTAGAGCTTGCAAAAAGCCTTAGATATAGTACAGTCCTTTGTCCTGTAGATTGTAATAGTGATACTAATTCTCGCCAGGCATACAAAAAGGCAGCAATAGAAGCTGATCTTGTTATTGGTGAGGTTGGTGTATGGCGTAATACTATGTCTACGGATGATGCTATTAGAAAAGATGCTATGGAGTACGCCAAGTCACAGTTAGCGCTTGCTGAGGAAATGGAAGCAAAGTGCTGCGTTAATATTATAGGAAGCCGTAGCAGCGTGGCGTGGGATACCTTTGATATAGAAAACTACAGCGACGATTTTTATGCTCTTGCTGTTGATAGTGTAAGAGAAATCATAGATGCTGTTAATCCAAAGAATACATTTTATACCATAGAGCCTATGCCATGGGTATGTCCGGATTCACCAGAGCAGTATCTTAAGCTTATTAAGGATGTGGACCGCGGGGGCTTTGGTGTGCATCTTGATTTTGTTAATATGATTAACTGCCCTGAGAGATATGTTAAAAGCACAGCATTTGTAGCTCACTGCTTTGATTTGCTTGGACCATATATTAAGAGTATACATTGCAAGGACAGTATTATGGAGAGAGCATACACAGCTGTAATCCATGAAACCATGCCAGGTCAAGGTTCTCTTGATTATCAGAAAATATTACCTATGGTTGAAAAGCTTGGTCCTGATACTCCGCTTTTCGTAGAGCATCTCCCAGACTATGAAACATATATGGAGGCAGCAGCATTTATTAGAAATGAGGCCGAGAAGGCAGGCATAAAGGTTAAGGGATAAATAGCTTAACAAGGTATCAACTCTAGGAGTGATTAGAAAGGAAGGCACATAAATGGAACTTAGAGATATTATTATTAGTAAAAAAGAAGAGTTTTTTCGTGAGCATATTATGACAGATGAATTTATGGATATGCTTCACAAGAATATGGAGCCGATGAAAACTCTCATTACATATTACAAGTGTGCAATTATGGAAATAGAAACCAAGTTCAAGGTTCTTAATGAGGAGTTCTCACTTGAATATGACCGTAATCCCATAGAAAGTATTAAATCACGTATTAAATCCACTGAAAGCTTGGCCAAAAAGGTTCGTGATAAGAATATTCCAATTAATATTGAGTCAATAGAAGAAAATATTCATGATATTGCAGGAGTAAGAGTAGTCTGTTCATTTCCAGAGGATATATACATGCTAGCTGATTGTTTGCTTAAGCAGGATGATATTACTCTTATAGAAAAGAAAGACTATATTAAGAATCCTAAGGCTAATGGTTATAGATCACTTCATCTTATTATTTCAGTTCCTATTTTTCTTCAGAATGAGAAAAAGAATATGAAGGTTGAAGTACAGCTTAGAACTATAGCCATGGATTTTTGGGCAAGCCTTGAGCATAAGCTTCGTTACAAAAAGAAAATATCTGATGACATAGCAGCGCAGCTTGCCTATGAACTTAAGGACTGTGCAGAAAAAAGTGCACAGCTTGATAAGCATATGCAGGATATAAGAGAACAATTATCTAAGTTAGAATAGAATTAGATTTACTAATTATGAGGGCGTAACCTTGAAAAAGATTAATCTAGGTCAGACTAATATTAAAGCTCCATCCATAGTGGTTGGTTGCATGAGATTAAATGAAAAAAGTAAAGAGGAAATGAATGCTTTTATTCATAGTGCACTTGATATGGATCTCAACTTTTTTGACCACGCTGATATATATGGTGGTGGACAGAGTGAAAGTATATTTGGTGAGGCAATCCATGATGATACCAGTATTAAAAGAGAAGATTTAATTATTCAGTCCAAGTGTGGTATTAGAAGCGGTTACTATGATTTATCCAAGAAGCATATAATAAAGTCTGTTGATGAAAGTCTTGCCAGACTACATACTGACTACCTCGATATTCTTTTACTTCACAGACCAGATGCATTAGTGGAGCCTGAGGAAGTAGCTGCTGCCTTTGACGAACTTATGGCAGCAGGCAAGGTAAGATCTTTTGGTGTATCCAATCATAAACCTATGCAGATAGAGCTTCTCAAAAAATATGTTAAGCAGCCTCTTCATATCAATCAGATGCAGCTTAGTATTCCTGTATCCAACATGATTGCTAATGGTATGGAAGTTAATATGGATTCTGCTGGTTCAGTAGATCATGATGGAAGCGTCCTTGATTACTGTAGACTTAACGATATAACCATTCAGGCGTGGAGCCCATTCCAGAAGGCTAACTGGCGAGGAGTTTTCCTTGGGGACAGTGAGTACAAGGAGCTTAATGAAGAGATAGATAAACTTGCAGGTAAGTATGGCGTAACAGCAACTGGCATTGCAGCGGCCTGGATACTTCGTCATCCAGCTGGTATGCAGGTAGTAACTGGTACGGCTAGTATAGATCGATTAGCAGGTATTGTGGAGGGAGCCAAGGTAGAGTTAACACGAGAAGAATGGTACAAGCTGTATCTTGCAGCTGGGCATATTCTTCCATAAATATTATTAGCAATAGTTTATGATAGTGAGGGTTACAAAATGAGACTAAGCAAAGCAGTTCGAAGTATCAGGTTCTGGTGGGCGATATCTGATGCTAGGCGTGATAAGGGACTTAAGACTCCAGCTGAGATTAAAAGATATGACAACATATCCTATGGTCCGCATGGAAAAGCTAATCTTTTGGATATATATGTTCCTAAAACTGCCACAAAGCTTCTGCCAACAATAGTAAATGTTCATGGCGGCGGCTGGGTATATGGTAAGAAAGAGATATATCAGTTTTATTGTATGGAGCTGGCCAAAAGAGGATTTACAGTGGTTAATATTAACTACAGACTTGCTCCGGAAAACAGGTTTCCTAGCGCAGTTGAAGATGTTAATGCTGCAATGACCTTCATCTGTAATAAGGGCGCGGATTATCTGGCTGATAAGAATAATATTATTATGGTAGGTGATTCAGCAGGAGCGCAAATAGTCAGTCACTATGCTACTGTTGTAACCAATAAAGAATTTGCTGGTTTATTTAAATTTACTGTACCTGATATAAAGCTAAGAGCACTTGGACTTAATTGTGGCGCGTATGATGTTAAAACAGATATATTAGAAAATCCAAAGGATAATGAATGCCTCTTAGAATATGTGGATGGTATAAATAAGCCAGTGGATAATAAAATTTTAGAGCAGATTGATTCATATAAATATATGAATGAAAATTATCCTCCATCATATGTAATGAGTGCGGTCAATGACTTTCTGCTTCCTAAGGCAGAGCCTATGAGTCAGCATTTAAAGGAGCTAGGAGTTCCTTTTGAGCTTAAGATTTATGGCTCCAAGGAGCGTGAGGATATAGCTCATGTATTTCATGTTAATTGTAAGCTTGAAGAAGCTAGGATTTGCAACGATGAAGAGTGTGCCTTTT
Organism: Lachnospiraceae bacterium UBA1748; assembly: GCA_002314855.1. GTDB lineage: Bacteria > Bacillota > Clostridia > Lachnospirales > Lachnospiraceae > NK4A136. The sequence continues at coordinate 43,434 of DCHQ01000082.1, forward strand.
TCAGGAAATATATTGTGTAGATATAGTATGATATTTTGATAAAATGTAGTCAGTGGTTTTTTGTATATTGAGGGAAATAGTATGTTATACAGAGAAGACAAATATGGAAACAAAATATCTCAGCTCGGATATGGTTGTATGAGATTTACCAAGAATGGTGGATCCATCGATTTTGATAAGGCTGAGAAGGAAGTATTAAGAGCGATAGAGCAGGGTGTTAATTATTACGATACTGCCTATGTATATCCGGGCGTAGAGGAATGTCTTGGTAAGATTCTTGCCAAGAATAACATGCGTGATAAGGTAAGTATTGCAACTAAGCTTCCACAGTATATGGTTCATAATATTAATGCTGTAGACAAGACTTTTAAAGAAGAATTATCAAGACTACAGACTGATTATATTGATTATTATCTTATGCATATGTTTACTGATGTCCAGGAGTGGAAAAATCTTCAGGCTATAGGTATGGAAGACTGGATAGCTGAACATAAAGCAAATGGCAGCATAAAGCAGATAGGATTTTCTTATCACGGCGATACAGAGATGTTCATTGAAATCCTTAATGCATATGATTGGGATTTTTGTCAGATACAGTATAACTATCTGGATGAACACAGTCAGGCAGGACGTAGAGGTCTTGAGGCAGCAGAGAAGAAGGGTGTACCAGTTATTATTATGGAGCCTCTTCGTGGTGGTAAGCTTGTTAATATGCTTCCAGATGGTGCGCTTAAGGTTATGAAGGAAACTGGCAAGCCATACAGCCCAGCAGAGTGGGGACTTAGATGGCTTTGGAATCAGTCTGGTGTAACCTGTGTATTATCCGGTATGAATTCCCTTGAAATGGTCGATGAAAATATACGTATAGCATCTGAGGCAGAGATTGGAAGCTTTACTGATGAGGACATGCAGGCAATAGAAAAGGTAGTAAAAGCTATAAGAGCCAATGAAAAAGTGGGCTGTACAGCTTGTAGATATTGTATGCCATGTCCAAAGGGTGTTGATATTCCTGGTAACTTCTACTATTACAACTTAACTGCTATAGAGGGCAAAACATCTGCAAGATTTGCATTTGCTCAGAACATGGGTATGCGTAAGGATCCTTGTTTCGCATCTCAGTGCGTGAAGTGTGGTAAGTGTAAGCAGCATTGTCCTCAGCACATAGATATACCAGAGAAGTTAGCTGAGGCTGATAAGACACTTAGACCACTTCCATATAAGGTGGCTATTAATATTATTCGAAAGTACTTCACAAAGGATAGAAGTAAAAAGAAATAAGAGCGCGAAAAAAAAAACGACATATTATGAAAAAATCAATTTGGAGGTTACATTAATAATTATGAAGGCAAAGATTTCTCTTTCTAAGGATAAGGTTATAAGCAAGGTTGATGACAGACTTTACGGTTCGTTCATCGAGCATCTCGGCAGAGCAGTATATACAGGTATTTATGAACCAGGTCATGCATCGGCCGATGATATGGGATTTAGAAAAGACGTATTAGATGCTATTAAGGAGCTTCATGTACCTATCGTCAGATATCCAGGTGGCAACTTTGTATCAGGATACAACTGGGAGGATGGTACTGGTCCTAAAGATAAGAGACCTAAGAAGTTAGAGCTTGCCTGGTCTAGTATCGAGACCAATGAAGTTGGAATAGATGAATTCCAGGAGTGGGCTAAGAGATGTGGCACAGAGGTTATGATGGCTGTTAATCTTGGTACTAGAGGTCCAGAGGAAGCCAGAAATCTTGTGGAGTACTGCAATCTTGATACAGATACTTACTATGCTAATCTTCGTAGACAGAATGGTTTTGAAAAACCATTTGGTATAAAGCTTTGGTGTCTTGGTAATGAGATGGATGGTCCTTGGCAGATAGGTGCCAAGAAGCCAATGGAATATGCAAGAGTTGCAACAGAGACAGCCAAGATGATGAAATGGGTTGATCCATCCATTGAATTAGTAGCTTGTGGTAGCTCTGGTCCTTTTATGGAATCCTTTGGTGAGTGGGAGAGATGTGTGCTTAGAGAAGCTTATGAGCACGTGGATTATGTTTCTCTTCATAATTATTTTGGTAATCAGAAGGACAACACTCCTTACTTCCTTGCCAGCTCACTTGTAATGGATAAGTTCATCAAGGAAGTTGTTGCTATATGCGATGAAATTAAGGAAGAGAAGAAGTCTGACAAGACCATTAATCTTTCATTTGATGAGTGGAATGTATGGTTCCACAGTAATGAACAGGACAAGAAGCAGGAGAGATGGCAGATAGCACCACCACTTCTAGAGGATATTTATAATGTTGAAGATGCACTTGTAGTCGGAACATTATTAATCACATTACTTAAGAATTGTGATAGAGTTAAGATTGGTTGTCTGGCCCAGCTTGTTAATGTAATAGCACCTATTATGACTGAGAAAGACGGATGCGTATGGCTTCAGACCATATTCTATCCATTCCTTCATACATCAGTTAATGGTAGAGGAACTGCACTTGTAACAGATGTTGACTGCGATAAGTATGACTGCGAAGACTTAAAGAGTATTCCATATGTTGATAGTGTGGCAGTTCTTAGTGAAGATGAATCTACTATTACTATTTTTGCTGTAAATAGAAGTATGGATAGCAAGAGCGAACTTGATATAGATCTTTCTGGTTTTGATGGATATAAAGCCTGCAAGTGGGTTGCACTTGAGGGCTATGATGTGAAGGAGACAAACTCTGCCACAGATTCTCATGTTAAGACTGTTGAAAAGGCTATCCCAGAAACATTTGCTCTTGAGCCATTATCATGGAATATGATACAACTTAAGAGATAAAATTTTACTAGATTGTAAGGGGAGAAAAAGTGGAAAAGCGTAAGATATTAAGCAATAAGCTGTATCTGTACATGACGGAATTCTTTTCTGGAATGTCACTTATGGCAGTAGAACTTGGAGCAAGTAGACTTCTTGCACCATATTTTAGTTCATC
>DCHQ01000082.1:46471-51330 GCA_002314855.1 Lachnospiraceae bacterium UBA1748
TATGGTGGAAGAGCAGCTGATAAAAATCCTAATCCAGACAAGCTATATGGACGTATTATTATAGCAGCTATATGGATTGCTCTTATTCCAGTTCTTGGTAAGTATATTATTATAGGAATATCAGCAGTGCTAATATTGTCTGTTAACAGCAACTATCTGATATGGGCAGCCTTTGCAGCCTGTATGGTAGTATTTGTATTTCCTCTTTTCTTACTTGGTACTGTTACTCCTTCACTTGTTAAGTATACAGTAGATGATCTTGAAGATAGTGGTAAGACAGTTGGTATGCTCAATGCATCCAATACGATTGGTAGTATTATAGGAACTTTCCTTCCAACATTTGTAACTATTCCAAGTGTTGGAACTTCCATAACATTCCTTATTTTTGCAGGTATTCTTTTACTTTTATCTATTATTTATTTTGCCAGCAGTAAAAAAAAATCCATTAAGGCAGTTGTAGGAGTTATATTTTTCATAGTTGCCTGCTTTTTTGGAAGGTCCGACAGCTTCGCTTTTTGGGAGCAGGATTTGACCTATGAAGGGGAGTCTATTTATAACTACCTTCAGGTTAAAGAGAATAGCAGGGAAGTATATCTTTCTACTAATGTGCTCTTTGGCGTACAGTCTGTATATATGAAGGATGGATCGCTTTCAGGCGGTATGTATTATGACTATGCTATGGCCGCGCCTCTTATGGCAGGTGTCAAAGAGAAGGAGTCCTTTGATATCCTGATACTTGGTATGGGAACTGGTACATTTGCAACGCAGTGTGATAAATATTATGAAGGTGTTGGCATCGAAGGTGTTGAAATCGATGAGGATATAACCAAGCTGGCACGTGAATATTTTCACTTGTCCGAAGATATACCTGTGACGACTTATGATGGACGAGCATATCTCAATGCCATTGATAAAAAATACGATGTAATAATGGTAGATGCTTATCAGGATATTACAATTCCTTTTCAGATGTCATCTATCGAATTTTTCACATTAGTTAAGAATCATCTTGCGGATGATGGCGTAATGGTTGTTAACATGAACATGCGTGGTCAGAAGGAAGGAAGTATTACTGATTATCTTTCTGATACCATAGGCCAGGTATTCTCTGAGGTATATACAATAGATGTAACTGGTTCAACTAACAGAGAGCTTTTCGCTTCCAATAATCCGGATATGCTTGATGTTTTTGAGACAAACAAAGAGCTTATAGAAGAGGACGACTTATATAATGTAATGGACAGGATAAGTCCTCGTTTCTCGGAGTACTCGGCAGGCAATCTTCTTATGACAGATGACTCCGCTCCAGTAGAGCTTCTTGGAATGAAAGTTATTGATGATATTATTAGTGATGAGGTGTCATATTACAAAGCAATGTATGATGCCGAAGGAATAGAAGGATTAAAAAACGCTCTAGGATTCTAGAGCGTTTTTTATTTTTACTTTCTGATTATACATTTCTTCAGGTAGCATAGCTTTGTAATGTGCTTCATAAAGCCTAGCTATAGTATCACTGTCATGATTTTTACCAAGATCCATTTCTAGAACTATATAGTCGACATCAAACATTACGACTTTGATACCTGTGTTTATATATCCATTACGAAGATAGAAATTAAGTCGTCTTGTCTGAAGGTTCCTGTCTTCTTCATTCTCAGCATAGTCAGGATCTTCCACTTCTCCGATTACGCTGTCGCTGTCAGCAAATTTTTGTCTTAGTAGTCCAAGGAATGTACTTCCAAGTCCACCATTTCTCTTATCCTTAGTTACAGCAAAATAATCAAAAAGATAATGATTGTCCATTTTTACAAAGTAGGCATAGCCTAGTATTTCATCAGAACTATCAGAATCTTTAAGTAATGCATAACATTCATATAGATTCTTATCGTAAGCATCCAGAATTCTTTGAAGAGGCTTTAGTTCCATGGGTGGAAAATCATATTTCATTTTAGTATTGTAGATTTCAGTTATCTGTTCTCTACTAAGCAAGGATATTTGCATAAAGCACTCCTTAATCTATGATATCATTCTGGAATCTTGATAAATGCTCGTAAGGAAGAATTAGTCTACCTCGGAATAATCCACATCCATCGTTAATAAGTGAATTATTAATAGCAGCGAACATATTAACATCAAGCTCACTAAGCTCAAGATTTCTAAGCTTAGCCACTCGCTCTAATGCCTCATCGTAGTACATACACTGGCCGCTAGGTATCTCAGAATGACTGCCTCTTGCATCAGCCTGTCTGCTTTCGTATCCCATATGGTTAGCAGGACCTATTTCAGCATAGTTATCCATATCGTATGTACGTATTTGAACCTCAATATAGCTAAGCGAAATATTGTCAAAAAATGTTATATGAAGTGACTTGTAGCCAGAAGGACTTGTGTGTGCAATATAGTCTTTGTAGAAAGGAGCAACATCGCTTGCTAGCATTGAGCTATTGTTAGTGCCCTGAAGACTTTTATTATTACTATTTCCAAGTTCGCTTTTAGCAACCTGAGCATCAAAACCTCTTTTTGAAAGGAATGAAGGAAGTCTGTTGGCAATATCATATAGACAGGCCATTTCCTTTTCTTTGCGTTCCTCTTCATCTTTCACATGACATTTTGGCATGGATATAATGATTCTGTAGGCAATTAGATCCTTAGTTGCTGAAAGTCTTTCTTTGACTTCTGTATCCGTTGGAAATCTTCCATACTCTTTGAAGTAATCATGAACAAAAGAAACTATTTGCCCGTTAAACTTGGACTCAGCACGAATTAGGGACTTGATTCTACCCTTGAATGTGAAAGCCAGGTCAGGATAGGTTTCTGTCATATGCTTATAAAATTCTCTCATTCGTTGTGACTGCGATGTAAGGAAGTCATTGTGTTCGAGAAGCTCTGACATTTGAACAAGAAAGTCACAGTGAGCCAGATCTATTGGGTTACCAGTTTTTCTGGCATCCTCTCTTAGATCTCTAGAGTAATTATGTAATATTTTTATTACTGTATCACCATTGTACAGATAATCATTTAATGAAATCATGTTGCTATATTGTATCCCCTATAATCTAATCGGATATTTTTACAACTATTATATCCCCTATGTATTTTATAGAACCTGTAGCAGGATAACAAGACATATCATCTATCTTCGATTCAATATCTTTGGTATAGTTTTCGTCATCTCTTATATTAATAATGTTCATATTAACATTAAGCTCATTAATTATCATAGCTTCTTCAGTACCATGATAGAACATGGATGAGTCACTGACACCATAAGCGACTAGTGAGTCAAAACCTTCTGGGCTAATTAACTCGGTAGAATCGGCAAATGAACCAATAAAGGAAACCTTTGTCTGTCCAGACTGATAATCGTCCATTTTTTCTATATCCATTACAATACGAGACATTTCTGCTTTGGCTGCATCCTCCTGGAGCTGTTTCTTAAGGTAGATTTGGTTGGCAAATACAGCATTAACCCAGCATACAAGAATAAGCGATACAGGTATGATAACAGCTGTTATTTTTTGAAGTTTTTTATCACTATGTATTATAGATAATTCACTGAGAACAACTAGTCCAAGGATGTACACCATATTGTAAGAATAGTTCATAAGCGAGTGAACCATACCTTTTGAAATAAGACATATTATATTAATGCTAACAGGGAAAATAGCCAGTATGATTATGCCTAATACAAGATTAATCCATGAGGATTTATTATTTCTTTTATGAAGAACAGCTGTTGCAGTAATTATAAAAGCGATTACTAATATGTTAATAAATCTAATAATGTAAATCCAAAGAGTACTAAGTGACTGTCCTTTAAAATAAAGAGAAACAAATACATCAGGATTCCAGAAGAAATATATAACCTGCTTATATGTGAGTAAAAGAAGGCTCGCAATGGAAGTAGATGAATAGTCTCCGATATCAGCCATACCGTTGTAGCTATTTGAGGTCCATATATGGAATACTTTCTGAAAGATCTTCCAGCAAATAAAATAAATAACGCCGGCAATGAGAAAAGATACTGCATAGGATAATATCTTTTTTAGAATAACTATTAACTTATTTTCAATGTATAGAGCCTTGAATATTAGTATTACAACTAGAGTGAGAGCCACACTTATATAAGCCTGGTATGTACCAAGTGATAAAGTAAGGCATAGAATACCAGTAGCAGTTGAGTAGATATTTTTCCTTGCAATAAGCCATACACCAAGTACAGCAAGAAATAGTGCTAGTGCGAATAAATCAGACCATGGAACAAAAGTGGCATTGGTACATATAATAGCAGTATTAATAGTCATTATTCCTGAGAGTATACTTAGGAGCAATGGTTTCTTAATATCAAGTAAATCAGATGTTAAATATACAGAAAGGCCAAGCCAAACGATACTTAGTATGGTTATCATCCAAGGCGCTGCAATACTTCCTCGTATAAAAAGCCATATTGGCTGAAAGCATCTGCCAAGAGATATCTGCCACGCATAATCATTCTGATATATCATAAGTAACGAATCACCAGAAAACATGGTATTAGCCATACGAAATCCGTGAGCAAATAAATATGAAAGTGTAGTGGCGATTAATACTAAAACAATTCGATTTTTATCATTATGAAATTTATCTTTTAGGTAATTAAACATTTCAAAACCTTCTGCAAACTATGATAGAATATTACTGAATTAATAATACTTAATTAACGGAGAAATAACAATGAGTGACGAAAAAGAATATGTTACATTTACAGTAGAAACAATGAGTGGTGACACAGTAGAGATGGCTGTTCTCTACGAATTTGAATATGAGAAAAAGATGTACGTAGCTGCAGGCCTTGTTGAAGGCGATACCATTAATTCTGA
>DCHQ01000006.1 GCA_002314855.1 Lachnospiraceae bacterium UBA1748
GCTTCAAAATCACCCTTCTTCTTAAAAAAAATAGTTACAACCATGCCTATAAGTATTGAAATTACTGCCCCACCAATGATAGGGAATTTTTTCCCTAAAATCCATGAAGGAATCGCAATTATTAAACAAAGTAAAATACCTTTAAAATTCTTCTTTATAAATGACATTTTAAACCACACTCCTAAAATTAATAATTATATATAATAAATATAAAAATATACATATACTTACTAAACTTATATTGTATCATTGCTCTTGTGAATAAGTTTGTCTTTCATGTAAACAATACATATACCAATACAAACTAATGTTAGTGCTATAATACTTCTTATATTAATTATATCACCTTCATTTAATATGATAGCAGATAAAATAACACCAAATACAGGATTTAAAAAGCCCATTACAGCAACTTTTGATATCGGATTATATGTTAATAATATTGCCCATAGAGAATATGCCATTGCGGATATAAAAGCCAAATAAACTAATAATACAATTCCTTGTGTGGTAAATACAGTTAATTTTCCACCCAACAATAATCCAATAAGTGTCATAATAATTCCACCAAACAAAAACTGATATCCACTCATCATGACAGTATCTTCTTCAGTAGAATATCTTTTAAGCAGAACGGATGATACTGCATATGCAAATGTCGACATAAACACACACATATCCCCAATATTCAAATCAAATGTCAGACCTTTTAAGTTAATAATGACTACTCCAATAAACCCAATAAGACTACCTATAAGCTTTTTAGATGTTAGTTTTTCCTGCTTAAATATTAGACTGGCCACAAATATAGCTATAAAAACGTTGGACGCTTCAATAATTGAGCCTTTTACACCATTGGTATGAGCAAGACCAATATAAAATAATATGTATTGTAGAATAGTTTGAAAACAACTGAGCAATGAAATACGCCCAAAAGTTTTCATACTTCGTGGAACAAGAAACCTACGCTTAACAAAACTCATAAATATAATTACAAGTAAACCAGCAAGTGTAAACCTAAGACCTGCAAAGAATATCTGAGATGCTGTATCATCAGACGAAATACTAAAGAATTTGTATCCTAACTTTATACAAGGGAAAGCACTTCCCCATAATAAATCGCAGATGGTTGCCAAAAGAACAACCACTGCGAATTTTTGCATAAATATTGTTTTATCTTTCATTACTGTTCTTCTTTGCTTTTATCATCTGGATTTGCATCAGCAATATCGGCATTATTAACTTCATCATCATCTTTTTTAAACTTACTGCTTATGAAGGTTAAAATAGATGATTCTCTAAGACTAGCCAGTTCCTTAACCTCTTCCTTAGGAATTTTGATAAAATGATGATCATCATCAATATAATTAACAGTAATATACTTTTCAGTATTTGTTGATAAATTCTTCTCTTTAAGTCTAGCGTTAACATATGACTTGATTCCGCTATATATAACTGCGAATAAAGGTACGCCTACAAGCCAACCAACCACGCCAAGCCAACCACCAAATATAGTGATTGCGAATATTACCCAAAATCCTGAAAGCCCAGTGCTTGAGCCTAAAATCTTTGGACCAAGGATATTACCATCAAACTGCTGTAATACAATTATCATAATGATAAAATACAGAGCCTGCTTTGGAGATACCATAAATAAAAGAATTGCACTAGGGATTGCTCCAATGAATGGTCCAAATAATGGGATCATATTAGTAATACCAATAATTACACTGATAAGAAGTGTATATGGCAAACCAATAATCTGCATAACAATAAAACAAATAAGACCTATTATTATCGAGTCGCAAAGCTTACCCACAATAAAATTCTGGAAGGTTTTACTTGTAAAACGCATATTATGAATAAACCCATTAGCAGTACTACGCTTCATAATAGCGTATGTAAGCTTTTTCCATTGACCCGAGAATTTTTCCTTATTATACATAGCATAAAACGCAATAATCAGTCCAATAAAGAAATTAATTACAGCTTTAACTGCTCCTATGATACCTGAAGTCAATGATACAACTCCATCTGAAACTCTCGGTAACAGAGTCTCTGTAATAAATTCATCAACCTTCTTAGTTATTTCAGAAATATTCTGCTGGTATAAATCGTTAAGTTCAGGATACTTCTCTACTGTTTTTTCAAAGAATTCTGTAACATTCTTTTCGTAAGTAGTGTAGTTCTCCTGAATATTTTTAATATTAGTAGAAAGTTCAGGAATTATACTATAAATAAAACCATATAAAAGAAGAAGGAATGCAATAATTACAGAAATACACAAAAGACCTCTTATTCTTTTCTGACCTTTTTCTTTGAATCTACTAACCTTGAATATCTTAGTTTCAAAATAATTAATTATAGGTGAGAATAAATATGCCATTACAAGACCATCAACAAATGGCATTAATATTCTTAATAAATCTTTAAATAATCCGGTTACCTTTTCAAAATGAAAAAGGAAATAATAAAATAATATAGAACCAATGATTACCATAAATGTAATCATCCCTATCTGTATATATTTTTTCTCTATATTTATCTTCATGGTTATCCCCTTAATGTGTTCATATATAAATATATTTTATCACAATTTATATTGTATTTTTATTTAATAATCAAAATAAAACTATATTTCTTAGTCTTTACGCATTTTGACCATATTTCTTGCTGCTCTTTTAAGATCATCATCCATATCAGCATAATGCTTTCTGGTTGTATTAACATCCTTATGCCCCAGAACACTTGCTACCAGGTATATATCTCCACTTTCTTTATATAAATTGGTACCATAAGTACTTCTAAGCTTATGTGGAGTAATTTTCTTAAGTGTAGTCACCTGACTGGCGTATTTCTTCACAAGATACTCAACTGCTCTAACGCTAATTCTTTTATCCTGCATTGATAAAAACAAGGCATCCTCATGACCGGTAACAGCTATTACTTTCTTTCGCTGTTCTATATAATCTCTAAGAGCATCCTCTACTTCATCACCAAAATATACAATGGCCTCATTACCACCTTTTCGAACTACTCTCACTGCACAGTTATCAAAATCAACGTCTTTTATATTAAGACCAACGCATTCAGAAACTCGAATACCAGTACCAAGAAGCAATGTTAATATGGCCAGATCACGTGTTTTAGTTTTATTATGAAACTTCTGCTGATGTTTTGATTCCTGATCCGAACCTGATTCTACAATATCAAGAAGATTTGCAACCTCATTGGGTTCAAGGCGAATAATACTTTTTTCATGAAGTTTAGGAGAATGCACTATGGATGCAGGATTATTTTTAATTAGTTCCCCTTCATAAAAGTAATTGTATAAGCCTTTTAATGCACTAAGTTTCCTGGCTTTGCCTCTTTCATCATTGGTGTGCACAGTACCGTCATCTGCTTTATATAGAGACAAATATTCCATATAATTTTCTATATCAAGCTTAGTAACCTTATCAAGATCAGACAGTTCTATCTCACGAATCTTATCACTATTATTTTTCAAAACATAATTGAGCAAATAATTAAAAAATATTTGCAAATCATAAGCATAAGCAATACAAGTTCTAGAACCAACTTTATCTTTTATACCTCTAAAAAAGAGCGTACAAAAGGCAGGCAACTCTGCCTGCATAGCTCGTAGTTTCTCTATATTTTTAATTTTAATCTGTTCATGATAATCAGAATCTAATATACCAGCCATATCGACCTCTATATTTAACGAATAGTTTACATAAAAATATTATAGTAACTAATTATGTTTATTTCAATAATTATAGCTATATGAAGACAAAAAAATAGACTGAAATCCAAAACGAATCTCAGTCTATATAAATTCAATTAATACTGCCTACAAAGTCTAAACACACCAAAGACCTTACCTAATATCTGGCAATCTTCAACGATTATTGGCTCCATGGTATCATTCTCTGGCTGAAGTCTGATATGACCATTTTCCTTGTAAAAAGTTTTAACAGTAGCATTATCATCAACTAAAGCCACAACAATATCTCCATTTTTAGCAACATTGCAACTCTCAACGAAAATATTATCACCATTAAATATACCAACATTAATCATTGAATCGCCTCTAACTTTAAGAACAAAAGTCTCATTATTAGGTACATATTCAACTGGTAATGGAAAATATCCATCAATGTTCTGCTCGGCAAATAAAGGCTCACCAGCTGCTACATTACCAACAATAGGTATGCTAGTCATCTCCTGACGAACCATCTGAAATGAATCATCAATAATCTCAATAGCTCTATTCTTGGCTGGATCTCTTTTAATATATCCACGCTTCTCAAGTGTTTCCAAATGAGCATGAACAGATGAAGTAGACTTCAGATTAACAGCACTACATATATCACGAACAGAAGGTGGATACCCTTTTGTTAATATAGTAGACTTCATAAAATCTAAAATTTCCTGTTGTTTTGCAGTAATTGTTCCTTTTTCCATAACATACATCCTTTCTTCAACTAAAGCTACACAAACTAAAATAGTTTTTGTCAATTATGGAATGCTATTATTGCTTTGTTTAAATTCATCATAACACAACTATTTTTATAAAGCAAACAAATTTTCGGAAAATATGTTCGATTATGTGTTGACAATCGAACGAATGTGCGGTAACATAACAATCAGAACAGATGTTCTTGTTCTAATAATATAATGTGAATTCAATTTATTAATGAGGTATTTAACATGTTACAAATGATGGATCTTACAATTAACAATAATCGTTATGAAAGCTTTGTAGAATACAGATCACGTATTCAGACTACTAATACAAATTCAAGAAGAAGGACTATGATTAGTAGTAATAAGACATTAAACAAAAAGAATAAATCAAATTCATCTAGTTTACGTAAATCTATAAGTTCTAAGATCATGGGTGCAATTGTTACTATGATTCTTATTGTGTCTCTCTCCCTTTTATTCGGTTCCAAGGTTAATGCTGATAATGAAGTTCACTATTATAAGTATTATCAGTCATATACAGTACAAAATGGTGATACATTATGGAAAATAGCTGGTAAATTCGCTCATGATGAAACAAGAAAAACCTATATGAAAGAAGTTGCAGAGCTTAACAATATGGGTGGAACTTATATTGTTGCTGGTCAGAAACTTGTTATTCCATATTATTCAACAGAGTTCAATGCAGGTCAGGCAGTAGCCTATACAAATTATTAATTCCATCTCACAAATCTATAATAAATACCTGCATTACTAATAAAATGCCCCGTGGACCATATATATGATCTACGGGGTATAATATTTTAAAGCCTCAACGCTCATTGCATTGATATTCATTTCTTTATTTTTGAGGTGCTGAATAGTATTCTCTAAGATTAGCTTCATGCATAAATCAAGATCATCAAAAGCAACCTTTCTAATCTCATCCAGTCCTAACAGTTTTTTTCTATTAGGTTCCATATAATCAGCTATGAATACTATTTTTTCTAAAACAGACATGTCTGGCTTACCAGTTGTATGCCACTTGATAGCCTCGAGAATCTCTTCATCTTCTACGCCGTATTTATTTTTGGCATAAGCAGCACCTAAAGGAGCATGAATAAGTGATGGAGTTTTTTTCTCACTATCAGTTAATTCTAGCTTATATTTTTTACATAGTGCTAAAGATTTATCTTCCGAAAGACACTTTGCACAATCATGAAGTAAACCTGCAACATATGCCTTCTCACAATCAACACCGTGTTTTAATGCCAGGCAAAATGCTGTAGATGCTACGCCTAAAGTATGCTCGTATCTCCTAGGATTAAGCTCTTTTAATAGTCGCATCTTCATTTCTGTTATATCATAACAATCCACGTATAATTCTCCTGTTTTAAATAATATATAGATTATTATCCTTAATATATTCTAATACTCTTGGAGTCAGATATTGACTTACAGCTCCATAATCGCGGCAAGAAGCGTATTTTCTTATCTTGGTAGAAGAAATATCCTCATCATAATCAAATACTTCTATCCTTGCCTTATATTCACTTTTAAGATAATCTACAACTTCGTTAATATCACGAACATCGCTTTTATCAATGTTAGTCTCAGGCTTATTTCGTCTTGCGACTAATATATCTGCAACACGAAATACTTCTTCAGAACACTTCCACTTATCTATATATCTAAGTGAATCCTCTCCAATTAGATAATAGATATCTGTATCCGTATATTCTTTCTCATAATACTGCAAAGTCTTATAAGTATATGAAGGCTCAGTACTTCTAGCTTCATAATATGATACTTCAAATAAATCAGGATTATGCTCTTTATAGGCATCACTATAATCCTTTATAGCTAGTCTAACCATTTCACATCTTTTCTCTGTATCAGTAACATTACTTTTTAGATATGAATTCCCTGTTGGTAGAATATATACTTTATTAAATCCATATATATCGGCGGCAATCCTTGCCATATCAATATGTCCTTTATGAATAGGATCAAACGTGCCACCAAACAGACATATTTTATTGTGTTCTTTATCCTGATTTACATTGGTCATAGACATATTATTTTCTAGGTAAAAGAATAACAGGATTATCCTTAAATGGTTTATATAATACTATTTTCTTACCAATTATCTGAACAACTGTTGATCCGGTACGATCAGCAAGCATATTAGCCATTTCCTTAGGATCTGCTGTGCAGTTCTTGAGAACAGTAATCTTTACTAATTCATGTGTATTAAAAACTTCATTTATTGCATTTGTTATCTCTGGAGTAAGATTAGACTTACCAATCTGAAACAAAGCATCAATATTCATTGCAAGACCTTTAAGATGTGATCTCTGCTTACTTGTTAATTCCATTACAACCTCTTTCTATATTCCAAAAATAAAGCTTAATTCTTATAATAATCAAAGGCAAAACCGTATATTCTTACGGTATCACCATCCTGAATACCAAGATTCTCAAGTTCATCAAGAATACCATTATCACGCATGAAATTCTGGAAGAATACAAATCCTTTTTCAGACTCAAGGTTAGTATAACCGAGCATCTTTTCGATTCTAGGACCTTCTACAACATAAACTTCTCTTTCATCATCAAAATATACTTCATAAGGCTCTTCAATATACTCAAGCTGAATATCTGGATTATATTCCTGTTCAAATATAACGTCTTCTTTATCTGATTTTTGAAGAAGCTCCCATACATAATTGATGAGTTCTTTTATTCCCTCTCCTGTAACAGTACTTATAGGGAATATCTTATAACCTAATGGTTCAAGTTCTGATTTAATCCTATCAATAGGTGACTTGAATTCCGGATAAATAAATTCTCCATTTTCATCAATATCAATAGGTTCATTGTCTTCGACAATAACATCAATTTTGTTAGCGGCAACAACCATAGGAAGTTCAAGAACTTCATCCCCATATTTCTTTAATTCGTTATTAATCATATGGAAATCTTCAATAGGATCTCTTCCTTCTACTGAAGCTGCATCAATTACATGTATTAAAACCTTATTACGCTCAATATGACGAAGGAATTGATGACCAAGCCCAAGACCTTCAGCTGCGCCTTCAATTAAACCAGGAATATCAGCAACCACATAAGAACTGCCTTCACCTATTTTAACAACACCCAAATTAGGCTTAATAGTTGTAAAGTGATAGTCAGCTATCTCTGGTTTAGCATTAGATATTCTTGCAAGTAAAGATGACTTACCTACACTTGGAAAACCTACTAATCCAACATCTGCTATAAGCTTAAGTTCAAGTACTGCTTCCATTTCTTTGGCTGGCTTACCTGGCTGTGCATACTTAGGTGCCTGCATTGTAGAAGTAGCATAATGCTGATTACCAAGACCACCTCTACCACCAGTAAGTATAGTATACTCAGTGGTGCTTCCTGACATATCCACAATAACTTTACCTGTTTCGGCATCTTTAACAACTGTACCCTGAGGAACCTTTATAATAATATCCTCACCATCCTTGCCTCTACAGTTTCTCTTACCACCCTGCTGACCGTCTGTGGCTGAGTATTTACGCTTATGCTTAAAGTCAATAAGTGTATTAAGGCCAAGATCTACCTTTAAGATTACATCTCCGCCTCTTCCTCCGTCGCCGCCATCTGGACCGCCATCTGGTACATATTTTTCTCTACGAAATGATACATGACCATCGCCACCTTTACCACTTCTTAGTATTATTCTAGCTCTATCAGCAAACATCACTAATTACCTTTATAAAACTAATAAGAGCCCCAAACAGTGTTTGAGGCTCAAATAAACTATATTACTGCTCTACTGGATATACAGAAGCCTGCTTCTTATCGCGTCCTTTTCTTTCGAATCTTAAAACGCCATCAACAGTTGCAAACAATGTATCATCTCCACCACGTCCTACATTAACGCCTGGATGAATCTTTGTTCCACGCTGTCTATATATAATATTACCAGCCTTAACGAACTGACCATCAGCTCTTTTTGCGCCTAATCTCTTTGACTCAGAGTCTCTACCGTTCTTAGTAGAACCAACTCCCTTTTTATGAGCAAAAAATTGAAGGTTCAAATTCATCATGGTTTTATACCTCCTTATATTTTAACTTTACATAGCTTGTACCATAGTTCTGAGATACCTGCTCAATACCAAGCACCATAGAATCTAATAGCAAAGCCGCATCCTTCGATACTGATTCCTTAAAAACCACCTTAATAAACCCAGTAGTTTCATCTTCCTCAGCATCAAACTTGCAATTGGTCAATGTCTCAATGGAATTAATTGTATTAATCACAAGCATACTAACTGCAGCACATACTACATCTTTGCCGTGAGAATCAAATCCCGCATGACCTTTGCATGAAAAACTAACATATTCATTATTTCTGTTTTTATTAATAATTACAGAAATCATACATCTACCTAATTATGCGTTGATCTTTTCGATCTTAACCTTAGTGTATGCTTGTCTATGACCGTTCTTCTTGTGGTATCCAGATTTTCTCTTGTACTTGTATACAATAACCTTCTTGTCTCTTCCCTGCTCAACTACTGTAGCTGAAACTGTTGCCTTAGCAACATCCTTACCTACCTTCATAGAACCATCAGAAACAGCAACCACCTGATCAAATGTTACAGTAGCACCATCTTCTGCTGTGAGCTTCTCAACCTTGATAACATCACCTTCAGAAACCTTGTACTGCTTTCCACCTGTTGCAATAATTGCGTACATACGGTTTACCTCCTATATAATTACTCGCTAAATATGGCGCTTGAAATCTTGTAATAATATAAATCACTACAAAAGACATCAAAACTTAAGCCTCTTTACGCGGCATACAAACGTTATATTATCATTCACATATTGTTATGTCAAGTAAATTCAATATATTTTTTAATGAAATTCAGTAAAATTCTTCTTATTTATTCCATAAAAATAGGCCGCCATAAAGACGGCCTAAATAATTTTAAGTTAATTTTACAGATCGCTCATAAGCTTGTTCTTGTAGCCTGTGTATTCTTCATCAGAAATAATTGCTGCCTCATTGAGCTTCATAAGCATGTTAACCTTCTCCTGGAACTGATCCATTGTATCATAAGGAGCGAACACTTCTTTAATAAGCTCGTTTTTCTTAGCATCATAATCTTCCTGAGAAATAAGACCTGTAGTCTTAGCAACCATATAAAGCTTAGTTCTAAGAATGTAATCAGTAATAGTATTAACTTCCTTAAGAAGTTCAACTTTCTTACCATGGAAGTCAAGCTCTGATAACCATCCTTTATCCTTCATCTTCATGATTCTCTCAGACTTAGCCTTGAATGAGTTCTCATCATTAGCTGTCATTGTCATAACTTCTGCAATGAGTTTCTGCTGTCTTTCCTTGAACTCAGACTCAGTAACTGTTCCTGCCTTAACCATTGCTGGCCACTTAGCAAGCTTCATGTCGATTGCGTCAACTGAATCAGATGCCTTAGGCTCAAGAATCTTCTTAAGCTCTGTGATATCTCTTTCATACTCATCAGCTGGAATCATTTCACAATCACGAAGGATTGGAAGCTTCTGGAGCTTTAAGCAGAATAAATCGTTAGAATCCATTGGATTATATGCAACTGAATCAAGAATCTTATTCTTCTTTGAATCATATTCAAAATCACTAATAAGCTCGCTCATAAGTACGATTGGAAGCTTTGTCATATTCTCACGGAATACCTTAAGATCCTTAACTGTTGGATCAAAGCACTCGTCAACGATCTGAGCCTTATTAGCTTCAAACTCGCCATCTGAAAGCATTCCTGATTTCTTAAGAACAAATATCTTCTGAATCTTGTCGCAGAATGCTCCGAGACCCTTCTCATCACAAATAAGTTTAAGTTTCTTTTCCTTATATTCATCTACACCAATCATTCCTGATTCATGCATGATATCAAGTTTACGCATTCTCTGCTCGTATGACTCTTCCTTAGCCTTAGCCTTAACCTGCTGAGGTGTTGGAGCTGGAGTAGCACTTGTAACAGGTGCTGGTGCAGGAGCTGGCGCTGGTGCAGGAGCTGGCGCTGGTGCAGGAACTGGAGCTGGTGCAGGAGCTGGTGCAGGTGCAGGAGCTGGTGCTACTGCAGGAGCTGGCGCTGGTGCAGGAGCTGGTGCTGCAGGAGCTGGTGCTGGCTTAGCCTGTGGTGCAGGAGCTGGTGCTATAGGACGAGGAGCTGCAACAGTCTTTGCGCTTGCGCCCTGAGTATCAGCAGTAAGTCCGCCTGCTTCTTTAGCAACTTTGTTAAGAGTTTCAATAGCTCTATCCATATCCTTAAGACCTGGAAGAATCGTCTGAGTCTTCTTTGCTCCATATAATGTCTGAAGCTTTGTAACAAGTACAAGGCACTCAGCACCCTGGAATTCTCCAGTCTTTATTTCTCTAATATCCTTTGCTGGGTAATCGTACTGTGATACATACTCATTCTTACCCTCTTCATTACAAATATAACCCTTACCTGTAATCTTCACACCATCTGGCTTGGTGTCATCAATTTGAAGAAAAAGTTTTTCCTGGTTCTTAGCAGAAAGAAATGATTTTAAACTGCTTCCCCAGTTACACTGAAATACTTCAACTCCCATTTTTTTACCCTCCTGAAAATTTTATTTCATTGTCGTTTAAAAGACGTATTACCTTATATACATAATAACAACCAAAAACACCATTTTCAAACAAAAAATTGGTATATATTGCCATATTCTTTATTCGACTAATATATTAAAAAAACACTCGTGATTTACACGGGTGTTTTAATGTTTCACATCAATATAGTTCTATCCATCTTACGTAACGAATCATATATATCCGGATGTATTTTTTGCCTGGTTATTTCCGCAAGCCCCAATTTTGTTATATCTACGAGCTTTGGAGCCGGTTTGATAGTCTCAAAAGCATCCTCCATTGCTTTTGTCAAAATAGTATTAAAATCAGCCTGTTTTGAATTGATTAAATCAACTATTATTATGCCTGATAAATTACGTGCAAGGATTTGATATGCTATTTCATTGATAGCTTCAATATTAATATCAAATATTGCATTATCCTTGTTTTTGCCTCCTGCTTTTCCAGTGTTAACATCAATAACAGTCATTGCTTCAGTTGGATTAATAAATAAATAGCCTCCACTTTTAAGCCATACTTTAATATTAGATATTTCATCAAGCTTAGATTTAAGTGAATATAATGAACTAATCGATATATGCTCATCATCGTATAATTTAACAGAAATATCAGTATATCTATCATTGCTAATTAATCCGTTCATATAATCGACTGCATATTCATCCGAGCATACAACAAGTGTATTGCCAAATCCGCCATGATACTTATCAATATAATCAACGATTGATTGACCTTTATATATTAATGAATACTTCACGCAAGTTCTTGATAGCTGCTCAAGATTAACTTCAGACGATATCTTGTATTTAGTAGAAACCAAAGGCTTTTTGTTAGCAAATCCAAGTTTCTTTATCTGCACCAGAATAACATCGCTTTCATGAAGCTTTCCATCATATTTTCTATTAACCAATATAGGATTAACTATTTCACTTCCTGGAAGAAAAACTGGCTCGTTTTGATCAATATTTATAAAATAGCCATCTATTTCTTTATTAACATGAGATACAACACCAATATAAATATCCCCAACACTAACTAATGATTTATCACTGGTATCTTCAACATAAAAATAATGAATTCTGCCATTAACAAGATAAAAATAATGAAGCAATCCATTACTATTTATTACAACGAGTCTTTTATTGACTGAGTCAGTCTTAATCTCCTTTGAAATATTAAGTTTATTATCTCTAGGTTTAATCATCTATATATTCACCAAACCAGTCAGTCAGCACTTTAAAATTGACCAAGTGGAATATATTCATCATCATCTGAAGACTGGTATATTTCTACTCTTATTATCTTCTGAATATTAACATCAATATTCTCATATTTGCAAAGAGTCTCTACAACTTGAGCTGGCTTAATATTAAGAGTACTTCCAGACAATAGTTTCATATTAAGCATATCGTTATTCTTCTTAAGTTCAAGAATACCCTCTTTGATATCAACCTTTTTTATCTCGCCTTTTTTTCCTTCTTTTTCTATTTCTATTGTTTCACGAGATAAATAACTATTAATAATATCTTCGTTTACTATAGAAATATCATTAAGAACCACGTTGTATTCAGCCATCGCAACACTTGCCATGGCATTAAGCTTATCATCAGGAACAATCGATGCAGAAATAACACTTATTCCTTCATTCATAACCTGATTAAGTGAATCAACGATATCCTGAATACTATCAAAAGAATTAACCTCTATATCGCAATAATCACCTTCTGTCTCCATTGAAACACCAAGAGGATACGCAAAAGAAAGTATCTGATGAGGATTAAAGCCTTCACTATATCTAATATCTATTCCTGCTCTTATTATAGCCTTTTGGAAATAACGAAGCACATCCAAATGACCAAGGTAACTAACAGGTCCTTTTCGACTAAATTTAATTCTAATAGCTGTCGCCATATCATTCTCCAATATCACTTATCTATCTAGGACAAATACCACATTTGTATGTAAATGCGCCACATCCTGCACATTTATCTTTACAATTCTCAGTCACCTTCTCATTACGAGCATTTTCCCATTCACGAACAAGATATGACTTATTAACACCTATATCAAGAATATCCCAAGGAAGAATTTCATCAACATTTCTCTCACGGAATATATAAAAATCAAGACCTGCTCCATATTTTTCAAATGCATCCATCCAAACATCGTGCTTATATTCTTCTGTCCAGGCATCAAATAAACAGCCGTTTCTGTAAGCATAATAAATGGCATCGGAAATCCTACGATCTCCTCTAGCAAATACACCCTCTACCACGCTCGTACCAGCCTCATGCCACTTATAACTTATCGATTTCTTATTAAGCTGTTCAAGCATTGTTTTCTTAGTAAGCTCTGCTTTATCAATAAATTGTTGCATATTATTCATTGGAGCCCATTGGAAGGCCGTGAATGGCTTAGGAATAAAGAATGAAGTACTTGCTGACACCTGTACTCTGCCCATACGCTTTTCCTTTGGAACCGCCTCATAGTAAGCAGCAGCAATATCATTACAAAGATACATTATCTCCTTAATATCTTCATCAGTTTCAAACGGTAAACCGAGCATAAAATAAAGCTTAACTTTATTCCAACCTCCCTGGAAAGCCATGGTTGCACCAGACAAGATATTATCCTTTGTCAAACCTTTATTGATAACATTTCTCATGCGCTGAGAACCTGCCTCTGGCGCAAAAGTAAGACTTGTTTTACGTACATCCTGTACCTTACTCATAACATCAAGCGAAAATGCATCAATACGTAGTGAAGGTAACGAAATATTCATTTTCTTCTCGGCGCATAAATCAATAAGTTTATTAAGCAACTCTTCCAAATCAGGATAATCACTGGTTGAAAGTGAGCTAAGACTCATCTCATCATAGCCTGTAGATTTTACAAGTTCAGCTGCATATTCCATGAGCTTATCAACGCTTCTTGTTCGAATAGGCTTATATATCTGTCCTGCCTGACAAAAACGACAGCCTCTAATACAGCCACGCTGAACTTCTAATACTATTCTATCCTGAGTAGCTCTTATAAATGGAACTATAGGCTTGGTTGGAAAGAAAACATCATCGAGTTCCTTTACAACTTCTTTTTTTACCGTAGCAGGAATACCTTCTACTATAGGATTCATTGATTTAATGGTATTATCCTCATTGTACTTAACATCATACAAGCAAGGAACATATATACCCCGAAGCTTTGCAGCTTCAACTAAAAATTCTTTTCTTGTGAGGCCTTTTTCTTTTGATTCTTCATATAAGTCAAATAACGCCCTATACATTGTTTCGCCTTCACCAATATAAAAGATATCAAAGAAATCAGCTATAGGTTCTGCATTATATATACAAGGGCCACCACCAATTACAATAGGATACTTTCCAAGTTTCTCATCCATACCTCTATCACGCTGATAAATAGGTATCATTGATAAATCAAGAATCTGAAGTACATTGGTATAGCACATTTCATACTGAAGAGTTATACCTAAAAAATCAAAATCTTTAACTGGATCCTGACTCTCTAATGCAAATAATGGAATATTCTTCTCTCGAAGGACCTTGTCCAAATCAGTCCATGGAGAGAATACTCTTTCGCACCAAACATCGTCATAACTATTCATCATTCCATATAATATAGAGATTCCAAGATGACTCATTCCAATCTCATATATATCTGGAAAACACATACAAAAACGAAGCCTGATATCAGACTTCGCTTTATTTATACTATTTAGTTCGCCTCCAATGTATCTAGCAGGCTTTTCTATGCTCATGAGCGTATCATGATCAAGAGCAAGTATTCTATCTTCTTTTTTCATAAAACCTCTTGTAATGGAATCTATTATCTACGTGAAAGTTCTGCTAAAATTTGCTCCCATGTAACATTCTTTTCAGCCATTAGAACCATCATATGATATAAGAAATCAGATATTTCATATTTGACTTCCTCTGGATTAGGATTTTTAGCAGCAATAACAATCTCTGTTGCTTCCTCGCCAAGCTTCTTAAGAATCTTATCAAGGCCCTTATCGAATAAATAATTAGTATATGAGCCCTCCTTAGGATTCACCTTTCTATCCTGAATTACATTATATACATTCTCCAATACTTTAAGTGGGTCTGTATCTATGTAATCACGCTTAACGATTTCATTGAAGAAACAACTTCTTGCACCAGTATGACAGGCAACGCCTATCTGACTTACTTTAGCAAGTAAAGTATCATTATCACAATCTGTATATAAAGACTTTACATATTGGAAATGACCGCTTTCTTCTCCTTTAAGCCACTGCTTATTTCTACTTCTTGAATAATAATTCATTCTGCCAGTTCTAATAGTAGCTTCAAATGCTTCCTCATTCATATAAGCCATCATAAGTACTTCATTAGTCTTATAATCCTGTACAATACAAGGAATTAAACCATCGCTATTAAGTTTAAGCTCACTCCATGTAACCTTAGCATCAAAGCCATTGGTCTTTATGCCTCTTTCTTTACAAAGAGCTTTCATTCCATTAATTTCAGAAATATTATTATTAACTATAGAACCAAATACACCTGCTATAATATCCTTCTCAAGATACTCCATAAGACTATCTAAAGCATCTGTTGCAAGAGGAATATACATTGGTAATACAGCTTTTTGGAAAAGATCTGTAGTAATATCCTCCTTCATGACTATTAGCTCAGATGTATAATCTTCTATTAAATCCCTGTTTTCTTTATACTGATCAGCAGATGTAAGAGCAACTGCAAGCTTTTCTTTACCAAATCGCTCAGAACATTCTTTTGTTATATCAATATTACTGTCCTTAGTATAGTTAAGAACAGCCTTTGCGCATCCAGCATAAAGAAGCTTCTTAACATCCTCAAAACGCTTGATATTTCCTGCAGTCATAACAGGTATTTCGGCCACTTCACAAATATGCTTAATAATATCAATGGCCTTATCGTGCTCTTCATCTGTTTTTGATAAATCAAATATTAAAAGCTGGTCAACATTATTATTAGAATAATGTTTTGCAAGTTCTACTGGATCCTCACTAATAACATCTTTATTATTAAGAGACGCTATTGCTGTTTCCTGATATAAATATATACACGCTACAAAACTTTTATGTTCCATATTAGCTATCTTAATACCTTTCCTTTACTTATAATGCACCCTTTGTAGATAAAACACCTTCAACTCGCTCATCCATAGAAAGAGCCTGGTCAAGTGCCTTACCAAACGCCTTAAAGATAGCCTCAATAATATGATGTCCATTATTACCAGCCATTTTAATTATATGAATATTAATACCAGCGCTATAGCTTAATGCATAGAAAAATTCTTCAGTAAGACATGTCTCATAATCGCCACACTTTTCCTCATCAACTTTAGCATCATAATTAAGATATGGTCTTCCGCTAAAATCAATGGCACACATTACAAGAGCGTCATCCATAGGTAAAATAAAGTTACCAAACCTTTTAATGCCCTTTTTATCGCCTGCAGCTTCTTTTATAGCCTGTCCTAAAGCTATACCGCAATCCTCAACAGTATGATGTCCATCTACCTCAAGATCACCTGAGCAGCTAAGTTCCATATCAAAGAAACCATGCTTTGCAAATCCTGTAAGCATGTGATCAAAAAAACCTATTCCTGTATTTATGGTTGAAGTACCTTTTCCATCAATGCAAAAATTCACTTTAATATCTGTTTCTTTTGTTTTTCTATTAACTGTTCCTGTTCTCATGGAATCACCTCGTCTTATACTAATTTAACAATAATATTCTTAACTACTTATAACAAATATTTAACTATTTCTCATCAAGAACTTTTTTGAGCGAATCAATAATGTTCTGTATTCTTTCGTTCTGCATTTTCATGCTTACCTGATTAACAATCATTCTAGCTGATAATGGACATATTTCTTCAAGAACACCAAGCCCATTCTCTCTAAGTGTCGAACCAGTTTCAACTATATCAACAATAACATCAGAAAGTCCTACTATAGGTCCTAGTTCTACAGAACCATTAAGCTTAATAATATCAACTGTCTGGAACTTTCTATTATTAAAATAATCACGAGCAATAACGGGATACTTACTTGCAACACGAATCATTTCACGATGCTCCAGCTTTTCTCTGGCACTTTCAGGTCCACATACGCACATTCTGCATTTACCAAATCCAAGATCTAATACCTCGTAAGCGCGGCGTCCTTCTTCTATAATAGTATCTTTACCAACTACACCAATATCAGCAACGCCATACTCAACATATGTAGGTACATCAGGACCTTTTGAAAGGAAGAACTTAAGTTTCAGTTCCTCATTTACAAATATTAACTTTCTAGTATCTTTATCAAGCATTTCCTCACATGAAATACCTATTTTTCCAAGTAATTCAAGTGTTTTATTGGCAAGTCTTCCCTTTGTAAGGGCAAATGTTAAATATTCCTTATCATTCACAATAATTAACCTCTCACTATTCTTTCATTAAATCAAATATTCTACAGCTGTTATATAATTCTTGCTGGCATAATCATCATAATCAGACATAAGTTTGCATTCATCAAAAGGAATGATTGAAACACATTTGCCATTAGCTCTAAGCTGCTTAGCCTTATTAATGGCCTCTGTTTTATTAGATTCCTTATAAACAATCCATGTCTCATCAACCACTACTTCAGGAAGAAGATCTCCTGCATAAAGTGCTGTCATAATATCATCTACAAGAAATACAAATCCAACTGCTGATGAAGACTTTCCAAACTTTCCAAGAAGTGAATCGTAACGACCACCCTTAACAATAGCATCACCTGTTCCATAAGTATAAGCCTTAAAAAGCATACCAGTGTAATAATTAAATTTAGAAAGCATACCAAGATCTACAGATACATATTTCTCTAATCCATATGCAAAGATTACATCATATACTTCCTTCAAATGCTTTATAGCAGCTAGGCTTCGCTCATTATCAACAAGAGCCTCAGCCTTATCAAGATCTTTTATAGAAGTGATTTTAGTAACATCAAGAATTGCATTAACATAGCTCTTATCAATATTGTTATTTACAAGATATTCCTGAGCTCCAAAATAATCTTTCATGGAAATAAGATTTCTAAGTTCCATAGTTACTTCTTCAGACATACCTGCAGCATCACATATTCCTTTGAAATAACCTGCATCACCTATACAAACATTTAAATCCTTAAGACCACAATTAAGCAACGACTCAATAACTAGACTAATAATTTCACCGTCACTTTCTGATGAACAGTCGCCAATAAGCTCAGCTCCTATTTGAGTTGTCTCTTTAAGCTTACCCTGTAACTCAGAAGTGTTATTAAAAGCATTGCCTTCATAGCAAAGACGCATAGGCATAGAATCATCAACAAAATATTTTGCTGCACATCTCGCAATTGAAGGTGTAAAGTCCGGACGAAGAGCAAGCATGTTGCCTTCCTTATCGAAGAATCGATACATCTCATTTTCAGGAGTTGTTCCTACATCATTACTATAGATATCGAAAAATTCAAAAGTTGGAGTTTCAATATCTCTATAACCATAAAGATGTAGTGTATCCCTAAGTCTGGATTTCACAGTATTCTTCTGACGAAGTTCCTTTCCATATGTATCTCTTACACCTTCTGGTGTGTGAATCATCTTATTTGTCATACAATTCTTCCTTTATTTTTACTTTAGCACTGTAAAGTGCTAATCTGTTAGCATATTAGCAAATGAAAGTATACACGAATTAATATTTTATGTCAACATCACATAAATCCTTGAAAATCTGTGGCGCAGGACATTCAATAATTTTGCCTCGTAGCAAATTTTCGTCCTTTTCATCTTTGGGAAAAGCAACCTTAAAAGCATGTAACAGCTGATAATTATATTCCCTATTATCAAACCTTAGTATCTTGCCACCATATTTCACATCTCCTACCAGTGGATGTCCAATACTTGATAAATGTGCTCTGATTTGATGGGATTTACCAGTTATTAATTTCACTTCCAATAGAGTATATTTATCGTTACCTGATATAACTCTATACTCAGTATGAATAAAATCAGTATCCTTACCACTGTTTTGGATTATAACCTTATTATTAGTATGATCCTTTTTTAAATATCCTTTAAGAATACCGCCTTCTTTAACACGGCCATGAACAACTGCAAGATAATACTTTTCAAGACTATGCCCCTTAATACAATCAGACAAATATCTACTGCCAGCATATGTCTTAGCTGCAAGTATGAGGCCAGATGTATTTCTATCAATTCTATTGCTACATGAAGGCTTAAAACTGTTAAAATCAGGAGTTTCATCTTTATTAATGAGGAAACCAATAAGCCATTCATTAATAGAATATTTATTATTCTCATCTGTTTGGCTAAGTACGCCTACTGGCTTATTCATAAAGACAAAATCAGTATCTTCATAAACAATGTCTATACCACCAAGTTTTTTATAAGCTTCAGTATATAAACTTAAATCCACATCATTATTACTCTCGTTTAAAATACTTGATTTACCTGTAAAAATTAAAAAAGTTTCATCTGAAAAATATGTATTAATAACATCATCTGCCTGTAATATTTCATTACCCGTAGCTTTGGTTTTATTTAATACGATGTTCTTTTTACGAAGCATTTTATATAGTAAAGATGGCTGCGCATTTTTGAAATATCTCTTCAAATATTTATCAAATCTCTGTCCAGCTTCGCTTTTATCAACAATAATAGTTTGCATATTATAATGAAATATTCTCCATCAATTTAAGAACTTTAAGATCATGTTCATCCTGGCTGTCTTCATTAATACTTTGAAGTCTAGTTTCGTATTTATCTATACTATTAAATATTTTAATATTACCCACCTTAAGACCATTTTGAGAAAGTAACGGCTTTAGATGTTCTTCAAATTTATCTTCTGGAAAATCCTTCATCGAAGAATAGCCAAAAAGACTATTAGCCACGCACGTAACAGACTGAACTGGAAATGACTTGGAATACCCAGTCATAAACAAATCAAACCTAACATTTAACTTATCAAGATTTACGGCATTACTAATAATATCATAATTCGATTTATCACAAATCCATTTCTGAGCCTTAATATACATTACTAAAGTAACAAGACAATTGGCAGCAGGTAAAAGACCAAGAACTGCAACCAGCGTAAATATATTCATTTTTGTTCCTTTAATAACGTATCCTATTATTATAAGAGCAATTGGCCAAGCAAAAAGGCATATACATTTAATGATTTCAACCTTAAGCTTGTGCTCTAAATAGCCATAATCACATTTGTTAATTTTCTTCTTATTATTCATTGTTCCGAAATGATCCTTTGAAAATATAAATCAATAATGCAAACACATATCAATTACATAAACTTCATTAATATCTTAAGTGGGATAACTTTACATACAACTGAAAACAAAAGCATATAAATTCCATAAATTGAACGTGTTTTCTTCTTCTTACTATCCCAAAGTGCAAGATGAACAACGCATCTTTCATTGGCCATGATAAGCTTCTTAAACCATCTTATCTTGGCATATTTCTGACTCTTTGTAATAAATGGTGTATTTACAGCACCTGGGCACACAGTTGTAACATATATATTACGGTGTCTAAGCTCTTTGGAAAGTGCATCTCCTAAGGATAATATATATGCTTTACTTGCAGCATATACTGCAAAACCAGGCTGACAGATAAACGCAGCACCAGAAGCCATATTTATAAGATGAGAGCCTTTATTCATATAAGGAATAATCATATGCATAAGTCTTGTAGGAACTACGCAGTTAAGATTAATGGTTTCAAGAGATTCTTTGACAGACAGTCTCTCAAAATCACCAAGCATTCCAACACCAGCACTGTTTATCAGAATATCAACCTCTGGCTTATTCTCTTCAAGTAACTTTTTAATAGTTTCAATACCACTTTCACTAAGAAGATCAACGGCTATAATCTTCGTGCTAGCATTAACATGCTTTGCAACTATTTCAAGTCTGTTAACATTGCGACCAACTAACCATACCTCTTCTATTTCAGGATAAAACATTGGTACATATACAGAAAACCACTTGCCCATTCCTGACGAAGCACCAGTTATAATAGCAACCTTCATATCACATTCTCTAATCTTTCAAAATTAAATATCTATTTATTATTTTTTAAATCTTCAATCTCTGCCTCTGTTAATCGTCTATATTCACCAAGGCCAAGAGACTCATCAAGTTCAAGATTCTTCATTTTTAGCCTTTTTAATGCAACAACTTCATTATCAAGAGCCTCGAACATTCTTTTAATCTGATGAAATCGTCCTTCATGAATAATAACATTACAGATATTATCACTAATAGGAACAAGCTTAGCCGGCTTGGTCGGTTTATCATCACCTATATCAAGACCGCTTTCAAACTTTTCTTTATCTCCACTTTTAAGTGGCTTTAATAAAGTCACATAATACATTTTATCAACATGTTTTGCAGGAGATAAAAGCTCATGAGTCATGGCACCATCATTAGTAAGTACCACAAGGCCAGTGGTATCTTTGTCGAGACGTCCAACAGGATAAAGCTTATTTCTATAATCCTCATGAATTAACTGAAGGATACTGTTTTCACCTTTCTCATGAGCGCTGCAGACGAAACCTGATGGCTTATTAAGCATAATATAATAAAACGCTTCATAAATAATCGGCTTACCGTCCACAGTGATACAGTCATTATTTTCATCAATAATCATACCACTATCCTTGGCAACAATATCCCCGACCTTTACTCTTCCAGCCTTCACTAGCTTTTTAACTTCAGTTCTCGTTCCTATATTATTATTTGCAAGAAATTTATCCAGTCTCAATTGCCTAATCCTTATAAAAAGGTGGCTAACCTCGGTTAAGCCACCTTTAAACAACTAGTTCATATTAATTGTGCCAGTGTTCTGCATATTAGAATCAGCACCAGGTGCATTTAATTCATTAAGATTCTCAGTTACTATTGATCCCACCTTATTAAGAGCATCAAGGAATCGATTATTATTCTTAGCAGTTGTATCAATACAGCTGTAAATAAGTTCCTGAAGATTTCCTAACATATCAGTAAGATATCTCTGAGCCTGTTCTCTATATGCATTACCTTCCATAATATACTGATCATAGATGGCCTGGCCCTGCTCAGCAGCTTCTCTAACAATTTCATCTGCTCTTACAATTGCCTGCTGATTAATTTCATTTTCGCTAAGAAGCTCTGTAGTTCTATTGGCAGCATCCTGAATAAGCTTATCAGCTCTTTCCTTCGCTTCACGCTCAATAGCCTCGCTTCTACTCATAACATCACGACAATATTCAAGTTCTTTAGGAAGATTCTTCTTGATACTATTGATATAGTCCTCAAGCTGTTCGCGTTCACACACAATCTTAGTAGAAGAAAGTGGAACATTCTTACAGTTATCAACGTAATCAGCAAGATCAGCAATCGCATCCTCAACTTTGTATTTAGCCATTAATTAACCCTCCCAAATTTTTCATAAACTAGTTTTGCCACATCCTCTGGCACACACTCTGATATATCTCCGCCATATCTAGCAATCTCCTTAACAGTAGAAGAACTAAGATATGCATACTCCAAACTTGTAATTAAAAAAACTGTATCAAGATTATCTTTAGAAAACTTTCGATTAGTTTGCGCTATCTGAAGTTCATACTCAAAATCTGTAACAGCTCTAAGACCTCTAATAGCAACATGTACATCATTGGCAGCAGCATAGTCTATTAAAAGACCATCAAATGAATCCACCTTAACATTAGGCAAATCCTTAACCGCATTCTCCATTATTTTAACACGGTCCTCTACCGAAAACAATGGAGTCTTGGCTGTGTTCTTGAGTATACACACTGTGATTTCATCAAACATTTTCGAAGCTCTTTTGATGATATCAAGATGACCATTGGTCATAGGATCAAACGATCCCGGATAAATAGCTTTGTTCATTATTATGCCTTTCGTAAGAAAACATGTTTATTGCTTTTATATATCTTTTCCTTGATTATTTCATAACCAAGATCAAGAGCGTAACTAAAATCGGTATCCTTAAGTTCTTCAATAATAATGAGTGTATCCTCCGTTACACAGTTACTACGAAGAGCCGTTTCAAGAACCATTCTGTCATAACCTTTATCGTATGGAGCATCGCAAAATATAATATCAGCCTTATCTTTAATACTATATCCAAGGGCTGTTATAGCATCCTGCTTTAATATAGTAGCCTCATCCTCAAATTTACAATGTTTCACATTATATTCAATACAAGCTAATGCCTCTTTACCATTTTCAGCAAAGTATACATGCTTAGCACCACGTGATAAAGCCTCAATACCTATACCACCACTACCAGCAAATAAGTCCACAAATACGCTGCCCGGAACATCGCTTTGAAGCATATTAAATAATGTTTCTTTTATTCTGTCAGTAGTTGGCCTTGTACCATCTCCCATTGGAGCTTTAAGTATAAGACTTCTGGCCGTTCCTGCTATAACTCTCATCAGGACCTCCTGTTAAATAATTTATCTCTTAATCTTTGTTCCCTTAGAATCTCTTTTTCCATTCTTCAGATTATTAAGTGTTACAGAACCAATATCATCAGTCATTACATAATCTTCATAACCATTAAGATAATATACACCTTCAACATAATCTGTACCAGAAAGCTTCATACCGCGAACACCAATGGCTGTTTTACCTTTTTCAGGTATTTCATCAATACTAAATCTAAGGAAATAGCCATCTCTTGTTTTAAGCACAATACTCTGAAGGTCTGTCAAAATCTGTACGCTAACAAGCTTATCATCATCGGCAAGTTTAGTGGCTGCAACCATTTTTCTTGTTACGTCAAACTCCCCACCGCTGACAACTTTCATCATAGACTGCTTTGTAACAAAAATAAGTCTATAAAGATTAAGCTCGCTTTGACTAGCAACATATATGGCATCCTCTATCTTAGAATCATAGTTGGATACATTATCAATAGGTGTTCCCTTATCACGGAATTTACCAAAAGGAAGATCTAGCGCCTTGATAGTATGTAAATTACCAGCATCAGTGAACACGCATATCTTTCCTGTATTTTTACACTTAAGAATAAATTTATTCTCCGCAATTGCAGCATCTTTATTACGCTCAAATGTACCTTCGTCAATTGTACGACAGTATCCGAAGCGATCCATGAGGAAATAAATATCCATTTCTTCAATCTTCTTCTTCTCAAATACTGCTTCAGCTGCATTATCAATTACAGTACGACGTTCTCTGCCAAATTCTTTTTTGAGCTTATCAAGATCATTGATAAGAACCTGAGCCATAGAATCACGTCTATCAAGGATATCTTCATATGTAAAGATATTCTTGGTTGTTTCCTCGTACTCTTTCTTAAGAGCATCAATTTCAAGACCAATTAACTTATATAAACGAAGCTCTAAAATAGCATCAGCCTGTCGCTCGCTGAATTTCAGCATAGATGCCATTATTTTTGATTCTTTATTTTTAAAATTAATACCATCGGTAACACCATCTACAAGACAAGCCTTAGCCATAGCTCTGTCTCTGGAACCACGAAGTATTTCAATGATAAGATCAATTACATTACATGCCTTAATGAGACCTTCCTGGATTTCTTTCTTATCTCGTTCCTTCTTAAGGAGTGTTGTATACTTTCTTGTAGCTAATTCAAACTGAAAATCAACATTGGCTTTCACAATAGCACCAAGACTCATTGTTTCTGGCTTGCCTTCACATATAGCAAGCATATTAACACCAAATGTATTCTCAAGACCTGTCTTCTTATAAAGCATGTTAATAAAATTATCAACATCTGTATCCTTACGAAGTTCAATAACTATACGGATACCTTCCTTAGAAGACTGATTAGATATATCAACAATATCAGTTGTTGTTTTATTTTCAGCTAATGCAGCAACATCCTGAAGAAACTTTGCTATATTAGCTCCAATCATAGTATATGGTATCTCAGTGATAATAAGATTAGTCTTGCCACCCTTGGCATTTTCAACTTCTACCTTACCACGAAGTTTTATTTTACCCTGACCTGTTCTATAAATCTCTGGAAGCTCATCCTTATTAATGACAATACCACCAGTAGGGAAATCAGGTCCTTTAATATACTTCATGAGTTCATCTGTTGTAATACCAGGATCTTTAATGCAAGCCTTTGTAGCTTCTATAACTTCTGTAAAATTATGAGGAGGTATACTTGTGGCCATACCAACTGCTATACCCTCACTACCATTAACTAAAATATTAGGAAATCTTGCAGGAAGAACTGATGGTTCTTTCTCGGTCTCATCAAAGTTAGGAACAAAATCAACTACATCCTTATCAAGATCTGCTAAGATTCCATCCTGAGTAATCTTCTGAAGTCTCGCCTCTGTATATCGCATGGCAGCAGCGCCATCGCCTTCAATATTACCAAAATTACCATGGCCATCAACAAGAGGTATTCCTTCTTTGAAGTCCTGGCTCATAACTACAAGAGCACCATATATAGAGCTGTCACCATGAGGATGATATTTACCCATTGTATCACCGACAATACGGGCACTTTTTCTAAATGGTCTGTCAGGACGAAGTCCGAGCTCCTGCATATCATAAAGAATACGACGCTGTACAGGTTTTAATCCATCACGAACATCTGGCAATGCTCTGGCAATGATAACGCTCATCGCATAGTCGATATAGGATTTCTGCATAACATCAGAATATTCAGTTTTCAGTATTCTGTCTTCGGTTTTAATATCGTTACTCATTGATATCTTTCCTTTAAATTAATCTATGATCAAATTCAAGCATTAAATATCAAGCATAGCCTCAGTTGCATTCTCATGAATAAAGGCTTTTCTTGGTGGCACTTCAGTTCCCATTAATAGCTCAGTTGTATCACTGGCAATAATAGGATCTTCAATAGTAACCTGTTTAAGTAATCTACGCTCTGGATCTAGGGTTGTTTCCCAAAGCTGCTCAGCATCCATTTCACCAAGACCTTTATATCTTTGAAGAGTAAATGAACCTTTATGAGTCTTTCTGTATTTAGCCAGTGCATTATCATCATAAAGATACTCTTCCTGACCTTTACTAGGCATAACCTTATAAAGAGGTGGCATAGCTATATATACATGCCCTTCTAAAATTAACTCTGGCATAAATCTATAGAATAATGTTAAAAGAAGTGTACAGATATGTGCACCATCCACATCGGCATCGGCCATAATAATAATCTTGTCATAGCGAAGCTTGGTTATATCGAAATCGTTACCATAGCCTTCTGAAAATCCACAGCCAAAAGCATTAATCATAGTTTTGATTTCGGCATTGGCTAATACCTTATCTATACTGGCTTTTTCAACATTAAGAATCTTACCCCTAATAGGTAAAATAGCCTGATACTCTCTATTTCTTGCTGTCTTCGCACTACCGCCAGCGGAATCTCCTTCGACTATGAAGATTTCACACTTAGATGCATCTCTGCTTCCACAGTTAGCAAGCTTACCATTAGAATCAAATGAAAACTTTGGCTTAGACAGCATATTAGTCTTGGCCTTTTCTTCACTTTTACGAATCTTAGCTGACTTTTCAGCTGAGCCAATAACAGTTTTAAGTTCCTCAAGATTTCTGTCAAAATATCTAACCAGCTCATCACCAGTCACTTTACTTACTGACTTGGCTGCATCCTGATTATCAAGTTTTGTTTTTGTCTGTCCTTCGAATCTTGGATCTGGATGTTTAATACATACAACTGCAGTCATACCATTACGTACATCTGGGCCAGTATAATTATTGTCCTTCTCCTTAAGTATATTAAGAGAACGAGCATAGTTATTTATTACTGTAGTGAACATTGTCTTAAAACCAGTAATATGAGTACCGCCCTCAGAATTGTAAATATTATTACAGAAACCAAGTACTACTTCGTGAAATTCATTGACATACTGGAAAGCAGCCTCAACTTCAATGCCATCAAGTTCACCGTTATAATATACAACCTCAGTTATTGCTTCTTTACCCTTATTAATAGCCTTAACAAATCCACGGATACCTTCTTCTTCGTGATATTCAATATGCTCTACCTCAGCACCACGTCTATCTTCGAAGATAATTGTAAGATTAGGATTAAGATAAGCTGTTTCGTGAAGTCGGCTCTTAACCTCTTCTGCTTTAAATACTGTCTTCTCAAATATAGTATCATCAGGCGTAAAATTAACTGCTGTTCCTGTTTCCCTTGTCTTTGGTCCCTCTGGAAGAAGTCCATTAACAAGCTCTGTGACAGGAATTCCCTTTTCATACTCATCCACATAAGTATGGCCATTACGCTTGATTGTAACCTTCAAATGATTGGAAAGAGCATTTACAACTGATGAACCTACACCATGAAGACCACCACTTGTCTTATAGGCGCTATCATCAAACTTACCACCGGCATGAAGTGTTGTGAAAATAAGACGTTCAGCACTTATACCCTTAGCATGCATTTCAACAGGCATACCTCTACCGTTATCAATAACAGTCGCACTGCCATCCTTCTCAAGAAAAACACTTATTTTATCACAATGTCCAGCAAGATGCTCATCCACTGAGTTATCAACTATTTCATATATAAGATGATTAAGACCTTTGGTTGTTACGCTACCAATATACATTCCTGGTCGACGTCTAACCGCTTCAAGGCCCTCAAGTACTATAATATTTTCGGCTCCGTAATTATCATTAGTCTGCGCCACTTTAACTTCCTCCATGTGAAGTCCATAATGAATAAATGTTCGATTAACATAACTAAAGACTCCACCTCTTGCATTCTAACAAAAAATAGTACATTTGGCAACCATTTAGCCTATATATTGTGGATTTTAAATCAATATATCACTATGCTATAATAAGGTTATGGGTAACATAAAAGGTGTTTTCGAAGCGACAAAAAAAGACGGAACAAAATATTATCGTGCATCATTAACCTATCTGGGCAAACACATCTCACTAGGCAGTTTTTTGGTGCAAACACATGCTGGAAAAGCCGTTGAAATAGCTGACGAAATATTAAATAATCCCAATATTACTATAGATAGCTTTATTAATGATTATCACGATATATTAGCATCTGATACAGACAGCTTTATATCACTTGATAAGGTCATATCTCTAATCAATTACAGAGATAATAAAATATATATCGCTAATCCAATTTATATTTATAATAAATATTTCTATTATTATTTATCCGTTGATAAGATTTTAAAATTTGATGCAGATGAATTATTTTTTTATTCATCTCATAAAATTATGTATCGTGGCAATCATCTTTTTGTTTCAGATTATGATTCTCAGATTAATATTCTATCTCGTTATGGTATTAGGCCTCACAGTATCCTTGGAAAAGATTATCTATTCAAAAATGGAGATAGATATGATTTTAGAATTACTAATATTGAAATAGTCAATAAATATTATGGCGTTTCCAAATTAAAAAAGCGTTCCAAGAAATCATATAAAGCAGTTATTCATATAAAAAACAACTTTACCATAGGTTATTATGAATCTCCTATCATTGCCGCTATCGCCTACAACAAAGCAGCAGATATATTAAATAAAAAAGGATACTCCAAAGAGTATCCTCGTAATGATATATCAATTATGGGAATCACTAAGCTATCCTACATCGATACATATAATTCTGTAAGTATTTCAGAAAAAATAAGAAATATGAACTTCTAGTTCTTACATACCTCCGGAACAGTAAATTGTTCAATATAATCCAGGAATTCTCCTCCTTTAACTGGCTTCGAAAAATAATAACCCTGAAAATAATCACAATTAAGTCCAAGCATTTTCTTAATATGAGCTTCAGTCTCAACACCTTCAACAACAACCTTCATATTAAGACCTTTAGCTAATCCAAACACACTCTCAAGCGTAAGGTTAGCCTTTTCGTTCTTATCAGCAGCCCATAACAGACTTTTATCAACCTTAATAATAGAAAATTCAACATTTGATAAATACGATATATTGCTATAGCCAGTGCCATAGTCATCAAGTGAAAGTTCAACACCATTAGTGATGAAATTTTCAATATTAGTCGAAACAGTTACATTGTTATCAAGAAGAGAACTTTCTGTGATTTCGAAATTAATCTGTGAAGGCTTAATACCATAACTCTTCATCTCCTCAAAGAACTCTTCAGCCAGTTTATAATGAGTACACTGAACAGCTGACAGATTAACCTCAATATATTCAATACCCTTTTCTTCAAGAGAATTATTTTTAATAAATCTACAAACCTCACTAAAAACAAAGGCTCCGATTTTCAAAATAAGTCCTTCTCTTTCAGCAAGAGGAATAAATTCTTCAGGTGAAATAAATCCAAGCTTATCATCAAACAATCTAATAAGCGCTTCAGCTGCAACAATCTTTTTCTTCTCAGTTGAGTAAATAGGCTGATAAAATACACGGAATGAATTATTACCCATGGCTTTCTTAACAGCCATAATAACATCCTTCTCTCTATCATTTCTAAGGAACTCAGTGGCTGAAATGATCTTATCAGTTTCAAATACACTATTAGTTATTTTGTTACCTACTGAAACAAAGCTCTCATAATTATTGATTTCATCTGGGCACTGCATGGTAAGTATGGATACTGGAATCTTAACAGAATTAGATGAAGTTACAAATTCCTCAGCAAAACGCATCTTGATGCTCTCTGCCAAAATACGCATCCTCACTTCATCATTATCAGGTACCTGGAGTGCAAATGTCTTAGCATCTAACATATAAAGTGATGAACCACTATGAACCTTATTCAAATAATCCGATACAAGCGAAAGCATTGTATTAAATTCAATTTCGCCATATCTATCTGCCAGATATTGATATTCCGTAATTCGCACAAAAACAATTGTAAAATATACACGTCTGAAAAAATCCTGTTTAAAATCTCTAAACATAAATGTTCGACGAATAGCACCTGTATCATCAAGCAGTTCATCTGGACGCTGCATTGAATAAACCATAAATATAAGTCCAATAGAAAATGCAAGCGTAAAGAAACCAATAATTTTATATCTAGCAAATAATAATACAGTAACAGCTAGTGAAACCGTGAGTATTACAACAAAACGGAATTTGCCAAAGTTAAACACTTTATAATAATTGATACATATTATTGACCAAATCACAATAAAATACGCCATAGGCAAAAATAAAATCCAATATGTATCATAATTTAACAAAAGCTGTCCACTAGCATCATAATAATAAATAAGCTTATGAAAAGGACTTGTAAATGAAACAATAACTGACAAAATCGCTGGTGCATAGATTGCTATATTCCATTTTTTATCATGCGAGTCAATACCAACCTGAGCCAAAAAGTAACCTGAATAAAAGGTAGTATTCAAAAATAATATTGATATAGTAATTGCATGACATGCATATTTTAAGGCAATATACTTATCAAAAAATTCATAGGTAAGAATCTGATCAAAACATCCAAAAATACCACAAATAATGGTTGTAACAACCAATCTATAATATCTAAAATAATTTTTCCAAGCAGACTTAACCTTCCTCTGTACAATAATAAGCATGAGAAAGCTAACCGCAATGGCAGCAATACTAAGACTAATTTGATACGAAGATATGTCAGTCACAAATTGATCGAATAATTTAATCATTTTCTGTAACCTCCTTATCCTGCTTACTGAGATTAATAAAGTCATTTACATCAAGGTCCTCCATAAAATACGACCCCAATGCATAATCACACGAAAAATATTGAAGCATATTAAAATATTTAAGATCAGTTATACCAGATAAAGCAGTTATAAGATTAAGTTTTCTGGCAAGCTGTAAAGTATTAATTAATGCAACTCTCGCTCTCTTATTCTCAAAAGCCGCACGAACAACATTACCATCTACAGTAAGTCCTGAAATTGGAATATCATATATAGCAGACATATTACTATATCCAGAACCATACTCCGATAATATAAATGTAAACCCTTCCTTGCTCCTTGTTTCCATGAGTTCAATAAGTTTATTTTTACTTTTTGAAACAATATATTCTGTAATCTCAATGCATAAATAATCACTAGGAATATTATTTTCTTTCATTAAATCAAATAATTCATTAAGATATCCAGCCTGGATAGTCATAGGTGAAGCAACTTTTAAAACAATGGATTTTATGTCGCAAGAATTAAACTCGTTTTTATAAAAGTTAATAATTTTATTATTAATTTTCTTAATCACATCATTAAGAACACCCTGACGTTCAAGGATTGGAATCATTTCCTTGGCATAGACATACCCTATTTCATCATCAAGAAACCTATAACTAACTATAGCAGATGCATTTTTCTTATTTTCCATACTATAAATTGGGCTAAAAATAAGTTCAAAAGAATCTGTTTCAACCGCGTTCATAACAGCATCTTTGATTTTTGTTGATCGATCTATTAATTTTAAATCAAAGTCCCCGAGCGAGGCATATTTATCATTAGCATATGTTCTATCAGCTTCCCATGAAGAGAAATTATGAAGGATACCACTAAGTCTGGTAATATTATCAATCTCTGTTGGAATATCAAGACGACATAGTCCAATTTTATAAACAATATTAATATCAGAAAATTGCCATGGTTCTTTAAATCTTGACTTTACTTCATCAATAACAGCTTCAATTACAGAATCTGAAGCATCCATCATATGCATTATAAATACATTCTTCTCATATCTAAATATTTCACAGGATTTAGATACGCCTTCAAGATAATGACCTATCTCCGCACCCATCGTATTAATCTGATTATCACTTTCGCGTGCAAAATCAACAAAGTCACGAATTACAATCGTGATAATTATATGCTTTGATAACGAATTAACCGACTGCTTCATTAGGCTCATAAAAGCATTTTTATTATATAAATTAGTCTCGAAATCTTTTTCAGAATGTGGATCCTGAATTGTCAGGAACATAAGAAGTAAGCTGAACGAAATTGCAAAAGTCTCTATACGAGTTTCGTAGCTAATAAACTGAATATAAACACTTACAACATTACAAGTTAGAGCAATCATAATTATTGCTCTTTTAATAGATGGGATTTCTTTCTTGAACTTGAATAAGAATACAAGTGCGTATAAAACATAGAAAGCTATTCCAAAGTACAAGCAAGGCATTGCTACTCCTCTGGAATAAATAAAATCACTATTGTATGTATATAAAACTGGATTGAACTTATTATATATAACAAGTGCAATCATTGCCGCAAATGGAATACTTGAAAGTACCTTGGAAACTAACGAATAGCTTCTCCAATCGCGTGCCGAGAAAAATATATATAATAAGAGTAATGGAATAACAAGAATATGTGTCACAAAATAAATATCCGAGCAAATAAAACACGCAACCAGACTTGTCTTTGTATAAACAAAATAATACGTAAGAATATCAGTAAGAGCAGTTAAAAGATTTGCAACGTTGAGCAACACAAAAACCTTATTTTGAACACTACTAATTTTCTTACTAGTGCTATAATAAAGTACAATAATTATCGATATTATAATTGCAACAAGTTCGTAAAATGGATTTACAATCATAAATTACCTTCCGGAATAATCTGTAAAACAAATATTCAGATGTGCCACTCCAGACACACCCTCTATCTTTCCAAGATTAGTATAGCGCCACATGTTAAATTCATATGGAAAATCTGGCACATCCCCATTTTCCCCAAGCCAGATATCGTATCCAATAAGTGAGCCAAAACTCACTTTCTTTAATAAATATTCTTTATTACCATAAAGCATTGGTGTATAGCCCGCCGCTTTAATGGTGTCCATAAATGCAATAGCAATATTGGTTCGAAGCATCTGATTCAAATCATTTGTACGTACATCATTACTATTAACTTCTTCGATATAATAAACGACAGGATATTTAATACTATTTTCAGATATAGTATTGATAACAAAATTGGCTTCTTCGATGGCTTCTTCTTTTGTAATCGCCTGTGAGAAAAAATATACACCAACATCAAGCCCAGCATTCTTAGCCCGTTCAATATTATCAGCAAAGCTGTCATCTACTAATATTTCTCCGGTAGAATAACCTCTTGAACCAACTCGAAGCATCACATAATCTACGCCAGCATTCTTAAGCTTATTAAAATCCACATAATCATCAACCTTGGATAAATCAACGCCTACAAATGAAGTTTTCACATAATTGTCATAATACTTCATAATATTATTGACATTGACAAGGTTCGCATTATTATATGGATTTGAAACTAGATAAGGATTAATATCAATCCACTCTTCTTTACCATCACTATAAACAATACGTGTTTTGGTTCCACCAGCTGAAGGATCATCCATGGTGTTATCTACTGTTTCGTCTCCATCTCCTGACGATAAAGCTTCCTGTAATTCTTCCTTTTTAGCACTAGGGTTAGAATAATCCTCATCCCATATATCAAGATCGCTGGCAACTAATGTGCTTCCGCTAATAAGTTCATCAACACTTTTGTCCGTCGCAGAAGCTACCATACTACTATCTGTAATAGTACTCGCCTGATTAATGCTAGCATTAGTTTTACCAGGTTTATTCCCTGAATTATTGAGCAAAATAACAATACCAAGTATTGAAATCATCACAATAATTACAGTTATCATTGTATAAGTATACATAGGGCTTTGACGATAACTGTCCGAACGTTTCTTCCCTTTGTATTCATAATCAAAATCGTCGTCAAGTTTCATGTTTATATCTAATTCTTACATTCATATATGCTATAATCGTTTCATGAATAAAAAGATTATAAATCATACAATTATATATCGCTTGGTATGTATATTATTAATATTACTAGGACTTTTCATCATTCTAAGACAAGAATATAGGCCAACTGAAAATACTATAAATGGCTTTTATTTTGACACCTATATTTCAATAAAAATCAATGATGACATAACTACTTCTGAAAAATCGAGTCTAATAAACCTAGTATGCACTTATGATACCATATTATCACCATATTTAGAAGATAGTTTGGCTTACAAATTAGGTAATAACAGGAGTTTTTATGTAACCAATGAAGACGAATATTCGCTAAATGATTTGATAGAAACCGCGCTTGAAATAGCCCATGAAACCAAAGGAGTAATCGACCCAACTATAATGTCTGTTTATGAGCTCTACGATTTTGATCCCTCAAATGATACTTCGCCAGACCAATCAGATATCGAAGCCGCTCTTAAAGGGGTAGACTATTCATCTCTTCAATACGAAAACAATATTTTAACTCTCACAAATTCAAGTTCAAAAATCGGATTCGGTT
This sequence comes from Lachnospiraceae bacterium UBA1748, assembly GCA_002314855.1. Lineage (GTDB taxonomy): Bacteria > Bacillota > Clostridia > Lachnospirales > Lachnospiraceae > NK4A136. The sequence continues at coordinate 34,541 of DCHQ01000006.1, forward strand.
TTATAGCCAAAGGTTATATAGCCGACAAAATAAAAGAACAACTTATACGCGATGGTATTGATGATGCATTAATAAACCTTGGTGGAAATGTTCTTGCACTAGGTGATAACAACGGAAAAGGCTATAATGTAGCCGTTCAAAATCCATTCAAGTCACTACCTAAAAACATATTTGACGATTATAATTATCCTGATGATCTTGAATCATATATCGCTTCATTAAACCGTAAAGAACTAGATTTAAATGCAGAATATGCTCTCACCATTAATATTTCAGATAAAAGTGTTGTTACTAGCGGAATATACGAAAGATATTATTTAGATAACGGAACTATAATGCACCACCTCCTTGATAGTAAGTCTGGTAAGCCTGTAAATAATGAGCTAGTAAGCGTAACAATAATAGGTCCGTCGTCAACATACTGCGACTCATATTCAACTGCTTGCTTCCTAATGGGACTAAAAAACGGAATAGAATACATTAATAAAAAATGCGATTATCAAGCTATATTTATTACCAAAAAGGGTGATATCATTTATTCTGACATATAAAAAAACATCAGTTTACCAATGGATAAACTGATGTTTTTATATTTACATTTCAATCAATTATATATTATTAATTGCCTTTTTCGGACATTTTTCCTTACATGTTCCGCAATTAGTACATTTAGCATAATCAATCTTAGCAAGGAAATTCTCAACCTCTATTGCTTCATTAGGACAGTTCTTCTTGCATAATCCGCACCCTATACAACTAACGCTACATACCTTCATGGCATCAGGCCCTTTATCCTTAGAACTGCAGGTTACAGCATAATGACTATCATATGGAACCAGTTCAATAAGATGCTTCGAACACGCTTCAACGCACTTTCCGCATGCTTTACAAGAATCTTTATCAACTACCGCAATACCATTAACAACATGAATAGCATCAAATGGACACGCTTTAACGCAACTACCAAATCCAAGACAACCATATGCGCACGACTTCGGTCCGCCTCCAGGAACAAATCCTGCCATTGTACAATCCTGAGCTCCGGTATATTGATAATCTGATCCAGCCTTATCACAATCTCCGCCGCACTTAACGAAGGCGCGAAGCTTCACTGATCCGCCAAACTCTACACCCATTATAGCAGCGATTTTGTCAGCTACTTCATCTCCCCCAACCGGACACTGATTTATACTGGCTTCACCAGAAAGAATGGCACTGGCACAGGCAGCGCAGCCTGCATAACCACAGCCACCGCAATTAGCACCTGGTAAAGCTTCCAGAATCTGTTCTTCTCTTGGGTCAACTTCTACCGCAAGCTTTTTAGCTGAAATTCCAAGAAATAAACCAAGTATCAAACCAAGAAGCGCAATAACAAGCACTGATGTAATAATCATAGTAATATTCATATCTTACGCCTCCTTATAAAAGTCCAGAAAAGCCACAAAATGCAATGGCCATAAGTCCTGCTGTAATAAGAACAATTGGCATACCTCTAAAAGGCTTTGGAACAATATTGTACTTCATCTTCTCTCTTATTCCAGCAAGAATACATATAGATATAGCAAAGCCTCCTGCAGTAGCAAAACCATTAACAACACTAAATAACACGCTGTAATCTTCCTGAACATTAGTAAGTGCTGTACCAAGAACTGCACAGTTAGTAGTTATAAGAGGCAAGAACACTCCAAGAGAACTATAAAGCGCAGGTATTTTCTTCTTTAAAAACATCTCAACAAACTGTACAAGAGCTGCAATAACAAGAATAAATACTATCGTTTTGAGATACTCTATACCAAGCTTCTGTAAAATGCCTTTATAAATAACACTTGAAACAAGAGATGCCAGTGTAATTACAAATATAACTGCTGCACCCATTCCACCAGCTGTTTTAAGCTGTTTTGATACTCCAAGGAACGGACAAAGACCATAAAACTGACTAAGTACAACATTGCTGACAAGAGCTGAAGCAACAGCTATAACAAGCAATTCCTTAATAGATTCACTAATCATACTATTTCTCCTCCTTGTCTTTAGACTCTTCTTTAACATTTTTATCATATACTGAGCCATCTATACCATTAGGATCATAGAATGCATGCTCACACTTATGAGCACAGTTAGCACAGTCATGATCAGCCATATCGCAATCGACCTTAGAAAGAGCCGCCTTCTTAGCTTTACTGTTCTTACTACTATTAATGATAGCAACTATAAATGCAAGTACAAAGAAGGCTCCTGGAGCCATAACAAATATGGCTATTGGATACTGAGCTGAAAGCCAATTAACAAACGCCTCTGGCATTCCAATCATAGCTGCAATATCAGCAAACGCTACGCCAAATGCTTTATGAGCACCTAGCATTTCTCTAACTAAACCAATAATAGTAAGAGCCGCTGTGAATCCAAGTCCCATTCCAATACCATCAAAAGCCGAAAGAATCCAGTTATTTTTTGATGCAAAAGCCTCAGCTCTTCCAAGAATAATACAGTTAACTACAATAAGTGGTATAAACATACCAAGGGCCGAATTAAGCGAAGGAATATATGCTTCAAGAAATTGACCTACTATAGTTACAAAAGAAGCTATTATTACGATAAAAGCTGGAATTCTTACTTTATCTGGAATAACTTTTCGTAACAGTGAAATAATGATATTACTCATCGTTAATACGACAGTAGTTGTCATGCCCATTCCAAATCCATTAATTGCTGAAGATGTTACAGCAAGCGTTGGACACATACCAAGCATAAGCACAAATGTTGGATTTTCTTTAATTAATCCATTTAAGAATGTGTTGCCACAATCTTTCATACTAGTTTTTTCCATGTGACACACCTCCTATTTAAGATTATTATTATAAAATTCCAGACCAGCATTTACAGCGTTAACAAAAGCTCTGGTTGTAATAGTTGCTGAGCTAATAGCATCAACCTCGCTGTCAGATGTTGAGCCTGTTTTGGTATAAGTAAAAGACTCAACATTTTTGCCTGCAAACTGAGGAACAAGTACTTTCTCTGCCTCTAATCCTAGTCCTACTGTTTCATTACTAGTAAGAATTGCCACCCCATTAAGAGTTCCATCATTAGCTATTCCCATAGAAAAAGTAATATTATCGCCATAACCTTCCTTAGTGCTAAGAGTTAATACATATCCTTCTCCACTAGCATCATAAATATTAACTATCGATATCTTTGGATATTTCTCACTAAATGAATTCAACACGTTCGCATCAAGGCTTTCTACGGGAATTTCATCGAATCCGCTTACTCCTGGAAATACACTTTGGCACGCTTCCGCTTTTGCCTTCTGCTTTTGATCTTCAATTGGTCCTTTTGTAACCTCATTAACCATAGCAAGAAGCAATCCAGCCACAGCTGTTATAACAAAAAGAATAAGTGCATCTTTAATAATTCTACCCATTAATTAGCACCTCCCTTTTTCACTTTAACCACACCAAAAGCTTTTGGAACAGTAACTCTTTCAATAAGAGGAACAATAAGATTGCCTATGATAATTGCATAACTTACACCCTCCGCTGAAGGAGCAAAACATCTAAATATTGCAGTTAAAAATCCAAGAAATACTCCGTATACCAACTGTCCCTTTTTAGTTACCGGTCTTGTAACATAGTCTGTTGCCATAAAAAATGCTCCAAGCATCAAACCACCGCCTGCAAGATGAGCACTTAAAAATGCACCGTCCAAACCTCTACCTGCAAACAAAAGCAGGAATACAGCAAATGAAGCAATATATGTTCCTGTTATATATAAATCAATAACACCAAACATAATCATGATACATCCGCCAATAACTATGGCTATCATAGAAGTCTCACCAATAGTACCGCCAATATTACCGAAAATCATGTCACGAACAGAAACTGTAAGTGTACCATTTTTTAATTCCGATAGTGGAGTTGCTCCCGAAAATCCATCATAGCTAAAATCTGTCATAAGCTTTGGAAAAGATATTAAGAGGAAACATCTTGCTGCTAATGCAGGATTCATAAAATTCTTTCCAAGACCACCAAAAAGCATTTTTACTACTGCTATAGCAAATACACCACCAATAGCAGGCATCCAAAGTGGACTACTTACTGGAAGGTTCATTCCAAGAAGCATTCCTGTAACTAGCGAAGAGCATTCTTTAAGATTCTTGCCCTGCTTTGTAATTCTAATAAATATAAATTCAGTAAGCATACATGAAATTACGCTTACAAGTACCACTCCAAGTGCTCTGAATCCAAAATGATATACACCATATGAAAGTGCAGGAAGTAGTGAGCCTGCAACTATCAGCATAATCATATTAGTATTCATAAAATCTCTTATGTGAGGATTGGATGATACATTACGTTTGATTTTCTTATTTTCTTCCATAGCAATCATCTCCTCCTCTATTTCTTAGCTCTAGCCTTAGCAAGCTGAACTTTTCTCATTGATTTAATGGCCTGACAAAGTTGCTTCTTGGCTGGACAAGCAAATGAACAGCTACCACATTCAACACATTCCATACCATTATATTGAAGGAAGCATTCCTCATCTCCATTAGTAGCACATTCTTCAAGCTTAGCTGGCCATAAGCCAGATGGACAAGCGTCAACGCAGCGTCCACAATTAATACAATTAGTTTCAGATGAACCAGAAACCTCATCCTTAGTAAATCCAAGTATTGCTGAAGACGACTTAGTAACGGGTACATCAAGATCAAAAAGCGCCATACCCATCATTGGGCCACCCGAAATAATCTTGGCTGGTTCCTGCTTAAAGCCACCATTATATTCAATGATTTCACTATAAAGCATGCCTGTACGAACTTTATAATTGCATGGCTTTGTAACAGCATCACCCGATACTGTAACTATACGCTCATATAAAGGTCTTCCATTACGAACAGCATTATGAATAGCTATAACTGTATCCACGTTGTTAACAATACAGCCTGCATCAGCAGGAAGCATCTTACTATTAAGCTTACGTTTTGTAACTGCGTATATAAGATGACGTTCTGATCCTTGCGGATACTTGGTCATAAGTGGTACAACTTTGATTCTGTCTTCCGATGCAGCCTTCTCTTTAAGAAGCTTAATACAATCAGGTTTATTATCTTCTATTGCCAAATATCCAGTCGCGCCCTCAAATAGTGATAATATAATCTTAAGTCCATCAACCAATTTCTCAGGTTCTTCAAGCATCTTTCTATAGTCAGATGTAAGATAAGGTTCACACTCAGCACAGTTAATAATAACGCTGTCGATTTTCTCTGGCTCTTTTGGAGATAACTTAACATGAGTAGGAAATCCAGCACCTCCCATACCTATGATTCCAGCCTTTGCAACTGTATCAATAATCTCCTGCCTGGTCATATCCTCCAGCTTTTTATTATTAATTGGCTCAGCCTCGGTATATTTCTCGTCATTTTCAATAACAATACAATCAACCATGTCGCCAGAAACAACACGATGTCTTTCTATGCCTTTAACAGTTCCGCTAACCGAACTATAAATATTAGCTGAAACAAAGCCGCCCGCCTCGGCTATCAAACCACCTGCAAGAACAGCATCACCTTTGGCCACTATAGCCTTGGCTGGAGCGCCAATATGCTGAGCTAAAGGATAATATAAAAGCTTGCCTGGGTTAATAGTTTCAATGGGTAAATCTTTAGAAAGTTTTTTTCCATCAAATGGATGAATTCCACCTTTAAAAGTGAACTTAGCCATACGATTCTCCCTTCATAAATGTATAAAATACCTACCTTTTAATGATAACATAACACAAAAAAAACTACATCATTTTATTTCTTTATGATAAAATATATTTTGTAATATTGGAGGCAATAATGAAGACAATTACAACAAAATTTCCTGATTTAAAACCTGATTATAATATATCTCTTCTAGCTAACCCTGAAGACATATTATTTCTTGATATAGAGACCACAGGACTTACTCCTAAAAATACCAATTTATACTTAATAGGTTGTATCTACTACAAGGATGAGATGTGGCAATCTATTCAGTGGTTTGCTGAGAAATACGAAGATGAACTTGCAGTACTCACTGCTTTTTTCGAGTTTACTGGAAACTTCAAATATCTCGTACATTATAATGGCAACAAGTTTGATTTACCTTACTTACTTGCTAAGTGCGAAGAATATCAGCTCGACTATAATTTTGATAATCTTGGCGGCGTTGATATTTATCGTCGTATCTTCCCTTATAAAGAACTTATGGGGCTGCCTGATTTAAAGCAAAAAACTGTTGAGGAATATCTCGGAATCACAAGAGATGAAGATAAATCTGGTCGCGAGCTTGTAAGCGACTATCACACTTATGCATGTGAAAAAAGCGAAGTTCTTTTAAACGAGCTTCTGTCTCATAACGAAAACGATCTTAAAGGTATGCTTTACTGTATTTCTATGCTTGCATACTCCGACTTATTCAACAAGCCAATAAGAGTCATGAAAGCTCAGGCTAATTATTTCAATAACGAAAGCAAAAAACGTTCACAGGAAATAATATTAAAGCTTAAGCTTACCAGTCCTCTTCCACTTCAAACTTCTTTTAGAGGTTTAGGCTGTTATTTCTCAGGTAAAGGATATGATGCTTTTCTTAAGATCCCTCTTTTCGAGGAAGAAATGAAGTATTTCTATTCAAATTATAAGAACTACTACTATTTACCAGCAGAAGACATCGCAATGCATAAATCTATTGCAACTTTTGTTGACAAAGCTCACAGAGTCCAGGCAACAGCTCAGAACTGTTATACACGTAAGAAATCATTATTCTTACCACAATGGGAAATTTTATTTACCCCATTCTTTAAAAGAGATTACAAATCAAAAGATATGTTCTTTGAACTTTCTGATGAGTACAAGAAAAGCCGAAGCGGTTTTGCTATGTACACAGAACACGTATTAACAAAAATGTTAGAAAGCGGCCTGGACTTATAGTCCAGACCGCTTTTTTCTTCATTTCCAATCACAATACAAATTCAAGTATATTAATGATTTATTTTAGGCTTCTCATTGATTAAGGTTTCTCATAAAAGAATGAATTTTTACGAACAAATCCAATCTTATCATAGTTAATAATCTGCTCGGTACTTCCTATAAAGAGTAGACCTCCATGAACCAGGGAATCATAATATGATTTAAATATCTTATCCTTCGCATCGTCCGTAAAATATATAAGAACATTCCTACAAACTATCATATGCTGATTAACAGGATATCTATCAGCCAGCAAATTATGCTTTTCAAAATCGACACGGCCTTTAATTTCATCATTAATTCTATATGAGTTAGCTATCTTTTCAAAATACTTTGTTTTAAAGCTTGTTGGCACTGAAACAATTGACTTCTCATCATATAGTCCAACCTTAGCCTTTTCAAGAATCTCACTATCAATATCCGTTGCATGAATTTTAATATATTCCATCGGAACATGTTTCGATAAAGCCATAACAAGTGAATATGGTTCATCTCCTGTCGAACATGCGGCGCTCCATATATTAAGTCTTTTTCCAAATTTACTTATAAGTTCTGGAAATACAGTCTTATCAAGATAATCCCACTGATCTGGATTTCGATAAAATTCAGATACATTTATAGTAAGATAACTCACAAACTGCTGAAAAGCTTTATCATCTTTTTTAATCAAATCAACAAATTCCTGAAAACCAGAAACTTTATTTCTTGAAATAAGAGACTCTATTCTTCTCTTCATTTGCTGCTCTTTATAACAGTTCAAATCAATTCCTGTCATTTGGAAAATGATTTTCTTAAACTGTTCGTAATCCATCATTCACAAACCACCTTTATGTTTATATATATTAATTTTAACAAAAATAATAAAAAATGACTCACCAAAAATGATGAGTCATTTATATACAAAATGTTAATTACAGATTATTCCTCTGTAGCTGCCTCTTCTTCTGGAAGCTCTGGAAGAAGTGCCTTCATTGAAAGGCTGATCTTCTTATCTTCAAGGTTAACATCAACGATCTTAGCCTCAACTTCCTGACCAACTGAAAGAACTGCAGATGGCTTCTCGATATGCTCTCTAGCAATCTGAGATACATGAAGAAGTGCATCAACACCATCACCGATTGAAACGAAAGCACCAAAGTCTGTCATACGAGCTACTGTACCAGTAACAACATCACCTACAACATACTTGCTGTCAGCGTCAGCCCATGGATTCTCGTCATCAAACTTAGCAGAAAGAGCAATCTTCTCACCTGTGATTTCCTTAACGTAAACCTTAACCTTATCACCCTTCTTGAAAAGGTTCTGTGGATGATCAACACGTCCCCAGCTCATCTCTGAGATATGAAGAAGGCCATCAACACCACCTATATCAACGAATGCACCAAAGTTAGTAACATTCTTGATCTCGCCTTCGATAATATCGCCAATATTAATTGTGCTAAGAACTGCTTCTCTCTTCTCAGCCTTATCCTTAAGGATAACTGTCTTAGCATCACCAATGTAACGTCTCTTCTTAGGATTGAACTCAGTCATGATGAATGAGATTTCCTTACCAGTCATATCGCTAAGATCTGGTCTACCAAAACTATCTGTTGCAAGTGAAGCTGGGATAAATACAGGAACTTCGTCAACAACAACCTTGATACCACCCTTAACAACTTCAGAAACTGTTGAAGTGATAACTGTCTGTTTGTTAAATGCCTCTTCAAGAACAGCACTAACCTTATCAACGATTGCTCTCTTGTATGAGAGTAAAACCTGTCCATCGCCATCATTAAGCTTTATAACCTTAACGTTGATCTTGTCTCCTTCCTTAACGGCTGTTGTAAGATCAACTGAACTGTCATTAGAAAACTCGTTCTTTGTGATGATACCATCTGACTTATAGCCGATGTTAACAAAGACCATATCTGGTGTTACAGATAATACAGTACCTTCCACAACTTCCCCCGTATGAATATTTTTGAATGATTCTTCCAGCATTTGTTCAAAAGTTAATTCTG